>NZ_JBWKFM010000021.1:94384-134759 GCF_056434285.1 Streptomyces sp. NPDC044063
CAAAGACCCCACCCGCCAAAAAACCGGCCACAAGAACAAAACACCCCACCCCCCCCCCCCCCCCCCCCCCCCCCCCCCCCCTCCCCCCCCCCCCCCCCCCCCCCCAGGATCGTTCCCCCCCCTCGGGCCTACTCGGCGATCGGCAGGTAGACGCGGTTGCCGGCGGCGGCGAACTCCGCCGACTTCTTCAGCATGCCCTCGGCGATCTCCGCCTCGGACGCGGCGGGCTCGTCACCGCCGAACCGTTCTGTGATGCTCCTGCTGATCTTCATCGAGCAGAACTTCGGACCGCACATCGAGCAGAAGTGCGCGGTCTTCGCCGGCTCGGCGGGCAGCGTCTCGTCGTGGAAGGCGCGCGCGGTCTCCGGGTCGAGGGCCAGGTTGAACTGGTCCTCCCAGCGGAACTCGAACCGCGCGTCGGACAGCGCGTCGTCCCATTCCTGGGCGCCCGGGTGACCCTTGGCGAGGTCCGCCGCGTGGGCCGCGATCTTGTACGTGATGACGCCGGTCTTCACGTCGTCGCGGTCCGGCAGCCCGAGGTGCTCCTTGGGCGTGACGTAGCAGAGCATCGCCGTGCCCCACCAGGCGATCATCGCGGCGCCGATGCCCGACGTGATGTGGTCGTACGCGGGTGCGATGTCCGTGGTGAGCGGGCCGAGCGTGTAGAACGGCGCCTCCTCGCAGATCTCCTGCTGGAGGTCGATGTTCTCCTTGATCTTGTGCATCGGGACATGGCCCGGGCCCTCGATCATCGTCTGCACGTTGTGCCGCTTGGCGATCGTGTTCAGCTCGCCCAGCGTCCTCAGCTCCGCGAACTGCGCCTCGTCGTTGGCGTCCGCGATCGAGCCGGGGCGCAGCCCGTCGCCGAGCGAGTACGTCACGTCGTAGGAGGCGAGGATCTCGCAGAGCTCCTCGAAGTTCGTGTAGAGGAAATTCTCCTTGTGGTGCGCCAGGCACCAGGCGGCCATGATCGAACCGCCGCGCGAGACGATGCCGGTCTTGCGGCGCGCGGTCAGCGGCACGTACGGCAGCAGCACGCCGGCGTGGACGGTCATGTAGTCGACGCCCTGTTCGGCCTGCTCGATGACCGTGTCCTTGTAGATCTCCCAGGTCAGCTCCTCGGCCTTGCCGTCGACCTTCTCCAGCGCCTGGTAGAGGGGGACGGTGCCGATGGGGACGGGAGAGTTGCGCAGCACCCACTCGCGGGTGGTGTGGATGTTGCGGCCGGTGGAGAGGTCCATGACCGTGTCGGCGCCCCAGCGGGTGGCCCAGGTCATCTTCTCCACCTCCTCCTCGATGGAGGAGGTGACGGCGGAGTTGCCGATGTTGGCGTTCACCTTCACCAGGAACCGCTTACCGATGATCATCGGCTCGATCTCCGGGTGGTTCACGTTCGCCGGCAGCACGGCGCGGCCGGCCGCGATCTCCTCCCGGACGACCTCCGGGGAGACGTTCTCGCGGAGCGCGACGTACTCCATCTCCGGGGTGATGTCGCCGCGGCGCGCGTACGCCAACTGGGTCACCGCGGCGCCGTCGCGGCCCCGGCGGGGCAGCCGGGGGCGGCCGGGGAAGACCGCGTCGAGGTTCCGCAGCCCGCCGCGCGGCGAGGTGTGCTTGATGCCGTCGTCCTCGGGGCGCACCGGGCGCCCGGCGTACTCCTCCGTGTCGCCGCGGCCGATGATCCAGTTCTCGCGCAGCGGCGCCAGGCCGCGGCGGACGTCCGTCTCGACGGACGGATCGGTGTACGGGCCGGAGGTGTCGTACAGCTGGACGTCCCGCCCGTTGGTGAGGTGCACCCGTCGCACCGGAACCCGCAGATCCGGCCGCGAACCCGTCACATAGTCCTTGTGCCAGCCGATCTCCGAAGTCGATCCGGTGGCAGACATGCGTGCATCCTGCGAGGTCATGAGACCAGTAACTCCCTACGCCGGCATTACCCGGTAACAGGTTCGGCGGTCGGCGCAGCGGAATCCGTACATCCATCCGTACGGGGATCAGCGCCCTCTCAGCCCGGTGCTCCGAGCTCCCGCGATTGCAAAGGTGACACAACGCTAGCGCCTATCCCGGCGGCAGGAACAGGGGGGCTTGCGATGATGCCCCCGTGACCAGCACCAAAGAGGCACCCCATCGTCACTCGCACAGCCATGCGCACTCCCACTCGCACAGCCACGGTCCGACGGCCCCCGCCTCGGCGCGGCTGCGCAAGGTGATCACGGCCGTTCTCATTCCCTTCGCGGCCGCCGTCGTGGCCGGTCTGATCATCCTGTGGCCGGGCGGCACCCCGGCGCACCCGCACACCGGACTGGGTCTCGATCAGCAGACCGAGTCGGGCCGTGTCGTGAAGATCGAGGAACTCGACTGCCCCCGCGGCGGGCAGCCACCGCCCGGCCAGCAGCCCCCACCGGGCGCCCCCGTCCCCGCGAAGGGGAAGTGCGAGAAGACCACCGTCGAGGTGACCTCGGGCAAGGACAAGGGGCTCACCTTCATGGAGATGGTGCAGCCGGACGCCTCGCGCCGCTACAGCGTCGGACAGGAGGTGGTCCTGGCCTACGCCCCCAAGGCGCCGGAGGCGCTCCGCTATTCGGTGACCGACGTGAACCGGACAGTGCCGATGGCCGTACTCGCCGGCATCTTCGCGCTCGCGGTGGTCGTGGTGGGCCGGCTCCGGGGCGTCTTCGCGCTCGTGGCGCTGGCGATCAGCTTCGGCATCCTGACGCTGTTCATCCTCCCGGCCATCCTGCAGGGCTCCGATCCGCTGCTCGTGGCGGTGGTGGGCGGCAGCGCGATCATGCTGATCGCGCTCTACATGTGCCACGGCCTCAATGCCCACACCTCCGTGGCGGTCCTCGGCACGCTGACGTCCCTGCTGGTCATCGGCCTGCTCGGGTCGGTCTTCATCGACTGGGCGCATCTGACGGGCAACACCGACGACCAGACGGGGCTGGTGCACGGCCTCTACCCGGACATCGAGATCCGCGGTCTGCTGCTGGCCGGCATCATCATCGGCTCGCTCGGCGTGCTGGACGACGTCACCGTCACTCAGACGTCCGCGGTGTGGGAGCTGAAGGAGGCGGACCCCACCGCGAATTGGCGCAAACTGTACGGCTCGGCGATGCGCATCGGGCGGGACCACATCGCGTCCGTGGTGAACACGCTGGTCCTGGCGTACGCCGGCGCGTCGCTGCCGTTGCTGCTGCTGTTCTCGATCGCCGACAGCGGCGTCGACCGGGTGGCGACCAGCGAGATCGTCGCGGAGGAGATCGTCCGCACGCTGGTCGGCAGCATCGGGCTGGTGGCGTCGGTCCCGGTGACGACCGCGCTGGCGGCGCTCGTCGTCAGCGCCGACCGGCACAGCACCGGCAAGGGGGCGGCGGGCAGGGGGCGGAGCAGGGCGCGCGGCGGCAGGCGCCGGCGCGCGAAGTAGCGCGACGGGGGCGGGCCGGAGGTCCGGACCCCGGCGAGTGCGCCGCCGGTCGGGGAGGAGGGCGCCGGGCCGGGCCGGCCGGCTAACCGGCGTTCTGCCCCTCGGGATTGCCCGCGAGGATGCTGTCGAGCGCGGCGGCGAGCTCGTAGTCGAAGTCGGCGACCGAGCGCTCCTCCCCCATGGGGGCCACGCGGTCGGTCCGGTCGAGGAAGGCCACCAGGGGGGCCGCGCCCGCCCGGAACAGCGCGCCCTCCCCACCCACTTGCAGCCGGATGAAGACGTCCGACAGGTGCTGGGAGGAGGCGGGGGCGATGTGCACATCGCCCTCGCCGGACGGCTGGCTCAGCCCGTCGAGCAGCAACTCCCGGGCGAAGGCCCAGGTCACCGGGGCGTCGCCGGGGAGGTGGAAGGTGAACTTCACCGCATAGGGATCGCTGCTGTCGTAGCCCAGCTCCACCGGGATCCGGAAGGACAGCTCCTCGGAGACGAGGAAGGTCATGACCACTTCTGCCTGAACTGTGTCGCGCATCGCCCAATGCCCCGTCTTCGTCGGTTTGGCAGGGATTGAAGCCTGATGGCCCCAATGACGCCATAGTCTGACAAGAACGCCCAGTGGATCACAAGGAGTGATTTTCCAGTTACTCATGGAGACCGAGGGTGAGCATACGAGCTCTCCGACTCTGGAGCGTAGCGACTCGACTACGGGGCGGAGTCGTAACGGGGGATTTGCTGGCACGGACCAGCAGAGAACTGGCCAAACCGGCCCGAGGGCGCACGGATTACCGTTTCCGCCCCCGGGCTTCGCGTTCACGTTGACGGAGGGATGTTGACGGGAGAGATAACTCCCCGCCTTCCGCTTCGTTGAGTTGACCGAGCGGACACCGCACGGCGGCGTGGGCGACGCCGCCTGCCGGTGGGGACGTTCCGGGCGGCTCGTCGCGCCCGGAATGACCTGCCCCTACCAGTCGCCCCTCGACGACGAGGACGACGTGAACTTCTTGACGACGAAGATCAGGCCACCGACGAGAGCGACCAGCAGCAGCGCCTTGAAGAGCAGGCCGATGACAAAGCCGAGCACGCTCATGATCAGGCTGCCGAACACCAGCAGGACGAGGACCGGCACGGCGACCCACTTCACCCACCACGGCATCCCGGCGAATATCCCCTTCTCGGTCATCTCGATCCCTGCTCTCCGCTTCGCGCGTGATTTCACGCGGCCTCGTCACATCACGGCCGCAAGAAGTGCGCCGGCGAATGCCTCGCCGTAGATCTTCCGGCCGCCCGGAGCGGAATGCCCCGGCCTGCATTCGATGCTAGGGCGACGGGGTGGTCCGGCGGGGCGCTCACGGCCCCCGTCCTCCCCTGAACCGCCCCCTACGGGTTCGCGGGGGACCGGCCGGGGAACGGGTGGGGGGCAGGGGCGAGGGCGAGGGCACGGGCGTGGGCTCGGTCGGGGGCTCGGGCGCGGGCGTGGGCTCGGGCGGGGATCAGCTCTCCGGCGGGGAGAAGACCACCAGGATCCGCAGGTCCTCGCTGATGTGGTGGAAGCGGTGGACCACCCCGGCCGGCACGTACACCACGCTGCCGCGCCCCACCGACGAGGTCTCCTCGCCGACGGTGATCGCTCCCCGGCCGCTCATCACGACGTAGACCTCGTCCTGGGTGTGCGGGCCCTGCGGGTCGGTGTCGCCGGCGTCGAGCGCGTACAGCCCGACGGACATGTTCCGCTCCCGTAGGAACTGCAGGTAGGCACCTTCGTTGGCGGCCCGTTCGGCCTCCAGCTCGTCCAGCCGGAACGCTTTCATCCGTCGTCCGTCCCTCGGGTCCGTCCATCGCCGTGCCGACCACCACGCGGTCACCGCCCCGTGGCCGGGCCTTCGAGCGGATCTTCATCGAGCGCGCTCGTCTGCAACGATCTCACCATGAAGAATTTCGTAGTCAAGACGATCGCCAACGCGGCGGCCCTGGCGGTAGCCATCTGGCTGCTCAAGGGCATCACGCTGTCCGGTGAGAACACCGCCCGCAAGGTGGTCACGCTCTTCCTCGTCGCGCTCGTCTTCGGCGCGGTGAACTTCATCGTGAAGCCCGTGGTGAAGCTGCTGTCCTTCCCGCTCTTCGTCCTCACCCTGGGCCTGATCACGCTGGTGATCAACGCCCTGATGCTGCTGCTGACCTCGTGGCTGGCGGAGAAGCTGGACCTGGCCTTCCACGTGGGCGGCTTCTGGCCGGCCCTGGTCGGCGGAGTGATCGTCTCGGTCGTGGCCTGGGCGATGCACCTGATCCTGCCCGACGAGGAGGACTGAGCCGCCTCGCCCGACGGGCCGCCCGGGGGCACGGGCCGGACGGCCGCGAGCCCCGGGCCCGGGCACGAGGACGGCTCGAGCCTCCCCCCTCTTGGCTCGAGCCGCCACGGCTCCGCGCGGCGACGACACGCGACAAGAACCGCGCGACCCAGGCTAGTTGACTCAGCGTCAGTGTCCAATCACGCCAGCGACACAGACCTATCGACTTATTTATAGTTCCCCTACGGCCGGTAGCGGCGAGCAAGGGGAGACGGCATGGACCTGGCCCTTTTACGCACGTTCGTCACGGTGCACCGGGCCGGCTCCTTCACCCGCGCCGCAGCCCTCCTCGGCCTCTCCCAGCCCGCGGTCACCAGCCAGATCCGGACGCTGGAACGGCAGCTGGGCCGCCCCCTCTTCCTGCGCCGGGCCCGGGGCGTGCTGCCCACCACCATCGGCGACGAGCTCGCCCACAAGATCGCCCCGCATGTCGACGCCCTGCTGGAGATCACCGAGGCCGGTCTCGACGACCAGTGGGCCAACCGCACCCTCCACCTGGCCGGTCCCCCCGAGTTCACCGCCCTGCGCGCGCTGCCCGCGCTCACCCCGCTCATCGGCCAGGGGCTGGCCGTGCGCACCGCCCACGGAACGGCCGAGGACCTCTTCGAGGGCCTCGCCGCCGGCCACCACGACCTGGTCGTCACCACCTCCCGCCCGCGCGGCCGGCTGCTCGCCGCCACTCCGCTCTGCGACGAGGAGCACGTCCTGGTCGCCGGCCCCCGCTGGGCCGCCCGGCTGGGCGGCGCGGCCGTCGTCCGCGAGAAGGGCGTCCACGCCCTGGAACACCTCCCCGTCGTCGAGGTGCACGAGAGCCTGCCCTTCGTCACCCGCTACTGGGCCGCCGTCTTCGACAGCAAGCCCACCGCCGCCGGCGCCGTCATCGCCCCCGATCTGCGCGCCGTGCTCTCCTGCGTCGCCGCCGGGGCCGGCATCGGCGTCCTGCCGCGCTATCTGTGCGGCGACGCCCTCGACAGCGGCGAGATCGTCGCCCTGCTCGACCCGCCCGTACCGCCGCTGCGCACCTATTTCCTGGTCGTCCGGGCGGGCACACTGGCCCTCCCCCACCTCGCCAGGGCGCACGAGTGGCTGCTGCGCGCTGCCGTTTCCTGGTGAGAAGGGGTTTCACGCCGGGGTTCGTGCGGCAGATGTCCCGTATGACCGAACGGCCCGTGGTCAAACGCACCGCCCGCGCCATCCTGCTCGACGGCGAGCCCGGCTCCGGCACGCTCGAGATGATCCTGATCAAGCGCACCAAGCCCGGCCATCCCCCGTACTGGATCACTCCCGGCGGAGGCGTCGAGCCCGAGGACCCCACCGTCGTCGCCGCGCTCCACCGCGAGGTCGACGAGGAGCTGGGGGCTAAGGTCGTCGACGTGGTCCCCGCCTTCGTGGACACCGTCTCGCACTCCACACACCACGCGGCGCACGGCGTGAAGGTGCAGCACTTCTTCGTCTGCCGGCTGGCCACCATGGACCTCGCCCGCCGCCACGGCCCCGAGGTCGACGAGCCGGTCGGCACGTACGACGTCGTCCGCATCCCCTTCACCCGCGCGGGCATCGACTCGGTGGAGGTCGTCCCGCCGTCGCTGCGCGCCTACCTCCACGCCAACGTCGAGGGCGTCGTCGCGCTGCTGGCGGCCGACCTGGGGTGACGTGCGGGAGATCCGGGTCGCGCGGCGCCGGCCGCCCGGGCCCGGGCTACGTCGCGGACGCCGTCAGCTCGTCGAGCGAGTCGTGCCGGATGCGGTCGGCGGGGATGCCGATGCCGAGCAGGCTGTCCACACCGCTGCGGATCATGCCGGGCGGCCCGGAGAGATAGGCGTCGTACGCGTTCCACGGGCCGTACTTGCGGACGACCTGAGGAAGTTGGCCGCTCAGACCGAGGGTCGGACCGTCGGAGACCACCGGCCGGACCATGAGCCAGCGGTACGACTTCTGCAGCCGGAGCATGGTGTCGATGTCGTAGAGGTCATCGCTGTGGCGGGCGCCGTAGAAGACGTCGACGGGACGGCTGCGGCCGTGCCGCGCGACGTCCTCGACCAGCGCCTTGATGGGCGCGATGCCGGTGCCGCCGCCCAGGCAGAGCAGGCCGTTGTCCGTGCCGTGGTCGACGGTCATCGAGCCCGTGGGCGGCCCCAGGCGGACGACGTCGCCGGGGCGGGCGCGGTGCACCAGCGCACGGGAGACCCAGCCGGCCGGGACCGCCTTGACGTGGAAGGACAGCAGCCCGTCCGGGCGCGGCGCGCAGGAGAAGGAGTAGTTCCGCCAGACCCGCGGCCACCATGGGGTCTCCAGGCTCGCGTACTGGCCGGCGCGGAAGGAGTACGGCCGGTCGGGCCGTACGGTCACGACGGCGATGTCCGGCGTGCGCAGCTCGTGGGTGACGACCTCGGCCCGCCACCACGGCGGGGACGTCCGCCCGGCCTCCGCGGCCGCGTCGATCATGATCTGGGACACCGTGGTGTAGACCCGAACCCAGGCGACCTCGGCCGCTTCGTCCCAGGAGTCGCGCGCGTAACGGGAGAGGGCGCCGATCAGGCATTCGCCGACGGCGGGGTAGTGGGCCGGCTCGGTGCCGTACTTCCGGTGGCCCCGGCCGAGTTGGGAGAGGTACGCGGTGAGGGTGGGGGCGTCGTCGGCATACCGGGCGGCGGTGAGCAGGGCCTTGAAGAGCCGGTCGCGCTGGGTGTCCATGGCGGCGGGGAAGAGCTCGCGCAGACCGGGGTTCCGTACGAACAGCAGCGCGTAGAAGTACGAGGTGACCTGGTCGGCGATCGGCTCGATCTCGTCCAGCGTCCGGCGGATCAGCAGGGCGTCGGGGGACGGCGGGGAGGCGGGGGACGGCGGGGAGGCGGGGGACGGCGGGGAGGCGGGGGACGGCGGGGCACCGGGGGACGGCGGGGCACCGGGGGACGGCGGGGCACCGGGGGACGGCGGGGCGTCCGGGAACGGTGGGGAGGCCGGGAACGGCGGGGAGGCCGGGAACGGTGGGGAGGCGGCGGGCGAGGGCCCGGGGGCGTCGCCCGACGGTAATCGCGCCGCCCCCGGGCCGCCCGGCGGGGCGAACCAGCCCCGCTCACCCGCGTCACCCGTCGCACGGCCCGGGGCGGAGGGAGTGGTGGGAGCGTTCATGGTCGCGTCGCCTCGCCTCGAACATCTCGGTGTGCCGGCACGCGCAGCATTCCACCCGGCGCCCGGCAGCACGCGGGTTTAGCGGAAGTCCCGGCGCCGCCCGTCCTGTTGGGGCTAGGCTGCGCCCCTTCCCGGCCCCCCGGTAAGCAGGCGGACGCACGGACCGGCTCCCTATGGCCGGTCGGCCACCAGCGCGTAGGCCTCCCTGAGGTCCCGCCCGCCGTACGTGTGCGAGGCGATGTCCCGTACGTGGTGGTCGGCGTTGACCGCGACCGAGACGGGCACGGCCGCGAACAGCCGGGCGTCCGACATCGAGTCGCCGTACGCCACGCAGTCGGCGCGACCGAGCCCGTACCGCGCGCAGAGCTCGTCGGCGATGCGGACCTTGGCCGAGGCGTCGAGGATGCCCGCCGGATCGACCGGGTCCCGGAACGGCACCGCGGGCCACCGCGAGCCGTGGGCCGTGTCCGCTCCCCAGTCCAGCAGGCGCTCGACGAAGAAGCCGGGCGACAGGGAGATCACCGCGCACCGCTCGCCCCGCGCCCGTATCTCCCCCCAGACGTCCCGGATGCCCGCCAGCCAGGGGGCGCCCTCGAAGGCGGCCGCCACCTGCGCCTCGGTGAGCTCTCCCCATAGCTCCACGGCCAGTTGGGCGAACCGGGGCGGCGTCAGCTCCCCCGCGGCGAACGCGCGCTCCAGCTCCCCGGTCTCCGCCTCCAGCCCCAGCTGCCGGGAGATCTCCACGGCGGCCGCCGAACCGCGGATCAGCGTCCCGTCCAGGTCGAACAAGTGCAGTCTGCTCATGACGCCGAGCGTAGGCGCACCGCTCAGCGACCGGCCGGCACGGTGTCCTGCCCGGTCGTGGCCGACGTCGTGGCCGGGGCCGGGGCCGCGGGCGATCCCCCGGCGACCACGCGCCCGTCCGAGCGGGCTGTCGCGCGCCGCTCCAGCGACGCGGAGAGCAGGGCGAGCAGCAGCGCGGAGGCGGCCATGGCGGCGCCGACCCAGTTGGGGGCGGTGTAGCCGGCGCCGGCGGATATGACGAGCCCGCCCAGCCACGCCGCCATGGCGTTGCCCAGGTTGAAGGCGCCGATGTTGACGGCGGAGGCGAGGGTGGGGGCGTCCGAGGTCTGGTCGAGCACCCGCTTCTGCAGCGGCGGGACGGTGGCGAAGCCGAAGGCGCCGATGAGGGGGATGGTGAGAGCGGCCGCGATCTTGTCGTGCGCCGTGAACGGCAGCAGGGCGAGCAGCACCGCCAGCCCACCGAGGGCGGTGAGGAGCATGGGCATGAGCGCGCGGTCGGCGTACCGCCCGCCGACCAGATTGCCGACGAGCATGCCCACGCCGAAGAGGACCAGCAGCCAGGTGACGGACGAGGGTGCGTAGCCGGCGACGTCGGTCATCATCGGGGCGAGGTACGTGCTCATGGTGAAGACGCCGCCGAAGCCCAGGACCGTCATGGCCATGGCCAGCAACACCTGGGGGTTGCGGAAGGCCGCCGTCTCCCCGCTGAGCCGGGTGCGCTCGGGACGGGGCTGCCGGGGCACGAGGGCGGCTATGCCCAGGACGGCGAGGACGCCGAGCCCGGCGATGATCAGGAAGGTGACGCGCCAGCCGACGTTCTGGCCGACCAGGGTGCCCATGGGCACGCCCACCACGGTGGAGGTGGTCAGGCCGGTGAACATCAGCGCGATGGCACCCGCCTTCTTCCGCGGCGGGACGAGCCCGGCGGCGACGATCGCGCCGATCCCGAAGAACGCGCCGTGCGCGAGCGAGGCGACGATCCGGCCCGCGAGCATCAGCGAGAAGTCCGGGGCCGCGGCCGAGAGCGCGTTGCCCACGACGAACAGGCCCATCAGGGCCTTCAGCATCGTCTTGCGCGGAACGCGGCCGCCGAGGACGGCCAGGATCGGCGCCCCGACGACGACGCCGAGGGCGTAGCCGGTGGTCAGGAAGCCGGCGGTGGGGATGGACACGCCGAACTCGTCCGCGATCTCGGGGAGCAGGCCCGAGGTGACGAACTCGGTCGTGCCGATGCCGAAGGCGCCGATGGCGAGCGCCAGCAGGGCGAGGGGCATGACGGGGTCCTTGGGGGTGGGGGTCGGTACGGCGAAGTCCGCCCGCGATCCTTGCGGCAGACTTCTACCGGCCTCCACAATAATTGCAGACGCATGTACTTGCAAGCGCGGGCTATTGCGACGGGGAGATATCCTGGTGGGGAGCGATTCGAACGGCCAAAGCGACTCGAACGGTGAAGGAGGGCTCGCCCATGTCCCGCACGCCGGACCCCGCCCTGACCGGCCTGGCGCAGGGCTGGTGCGCCCTGTCCGCCCTGCACAGCCGGATCGAGGCCCATCTGGAGCGGGCCCTGCAGGCCCATCACGAGCTGAGCGTGCGCGAGTTCTCCGTGCTCGACGTCCTCAGCCGCCAGCACGACGGCGAGGGCGGCCACCTGCGCATGAACGAGGTCGCCGACGCCGTGGTGCTCAGCCAGAGCGCCACGACGCGCCTGGTCAACCGCCTCGAGGACCGCGGCCTGCTGACCCGCTACCTCTGCCTCACCGACCGCCGCGGCATCTACACCGACGTCACCGACGCCGGCCGCGTGCTCCTGGAAGAGGCCCGCCCCACCAACGACACCGCGCTGCGCGAGGCCCTCCACGACGCGTCGGGGCGCACCGAGCTGGCCCCCCTGGTCGCGGCCGTGGAGCGCCTCACCCCCTCCTGATGCCCGATCCGGCCTCCCGGCGCCCGGCGTTCCGGGGCTAGTCCGCCCCGGGCGGCGTCCAGTCGGCCACCAGGGCGAGCAACCCCGGGAAACGGGCCTCCAGTTCCTCGACGCGTACATGACTGCGTCGTTCGAGGCCGTACTGCCGCTGCCGGATGACCCCGGCCTCCCGCAGTGCCTTGAAGTGGTGCGTGAGCGAGGACTTGGGCCGGTCGAGCCCCAGCCATCCACACGGGTGGTCGAACTCCTCACGCTCCAGCAGGAGTTTCCGCACGATGCGCAGGCGCAGCGGGTCGCCCAGCACGGCCAGCACCGCCTCCAACCGCAGTTCACCCACGGCCGGCTCGGCCAGCGGTTCGGGAGCGCCCGCCGGAACGGGCCGGACATCGAAGGCCGTCATGAGTGTTCCCCGTCTCTCTCCATCAACTCCTTGTACGACTTCAATCGTACAGCGTGCTAAGTTCGAGAAATCTCGTACAGGACGCGACGGCGAGGGGGATTTTCCGTGCCCACCATGACCACCCGGCCCACGAGCACCACACAACAGACCGCGCCGAAACAGACCGCGCCCCCGGCCCGCCACTGGATGTGGCTGGCGGCCTGGCCCGTGACGGCGGTGTTCGTCCTGTCCAACGCGGCGACGCCGCTGTACGTGCTGTGGCAGCGCGACATCGGCTTCTCCCGCGGCACGCTGACGATCGTCTTCGCCTCCTACATCGCCGGGCTCGTCGGCTCGCTGCTGGTCTCGGGCGTGGTCTCGGACCGGATCGGCCGCAAGCCCGTCCTGCTGCCCGCGCTGGGCCTGGCCGCCGTGGCGTGCGTGATCTTCGCGACGGCGGACTCCGTCGCCGCGCTGATCACCGCCCGTCTGCTCAGCGGCATCGCCGTCGGCGCGGTGGTCTCCGCCGGCATGGCGGCGGTGACCGACCTGGCGGGCCCCGCCCGCAGGCGGCCGGCCGCGCTGCTGGCCTCCAGCGCGATGGTGCTCGGCGCCGGTCTGGGACCGCTGCTGGCGGGCGTGCTCTCGGAGACGCTGCCCGCCCCGACGACGACCGTCTTCCTCGTCGAGATCGCCCTGCTGGCCCTGGCCTTCGCCGTCGTCCTGCGCATGCCGCTGCCGCGTCCCGCCGCAGGGCGCGCGGGCGGCGCGTGGGTGCGGCTGCCGAAGGTGCCGCGGGGCGCGGGCCGAGGGCTGCTGGCGGGCGCGGCCGCGTTCGCGCCGGGCATCACCGCGACGTCCTTCGTGCTCTCGCTCGGACCGTCCCTGCTGTCCGGCCTGCTCGGCACGGCGAACCGTGCGGTGGCCGGTTCGCTGGCGTTCGTGATGTTCCTGGCCTCGACGGGCGTGCAGTTCGCCGTACGACGGCTGAGCGTCCGGGCGATCCTCCTCGCCTCGTCGGCGAGCACCGTGGTGAGCATGATCGTCCTGGTGGGCGCGGTGCGCGCCTCGTCCGTCACACTGCTCGCCGCCGCGGCCGTCCTGGCCGGTGCCGGGCAGGGCATGGGCCAGCTCGGCGGTCTCTCCCTGCTGAACTCCACCGTCCCCGCCGAGCGCCTCGCCGAGGCCAACGCCGCGCTGAACGTCAGCGGCTACCTCCCCGCGGGCCTGCTGCCCGTCGCGGCCGGCTACCTCAGCGACGCCGTGGGCCTCACCTCCGGGGCGACCACCTTCGCCGTCGTGGTCATCGGCCTCGCGACGGCCGGGGGTCTCGTCGTCGCCGCGCGCCGGGACGCCTGACGGGACGCGCCGGACGCGCCGGCGGCCTCGCGGCGGCCCGCCGTCAGGCGCCGGCCGCCCGGGCGGCCCTGGCCCTCTCGCGGTGGGCCCGCTGCCGGCAGGCGCCACCGCAGTAGCGGGCGGGCCGGCCCGTCCGCGCGACCCGCACCGGCCCGCCGCACTCCGCACAGCCCGTTTCGTTACGCCGGGCGGCCGGGGTCGGGGGTAGTTTCGTCACATGACGGCCCGGTCGGAGGCTGTCGCACATCAGTGCCGTCATCCGCCCCGGGGCCACCCCCGGACCCCGCCGCTGCTCCATCGACAGGCACCCCATCAGGAGGCCCGTCACATCGTCGATGGTGACGTCCTTCCGTACGGCGACGGCCTGTTGGGCCCGTTCGAGGAGGACGGCCAGCGCCGCGCGGAAGTCCTCCTCGATGCCCGGAGAGGGCTCGAAACTGCCCTCCAGGGCGTCGCAGAGGCCCTTGTTCCGCACCGACAGGCGGACGACCGCCCCGAGATAGCGGAAGAAGACCTCTCCCGGCTCGTCGGTGTGCGCCAACTCCCGCGCCGTGTCGGTGAAAAGCCGTACCCGGTCCCCCACGGTCGCCCTGAACAGGGCGTCTTTGGAAGGGAAATGACGGTAGACGGTCCCGGTGCCGACGCCGGCACGCCGGGCGATCTCCCCGAGGGGGACCGCCAACCCCACTTCCTCGAAGGCCGATCGGGCCGCCTGGAGGACGAGCGCGCGGTTGCGCCGCGCGTCCGAGCGGAGCGCGGAGGAGGCGGGTGGGGGCGGAGACGGGCTCCTGCGCCGGGCCATGCGCGGGACCTCCGGAGGGCGGGATACGAAACGGGACGTGGGTTCCGATTTTATCCGTGCGTGTGGCCGAGGAGTTCCACACGACATAACGGGAACAAAGGTGCGGAAAACGCGAAACGGCCGCTTCCGGTGCGTGACGCACCGGCAGCGGCCGTGACGGAAGAGCCTGCCGGAAGAGGGCCCGGCCGGAGCGCCGGGCGACGCTCAGCCCGCGATCACCTCGTCCCAGGCCTCGCCCCCGGCCTTCAGGGCCCCGGCCGGGTCGGTACCCGGCTCGCCCAGCGCCCGCAGGCCCTCGCCGAGCGCCTCCAGCGAGGCGACGACGACCTCGCGGTCCGCGTCCAGGCCGTAGTGGTTGACGCGGATCATCTTCTCGGCCAACGCGCCGGCCGCCGCCTGGACGGGCACCGACGCGTCGGCCGCCAGGGTCGCCGCCACCACGTCGCGGGCGTCGATCCCGTCCGGGGCACGCAGCGTCGTCGCCACCGGGGCGGCGTCCTCGTCGCGGAGCACGTACGGGGAGAGGGCGCCGAGGGCGCGTACGCCCGCGCGCGTGGCGGCCGCGGCGGCGCGGTGCCGGCGGATCACCGCGTCCAGGCCGTCGGCCTCGATGCGGTCGACCGCCTGCTCAAGGGCGAGCATCTCCAGCTGGGCGGGGGCGTGCGGCAGCGCGGTGCGGCCGCCGTCGATCCAGCGCTCCTTCCAGTCCAGGAGGGAGAGGTACGAGCGGCGCGGCGCCTGCTCGTTGGCGGCGATCCGCTCCCAGGCACGGGCACTGACCGACACGGCCGAGACGCCCGCCGGGCCCGCCATGGCCTTCTGGCCGCCGATGACGCACAGGTCCACGCCCCACTCGTCGGTGAGCAGCGGCTCGGCGCCCACCGAGGCGACGGCGTCCAGCATCAGCAGGGCGCCGTGCTCGCGGACGACCTCGCCGATCGCGGCGACGGGGTTGGTGTTGCCGGTGGCCGCCTCGGCGTGGACGAGGCTGACGAAGTCGATGGCCGGGTTGGCGCGCAGCGCCTCGGCGACCTGGCCGGGGGTGACCGCTCCGGTGAACGGCGCCGCCACCGTGACGACATCGGCGCCGCACGAGCGGAGCCAGCCGCCGAACGTCTCGCCGTAGGGGCCGGTGATGATGTTGAGCGCGGTGCTGCCGGGCCGGACGGCCGAGCGAATGCACGCCTCCAGCGGCAGCAGGGCCTCCCCCTGCATCGCGACGACGGTCTCGCGGGTGCGCATCAGCGCCGCGACCTTGTCCTCGATACGGGCGAAGTGACCGGCGCCGAGGGGCGCCAGGTCGAGCAGGGCCGGTGCGGTGTTCGCAGTCACGGTGCCTTCCAGGGGTGTCGCGCCGTATGTCCGGCGCCTCCAGTCTCCTGTTCGACTCTACGTCCGCATCCGACCACTGTCCGACAATCCGACTACCGCCAGCCAGCGGTGTCGACACCTCCCGGCACCACGTCCCCGGGCGCGTAGGGCTCGCGCGTGAAGACGAAGGTGCCGATGTCCAGATGACTCACCGTCCCGTCAGGGGCCCGGACGACCGTCAGGGTCTCGCCCGCGTAGTAGCCGTCCAGTCCGGTCCAGGTGCCGTCCTCCTCCGCGCGGAAGCGGGCCGCGCGCCCACCGCCGTCCCCGAGGGGCGCGAGCCGCAGCTCCCGGCCGGCGGCCAGGTGCAGGCCGAAGGGCGCGGCGCCCCAGTACCAGGGGCCGGTCAGCGCCAGCAGCTCCGGGTCCACGCCGGTCAGCGGGCGCCACGGCGCGGGGACGCGCGGCTCGTGCTCGGCGACCGTCGCCACCAGGTCCGCCGCGAGGGAGGGGATGCCGAGCTGCGAGGTCGCGTTGCCGAGCACCACCGCGGCGACGCCGTCGGCGCGGCTCACCCACACGGTGGCCACGAAGCCCGGCATCGTGCCGACATGGCCGTGCAGGAGGCGGCCGTCGTGCCAGGTCAGCAAGGTCCCCAGGCCATAGGCATCGGTCCACTCCACGCCCTGCGGCTGTGTGGCGGGGGTCCGCATCCGCTCCAGGGACGCGGCGCCGAGCACCCGGTCGTCGCCATCCGCCAGGAACGCCGCGAAGCGGCAGAGGTCCGCGGCCGTGGACCAGAGCTGCCCGGCCGGCGCCATCCGCCCGGTGTCGGCGGCGGGTTCGGGAAGGAGCACGTCCGCCCAGGGGTGCACGGCCCAGCCCTCGGCGTACGGGGCCTCCGGCAGCAGGGTCGTACGGTGCATGCCCAGCGGTTCGAGCACCTCATGGCGCAGCACCGCGTACCAGTCCTGCCCGCGCAGGCGCTCCACGACCGCGCCCAGGAGCGCGAACCCGAGGTTGGAGTAGTGGTGCAGCTCCCCCGGCGCGTGGCGCCGGGCGCGGGCGCCGAAGACGTCGGTGAGCTCGGGGCGCAGGGCGCCGTCCGTGCGCTCCCACCAGGGGCCCGCGGGCTCCGCGGACAGCCCCGCGGTGTGCGACAGCAGCTGGGCGATGGTCACATCGCCGGCCTCGGGGGTGTCGAGGTGGCGGTCGAGGCGGTCGCCGAGGCTCAGCAGCCCCTCCTCCCTCAGCCGCATCACCAGCACGGCGACGAAGGTCTTGGTGATCGATCCGATCCGGAACTGCGTGTCCGCCCCTGGCACGTCCTCACCGACGGCCCCTCGCCCCGCTGACCACACCATGCGCCCCTCACGCATCACCGCTCCCACGAGCGCGGGGGTACGGCCCTCCGCCTGGCCGGTGGCGAGGCGGTGCAGCAGGGCACGACGGGTGGCGGGCAGGAGATCACAGGCGTCGGTCATGCCCGCACCCTAACCAGGCGATGATCAGCGGGCCCGCGAATATCCCGCCGGCCTGCCGACCGCCCCGGGCCCGGCGTCCCGCGATCAGGTCTGGGCCATGTCCACGAAGCGCGAGTAGTGACCCTGGAAGGCCACGGTGATCGTGGCCGTGGGGCCGTTACGGTGCTTGCCGACGATGATGTCCGCCTCGCCCGCGCGGGGGGATTCCTTCTCGTAGGCGTCCTCGCGGTGCAGCAGGATGACCATGTCGGCGTCCTGCTCGATGGAACCGGACTCACGGAGGTCGGAGACCATCGGCTTCTTGTCCGTGCGCTGCTCGGGACCACGGTTCAGCTGCGAGAGCGCGATGACCGGCAGCTCCAGCTCCTTGGCCAGCAGCTTGAGGTTTCGGGACATGTCCGAGACCTCCTGCTGACGGCTCTCGGCGCGCTTGTTGCCGCCGGACTGCATCAGCTGGAGGTAGTCGATGATCACGAGCTTGAGGTCGGCGCGCTGCTTGAGGCGGCGGCACTTGGCCCGGATCTCCATCATCGACAGGTTCGGCGAGTCGTCGATGTAGAGCGGCGCGTTGGAGACGTCCGGCATCCGGCGGGCCAGCCGGGTCCAGTCGTCGTCGGTCATCGAGCCGGAGCGCATGTGATGGAGGGCGACGCGGGCCTCGGCGGACAGCAGGCGCATCGCGATCTCGTTGCGGCCCATTTCGAGCGAGAAGATCACGCTCGGCAGGTTGTTCTTGATCGAACAGGCGCGGGCGAAGTCCAGCGCGAGCGTGGACTTACCCATGGCCGGACGCGCGGCGATGACGATCATCTGGCCCGGGTGGAGGCCGTTCGTCAGGGCGTCCAGATCGGTGAAGCCGGTGGGCACACCGGACATCTGGCCGCTGCGCGAGCCGATGGCCTCGATCTCGTCGAGCGCGCCCTCCATGATGTCGCCGAGCGGGAGGTAGTCCTCGCTGGTGCGCTGCTCGGTGACGGCGTAGACCTCGGCCTGCGCCTTGTTGACGATGTCGTCGACGTCGCCGTCGGCCGCGTATCCCATCTGCGTGATGCGGGTGCCGGCCTCGACCAGGCGGCGCAGCACCGCGCGCTCGTGGACGATCTCGGCGTAGTACTCCGCGTTGGCCGCGGTCGGGACCGACTGGACCAGCGTGTGGAGATACGCGGCGCCGCCGACGCGGGTGATCTCGCCGCGCTTGGTGAGCTCGGCGGCGACGGTGATGGGGTCGGCCGGCTCGCCCTTGGCGTAGAGGTCGAGGATGGCCTGGTAGATCGTCTCGTGCGCGGGGCGGTAGAAGTCCTGGCCCTTGAGGACCTCGACGACGTCGGCGATGGCGTCCTTGGACAGCAGCATGCCGCCGAGCACGGACTGCTCGGCGTCGACGTCCTGCGGCGGCACCCGCTCGAAGCCGGCGCCGCGGTCCCAGGAACCGCCCTCGTCGCCCCGGTCGTGCTGCTCGCCACGGCCCTTGCCGTCACCCCGGCGGGAACGGGGGAAGGGGAGTCGGTCGCCGGGGCCGCTCTCGCCCCAGGGGTCGTCCATGGGCTCGGGAATGCTCACCCCGGGCCACCTCCTCCCGTCCGCGACGCGGACCTCGCCGTGCCACTCTTTCTTACGGCACGGCTCTGACAAATAAAGACGCCCGACTCCGCTTGTCGCGCGTCGAGTTCGCGGGGGGTTCGTGCCGGTCCCGTGAGCCTCCGGCGGGCTGCCGGGCGGGTCGGGAACGGACGGGGGGCGCCGGTCCACGGTAGGGCCGCGGGCACCGTCAGCCAATCTGGTTATCCACAGGGCTTGTGGATGAGCGGCCCCAGCCTGTGGAGAACTCCCCCCAACCTGTGCACGGTGCGGGGGAAAGCACTGTGGACAAACACACACTCACTCCGCCCACACCCATCTGACCTGCGGTTTTGTCATCCACCGGCTGTTGAGGAGAAAAACTTTCCCGACCGGGCCGAGATCACGACAAACGGCACGGAGAAGATCACTCCACACGCCCGGAAGTAAGGGTCGTAAGCTGTATGCACAGATTACCTGTGGACGATTGGAGGGCACCTGTGGCCCAGGCCACCGCAGCCGCGCGGCGCGGCGCCCGCCGGCACGACCGGGAGATCCTCGCACTCGCGCTCCCCGCCTTCGGCGCCCTGGTCGCCGAACCCCTCTTCCTCATGGCCGACAGCGCCATCGTCGGCCACCTCGGTACCCCCGAACTCGCCGGCTTCGGCATCGCCGCGCCCCTGCTCACCGGCGCCGTCGGCATCTTCGTCTTCCTCGCCTACGCCACCACCGCCGCGGTCGCCCGCAGGGTCGGCGCCGGCGACACCCGGGCCGCGATCCGGCAGGGCATGGACGGCGTCTGGCTGGCCCTCATACTCGGGGCGGCGGTCACGGCCACCACCCTGACCACCGCCCCCGCCCTCGCCGACCTCCTGGGCGCCTCGCCGACCGCCGCCCCGCACGCCGTCACCTACCTGCGGATCAGCGCACTGGGCATCCCCGCCATGCTCGTCGTCCTCGCCGCCACCGGGGTGCTGCGCGGCCTCCAGGACACCCGCACCCCGCTCTACGTCGCCGTCGCCGGCTTCGCCGCCAACGCGGCCCTCAACCTCTCCCTCGTCTACGGCGCCGGCCTGGGCGTCGCCGGCTCCGCCTGGGGCACCGTCCTCGCCCAGTGGGCCATGGCCGCCGCCTACCTCACCGTCGTCGTCCGCGGCGCCCGCCGGCACGGCGCCTCCCTGCGCCCCGACGCGGCCGGCATCCGCGCCTGCGCCCGGGTCGGCGGCCCGCTCCTGGTCCGCACCCTCTCGCTCCAGGCCGTGATGATGATCGCCACGTCCGTCGCGGCCCGGCTCGGCGACACCGACATCGCCGGGCACCAGATCGTGCTGACCCTGTGGAACCTGCTGGCCTTCGCGCTGGACGCCATCGCCATCGCGGGGCAGGCGATCATCGGGCGCCATCTGGGCGCCGACGACGCCGACGGCGCCCGCGCGGCCTGCCGGCGCATGGTCCAGTGGGGCATCGCCTCCGGGGTGGTGCTGGGCTCGCTGGTGGCGGTGGCACGGCCGGTGTTCGTGCCGCTGTTCACCACCGACCCGGCCGTACGGGACGCGATGCTGCCCGCCCTGCTGGTGGTGGCGCTGTGCCAGCCCGTGGCGGGCGTGGTGTTCGTCCTGGACGGCGTGCTGATGGGCGCCGGCGACGGACCGTACCTCGCCAAGGCGATGCTGCTGGTGCTGACCGTCTTCGCGCCCGTGGCGCTGCTCGTCGTCCCTCTGGGCGGCGCGCTGACGGCGCTGTGGTGGGCGATGGCGCTGATGATGGCGGCCCGGATGGCCACCCTGTGGCTGCGGGCCCGCTCCGGCCGCTGGCTGGTCACGGGAGCGGTACGCGGCTGAGCCCACGGGCACGTGGGCAGCGGGCACGTGGGCAGCGGGCACGTGGGCAGCGGACACGTGGGCAGCGGACACCTGGGATCTTGAACGACCGCGGCCTGGCCGCATACGCGAAAGGGCCGCACCCCGTGGGGTGCGGCCCTCTCTCAGCGGGCCGGCTCAGCCGACTCGCTCAAGCTGCGATCAGGCAGCGATGACCTCGACGCCGAGCTTGGCGACGACGTCGGCGTGCAGACGCACGGACACCTGGTGGGCGCCCAGGGTCTTGATGGGCGAGCCCAGCTCGACGCGGCGCTTGTCGACCTCGGGACCACCGGAAGCCTTGATCGCCGAAGCGACGTCGGCCTGGGTCACGGAGCCGAACAGGCGGCCGGCCTCGCCGGCGCGGACGGCAAGGCGGACCTTGACGCCCTCGAGCTGGCCCTTGACCTCGTTGGCCTGCTCGATCGTGGCGATCTCGCGGATCTTGCGAGCGCGACGGATCTGCGCGACGTCCTGCTCGCCACCCTTGGTCCAGCGGATCGCGAAACCGCGCGGGACCAGGTAGTTGCGGGCGTAGCCGTCCTTGACGTCGACGACGTCACCGGCGATGCCGAGGCCGGAGACCTCGTGGGTGAGGATGATCTTCATTAGTTGGTCACCCTTCCCTTATCGCGCGGACGAGGTGTAGGGCAGCAGCGCCATCTCACGGCTGTTCTTCACGGCCGTGGCGACGTCACGCTGGTGCTGAGTGCAGTTACCGGTCACGCGGCGGGCACGGATCTTGCCGCGGTCGGAAATGAACTTCCGCAGCATGTTCGTGTCCTTGTAGTCCACGTAAGCGGTCTTGTCCTTGCAGAACGCGCAGACCTTCTTCTTGGGCTTGCGCGGGGGCGGCTTCGCCATTGTCTCTCTCCTGTGAATCAAGAAGTTTTGTGCTTCGCCCTCGGGCCGCGAGGCGGCCCGGGCTCGCCGGAGCGGGCCTAGAAGGGCGGCTCGTCCGAGTAGCCGCCGCCGGAGTTGCCGGAGCCGCCGCCCCAGCCGCCTCCGCCGCCGCCCTGCTGGTTGCCGGACGGAGCGCCGGTGGCCCAGGGGTCGTCGGCGGGAGCCCCGCCGCCGCCCTGCTGGCCGCCGGGACCGGAGCCCCAGCCGCCACCCTGGCCGCCACCGTTGCCGCCACCGCCGAAGCCACCCTGGCCACCGCGACCCGTGGTCTTGGTGACCTTCGCCGTGGCGTTCTTCAGGCTGGGCCCGACCTCTTCGACGTCGAGCTCGAAGACCGTGCGCTTGACGCCCTCGCGGTCCTCGTAGGACCGCTGCTTCAGACGGCCCTGCACGACGACGCGCATGCCGCGCTGGAGCGACTCGGCGACGTTCTCCGCCGCCTGCCGCCACACCGAGCACGTGAGGAAGAGGCTTTCGCCGTCCTTCCACTCGTTGGTCTGGCGGTCGAAGGTGCGGGGGGTGGACGCGACACGGAACTTCGCGACCGCCGCACCGGACGGGGTGAAGCGCAGCTCGGGGTCGTCGACGAGATTGCCGACGACCGTGATGACGGTCTCGCCTGCCATGGAATGAACCTCTCGGCGGGTGTGCTGCTGGCTGCTTTTTGCTACTCGTGGAGTTGCAGCCCGATTACCTCTGAACCGTCAGGCTCAGTGGGTGTCGGGACGGAGGACCTTGGTCCGGAGGACCGACTCGTTCAGGTTCATCTGGCGGTCGAGCTCCTTGACGACCGCAGGCTCGGCCTGCAGGTCGATGACCGAGTAGATGCCCTCGGGCTTCTTCTTGATCTCGTAAGCGAGACGACGACGGCCCCAGGTGTCGACCTTCTCGACCTTTCCGTTGCCCTCACGGACGACGGAGAGGAAGTTCTCGATCAGCGGGGAGACAGCGCGCTCCTCGAGATCGGGGTCGAGGATGACCATCACCTCGTAGTGACGCATGTGGAACCCACCTCCTTTGGACTCAGCGGCCACGGTCGATCCGTGGCAGGAGGGTCGTGATGCGTAAGCAACGGTATCGGCGGACACTGACAATCAGCGGAAGTCCCTGGGTTGCCCCCGGGGACCGCAGCTGGGTCCGGGCAGACACCGGTGCAGACCGTACAGAGTACCCGCATACGGGTGTCGGGTTGAAATCGATCGTCCGGGCCCCGCAATCTGGACGCACCAGGTGTGACCGGCGCAACACCGCGCTCGCCATCAGGAGGTGGCCCCATGACACAGGCGGTTCGGCAGCAGCACGGACCCCGGTCCCTGCTCGCCGTCCTCAACAGCGACGGCAAGCCCCATCCCGTCGAGAACACCCTCGCGGCCGTGACGCTCGTCCTGGGCGTGCTCTCCGCCGTCTCCGCCCTGTGGACCGAGCTGCATCTGCTCACCTCCTGGAGCGGGCTGGTGGGCATCCTCACCGGGGCCTGGGGACAGTTCATCTCGGCCACCACCGGCGAGCGATTCCTGCTGATCATCGGACTCGGAGCGTCCGCTTTGGGCTTCTTTCTGGGGATGGCGCACGGGGGGCTCTTCGGGGGCGTGATCGGATAGCGGGCAGTACGCCCAATCGGGGCGCTCCCCTGTCGCAGTAGGCTTCGGCGCGAGAGCCGGAGCCCCGACCATGGGGACACACCTGCCGAGGAGCGCCCCGCATGAGCCTGACCCTGAGGACAATCAGCCGAGAGCAGCATCTGGCATACATCCAGAGCCTGCCCGCGGCCAGTCACATGCAGGTGCCGGGGTGGGCCGATGTGAAGAGCGAGTGGCGCTCCGAGAACCTGGGCTGGTTCGACAAGACCGGCCAGATGGTCGGCGCCGGTCTGGTCCTCTACCGCCAGCTCCCCAAGATCAAGCGCTACCTGGCCTACCTGCCCGAGGGCCCGGTCATCAACTGGTACGCCCCGAACCTGCGCGACTGGCTGGAGCCCATGCTGGCCCACCTCAAGCAGCAGGGCGCCTTCTCCGTGAAGATGGGCCCGCCGGTGGTGATCCGCCGCTGGGACGCCGACGCGATCAAGAAGGGCATCGCCGACCCGGACGCCAAGCGCCTGCGCGACGTCGAGGCCACCTTCATCGAGCCGCGCGCCTTCGAGGTGGCCGACCAGCTGCGCCGGATGGGCTGGCAGCAGGGCGAGGAGGAGGGCGCCGGCTTCGGCGACGTCCAGCCGCGCTACGTCTTCCAGGTGCCGCTGGAGGGCCGCTCCCTGGAGGACGTCCACAAGGGCTTCAACCAGCTGTGGCGGCGCAACATCAAGAAGGCCGAGAAGGCCGGCGTCGAGGTCGTCCAGGGCGGCTACGAGGACCTGCCGACCTGGCAGCACCTGTACGAGATCACGGCCGAGCGCGACAAGTTCCGCCCGCGCCCGCTGAGCTACTTCCAGCGCATGTGGACGGCCCTCAACTCCGAGGACCCCAACCGCATGCGGCTGTACTTCGCCGTCCACGAGGGCGAGGCCGTCGCCGCCGCGACCATGCTGATCGTCGGCGGGCACGTCTGGTACTCCTACGGCGCCTCCGCCAACCACAAGCGCGAGGTCCGGCCGTCCAACGCCATGCAGTGGCGGATGCTGCGCGACTCCTACGCGCTGGGCGCGAGCGTCTACGACCTGCGGGGCATCGGCGACTCGCTCGACGAGAACGACCACCTCTTCGGTCTCATCCAGTTCAAGGTCGGCACCGGCGGCCAGGCGGCGGAGTACCTCGGCGAGTGGGACTTCCCGCTCAACAAGCTCCTCCACAAGGCCCTCGACATGTACATGTCGCGCCGCTGATCCTCCAGTCCGCCCGCGGAACCGTTCCGCGGGCGGTACGACCACCGCACTCAGCAGACACAGGGAAAGGTTCCGGGACCGGCCATGGCGCTCACGCTCTACGTCGACACCGCGCGCTGGCGGGCACACCAGCAGTCCGTTATCCAGCAGTTTCCGGGGATCATCCCGGTCTGCAAGGGCAACGGCTACGGCTTCGGCCACGAGCGGCTCGCCGAGGAGGTGGCGCGCTGGGGTGCCGACACGCTCGCCGTGGGCACCACCTACGAGGCGGCCCGCATGAAGGACTACTTCGGCGGCGACCTGCTGGTGCTGACCCCGTTCCGGCTCGGCGAGGAGCCGGTGCCCCTGCCGGACCGCGCCATCCGCTCGGTCTCCTCGGTGGAGGGCGTGCGCGGCCTGGTGGGCGCGCGCGTCGTCATCGAGGTCATGAGCAGCATGAAGCGGCACGGCATCAGCGAGGAGGACCTGCCCAAGCTGCACGCGGCCATCGAGGACGTGCGCCTGGAGGGCTTCGCGATACACCTCCCGCTGGACCGCGGCGACGGCACGACCGGCGTCGACGAGGTCAGCGCCTGGATGGAGCGGCTGCGCGGCGCGCACCTGCCGCTGCACACCATGTTCGTCAGCCACCTGAAGTCCGACGAGCTGCGCGAGCTGCAGCAGCGGTTCCCCCAGACCCGCTTCCGGGCCCGCATCGGCACCCGGCTGTGGCTGGGCGACCACGATGCCACCCAGTACCGCGGCGCGGTCCTGGACGTCACGCCCGTCGCCAAGGGCGACCGCTTCGGCTACCGCCAGCAGAAGGCGGCCGGCGACGGCTACCTCGTCGTGGTGGCGGGCGGCACCTCGCACGGCGTCGGGCTGGAGGCGCCCAAGGCGCTGCACGGCATGATGCCGCGCGCCAAGGGCGTGGCCCGCGCGGGCCTGGCGACCATGAACCGCAACCTGTCGCCGTTCGTCTGGGCGGGCAAGCAGCGCTGGTTCGCGGAGCCCCCGCACATGCAGGTCTCCATCCTCTTCGTGCCGAACGACGCCCCGGCGCCGCAGGTCGGCGATGAGCTGGTGGCCCACCTGCGGCACACCACGACGCAGTTCGACCGGATCCTCGACCACTGATCCCACCCCCCGGTGATCCGGGGCCGGGGAGTCGCCGCTGCTACAGCTCGCGGCTCCCCGTGCCCCACTGGACACGTGCGCTGCCGGCGTGCTCCGCGTGCCGCTCGCGGCGGGCGGAGCCGAGGACGACTATGTCGGGCGCCCCGTCCAGGACGCCCCCGGAGGGGTCGTCCGAGCCGTCGCGCCGGACGACGTCCCGCTCCGGCATCCAGATGTCGCGCACGACCAGCGCGCAGAGATACAGCGTGCCCAGCAGGTGCACGACGATCGCGAGCTGGTAGCCCTCGGCCGGCAGGCCCTGGTGCTTGTCGCCGCTGCCGGTGTACGCCAGGTAGAACCAGATGCCCAGGAAGTACAGGACCTCACAGGCCTGCCAGATCAGGAAGTCGCGCCACTTCGGGCGGGCCAGCGCGGCCAGCGGCACCAGCCACAGCACGTACTGCGGCGAGTAGACCTTGTTGACGAGGACGAACAGCGCCACCACCAGGAAGGCCAGCTGCGCGAAGCGCGGCCGCCTCGGGGCGCACAGCCCCAGCGCCCCTATGGCCAGGCAGCCCAGGACCATGAGCAGCGTGGCGTAGGTGTTGGCGTCGTTCAGCGGGTCGCCCGTGCGCTGGGAGATGAAGAGCCAGACGGAGCCGAAGTCCACCGGCCGCTCCTGACTGAAGGTGTAGAACTTCGCCCAGCCCGCGCGGATCCGGACACCGTCGCCGCCGTATGTGAACATCACCGGCAGGTTCACCACCAGCCACGCCGCCACGGCGGCCGCGGCGGCGGCGAAAAAGGCCCGCAGCCGGCCGGCCCGCCAGCACAGCACGAACAGAGGCCCCAGCAGCAGCGCCGGATACAGCTTCGCGGCGGCCGCCAGGCCGATCAGCACGCCGGCCGCGACCGCCCGGCCGCGGGACCACATCAGCATCGCGGCCGCGGTGAGGGCCACCGCGAACAGGTCCCAGTTGATGGTGGCGGTGAGTGCGAAGGCCGGTGCCAGGGCGATCAGCAGCGCGTCCCAGGGGCGCCGCCGGTGGGTACGGGCCGCGCAGACCACGATGACGGCCGCGCAGACCATCAGCATCCCGGCGTTGATGAACCAGTACATCCGCTCGCGGTCCTGGAGGGTGCCGCCGCCCGGCGTGAACAGGGCCGCGATCTCCATGAACAGGCCCGTCAGGACCGGATACTCCAGATAGTCCATGCCGCCGGAGAGGGACTCCGGGATGCGGTCGAAGTACGGCAGCAGGCCCTGGTCGAAGCCACGGCCGTTGAACAGGTGCGGGATGTCGGAGTAGCAGGCGTGGGTGTACTGCGTGGTGGCGCCGAAGAACCAGCCGTGGTCGTAGCACGGGAGCTTCTGCACCATCCCCAGCGCGAACATCCCGATCGCCAGCAGCGCGATCACCCGCACCGGCGACCACCAGCCGGCGCCGAGCAGCGCCCGCCGCCCCACCGGCCCGCCGATGAGCTCGCTACCGGCGGCGGCCACCTCGTCCTCGACGGTGGGCCGTACAAGCTGGTCGTCCCGCGCGCTCCTCATGCCCACATCCTGCCGTACCCGCCGGGGGCCCGGCGGAGCCTGTGGACAAGTCGAGGGCCGCCCCGCGTCGGCGCGGGACGGCCCTCGAAAAGACCTGCTCAGCAGGGTCGTGCTCGATTCATCAGATAAACGGCCTCGGCTCAGCCCCCGGGGCCGCCGAAGAGACCTCCACCGCTCGTCGTGCGTCCGGTCTGATCCGGTGACGGGGTGCCCCCGGTGCCTCCCGTCACGGTGTCGCCACTGGTGGTGCCGCCGCTCTTCCCTCCGTGGCCGCCGTGCTTGCACTTGGGGTCGAGCGGGTTGCAGGCCCGGCTCGGGGACGGCGAGGCGGACGGGGACTTCGACGGCGACGCGGAGGCCGGCGGGGACGCCGAGGTGGAGGGCTGCGTCGACGGCATCATGCTGGGGGAGGGGCTGGCCCCGTCGCCGTAGACCTTCTCGCCGATCGGCTGCGGCGCGTCGAACGGCAGGACGGGCTGTCCCTTGAGGGCCTTGCCCATGTAGTCCGCCCAGATCTCCGCCGGGAAGGACGCGCCGTGGATGGTGGCCTTGCCGCCCACACCGCGCATCGACAGGAACTCCTGCTTCTTGGCGTTGGGGTCGACGCGGTACATGCCGATCGCCGTCGACAGCTGCGGGGTGTAGCCCGCGAACCAGGCCGAGCGGTTGCCGTCGGTCGTACCCGTCTTGCCCGCCACCGGGCGGTCGCCGAGCTTCGCGGCGGTGCCGGTGCCCGACTCCACGACGGTCTTCAGCACGTCGGTGACGTTGTTGGCCACGTTCGAGTCGAAGGCCTGAGCGCTCTTCTTCTCGTGCTCGTAGACCGGCCGGCCGTTCTTCTCGACCTTCTCGACCGAGTAGGGGTCGGTCTGCTTGCCGCCGGCCGCGAACGTGCCGTAGGCGCCCGCCAGGCGGATCGCGCTGGGCGCCGAGGTGCCCAGCGAGAAGGTGGGCGTCAGCGAGGCCAGCTGGTCCTTGTCCAGGCCCGCCTTGAGAGCGGACTCCTGCACCAGGTCGGTGCCGACGTCCATGCCCAGCTGGATGAAGGGCGTGTTGACCGAGAACTGCATGGCGGTGCGCAGGGTGACCAGGCCCTTGTCCTCGTCACCGTCGTTCGGCTGGTGCCACTCCCCGCCGTTCTGGTCGTGCCAGACGCGTCCGTTGTACTCGCGCAGGGTCACCTTGTTGTTGCCGTTGTAGACGCTCTCCGGCGACACGAGTGTGCGCTGGCTGTCGCTCTGCTGCGGGCCCAGGTTCGGGTTGCGCTTGCCGTGCGTCATCGCGGCGGCCAGAACGAAGGGCTTGAAGGTCGAGCCCACCTGGACACCGGTGTAGTCGGAGTTGTTGGTGAAGTGCTCCAGGGCGTTCTCGCCGCCGTAGATGGCGACGATCTTGCCGGTCTTGGGCTCCACCGAGGCGCCGCCGAACTGCACGAACTGGTCGACATCGCGCGCCTTCGGCTTGATGTTCGCCTTGCGCACCTCCTCGACCGACTGGGACAGCGCGTTGACCTTGTCCCGGTCGAAGGTGGTGTAGATCTGATAGCCGCCCTTGTCCAGTTCCGCCTTGCTGATCCTGGAATGGGCGACGATGTAGTTGTCCGCCAGGTCGGTCAGGTAGCCGATCTGGCCGGCGCGGTTGGTCGCGGGCTTCGGCTTCTGGACCTTCGGGAAGCCCTGCGAGACCCACTTGTCCCGCTCCAGGGCCTGCATCCGGCCCACCTGGACCTCACGGTCCAGCGTCCACTTCCAGCGGTCCGTGGCCCGCTTGGTGTTCTTCTCGGGCGTGGCCGCCGGCCCCTGCCCGCCGTACGGGTCGTAGAGGTTCGGACCGTTCAGCGTGGCCGACAGGAAGGCGCTCTCGCTGGGCGTGAGGTCGGCGCAGTCCTTGTCGAAGTACGCCCGCGCCGCGGCCTGGATGCCGTAGGCGCCGCGCCCGTAGTAGGCCGTGTTGAGGTAGCCCGCCAGGATGAACGGCTTGTCCTTGGTGGCACCCACCTTCACGGAGATGAGCAGCTCGGTGGCCTTGCGCTTGAGCGTCTGCTCCTGGCTCAGGTACGTGTTCTTCACGAACTGCTGGGTGATCGTCGAACCACTCTGCGTCTCACCGCCCTGCGCCATCTTCACGACGGCGCGTGCGATGCCCATCGGGTCGACGCCCCAGTCCTTCTCGAAGCTCGCGTTCTCCGCGGAGATGACCGCGTTCTGCATCGACTTCGGGATCTGGGCGATCGGCACGATCTGCCGGTTGAGACTGCCACCGCCGGCGACGACCATCTGCTTGCCGTCGGACCAGTAGTAGACGTTCTTCTGGACGACCGAGGCCTTCTGGGCGCTGGGCACCTGCACGAGGGCGAGGGCCACACCCACGATGCCGACGACCAGGCCGGCGAAGGTGACGACCATGCCGATCGTGAGCTTCCAGGACGGGATCCAGCGCCGGACACCGCTCTTTCCCGCGCGGGGATAGTCGATGAAGCGCTTGACGGGCGGACGCCCGTTGTCCCTGCGCCCCCGGCCACCGCCGCCGGATCCGGCGTCCGGGGAGCGTCTGCGCCCGTTCGTGGCGGAGCCGCGCTGGGGCGCGCGGGAGTTGCTGGGTGGTACGGCGCGACGGCCGGACGCCGGCTGCGGGGCCGTGCGACGGGCCGGGGCGCGTCCGCCGCCCTGAGGCGGCGGCGGCTTGCGGCGGTGCTCGCTCATCGAACGGTTACTCCTCGGGCAGGCACTATCGCCTGACAGCGGCAGGTGGCTTGCATTCCCCCCGATGTGCGATCCGGCTGTCCCCCTGAGCGACGGGCCGCACTGCGTACTGGACGAGGACGTCTGACGACGTCACCCGGTTCCCAGTGGTCTGCATGGCGCACAGACTACGCACGGCCAAATCCCACCCACTGCGGATGTTCACTCCAAATCAGGCCTGTTGTGTCCCACGAATCGGTGATGTGACCTCGTTCACCGTGCCCCCTCTTGTCGCCGCAGGACGCTCGTTCTATCGTCTGGATGTATCGAGTCGATACATCAGCTCGGAACATCAGCACGACACATCAGGTCGGCATAAGGGACCAATAAGGATTAGGGATCACAAGGACTAGGCTGTGGGGGACAAGGAGGCGAAACATGAGCAGACGCTCCGGCATCCTCGAGTTCGCCGTCCTCGGCCTGCTCCGCGAGTCCCCTATGCACGGCTACGAGCTGCGGAAACGCCTGAACACCTCCCTCGGGGTGTTCCGCGCGTTCAGCTACGGCACCCTCTACCCCTGCCTCAAGTCCCTGGTGGCGAGCGGCTGGCTGGTCGAGGAGCCGGGGAGCGCTCCGGAGGACGCCCGTGCGGCGTCACTGGCCGGACGGCGGGCGAAGATTGTCTACCGCCTGACGGCGGAGGGCAAGGAGCACTTCGAGGAGCTGCTCGCCCACACCGGTCCGGACGCGTGGGAGGACGAGCACTTCGCCGCCCGCTTCGCGTTCTTCGGACAGACCTCGCGGGACGTACGGATGCGGGTGCTGGAAGGCCGCCGCAGCCGTCTGGAGGAGCGCCTGGAGAAGATGCGCGCCTCCTTCGCCCGCACCCGGGAGCGGCTGGACGACTACACCCTCGAGCTTCAGCGACACGGCATGGAGTCCGTGGAGCGAGAGGTCCGCTGGCTGAACGAGCTGATCGAGAGCGAGCGGGCCGGGCGTGACAAGCGCAACGGCCCGGACCAGTGAGTCCTGCACTCCGCAGGACTTCGTCGAGTACAAACAGGGAGCAACCGGAATGGGTTCGGTTCGCGTAGCGATCGTCGGTGTGGGCAACTGCGCCGCCTCGCTGGTGCAGGGCGTCGAGTACTACAAGGACGCCGACCCGAACGGCCGCGTGCCGGGTCTGATGCACGTGCAGTTCGGCGACTACCACGTGCGTGACGTCGAGTTCGTCGCGGCCTTCGACGTGGACGCCAAGAAGGTCGGCCTGGACCTCGCGGACGCCATCGGTGCCAGCGAGAACAACACCATCAAGATCTGCGACGTTCCGCAGACCGGTGTCACCGTCCAGCGCGGCCACACCCTCGACGGTCTCGGCAAGTACTACCGCCAGACCATCGAGGAGTCCGCCGAGGCCCCCGTCGACGTCGTCCAGATCCTCAAGGACCGTCAGGTCGACGTCCTGGTCTGCTACCTGCCGGTCGGCTCCGAGGACGCCGCCAAGTACTACGCGCAGTGCGCCATCGACGCCAAGGTCGGCTTCGTCAACGCCCTCCCGGTCTTCATCGCCGGCACCAAGGAGTGGGCCGACAAGTTCACCGAGGCCGGTGTCCCGATCGTCGGTGACGACATCAAGTCGCAGGTCGGCGCCACCATCACGCACCGCGTGATGGCCAAGCTCTTCGAGGACCGGGGCGTCATCCTGGACCGCACGATGCAGCTGAACGTCGGCGGCAACATGGACTTCAAGAACATGCTCGAGCGCGAGCGCCTGGAGTCCAAGAAGATCTCCAAGACGCAGGCCGTCACCTCCCAGATCCCCGACCGCGACCTGGGCGAGAAGAACGTCCACATCGGCCCGTCCGACTACGTCGCCTGGCTCGACGACCGCAAGTGGGCCTACGTGCGCCTGGAGGGCCGCGCGTTCGGCGACGTCCCGCTGAACCTGGAGTACAAGCTCGAGGTCTGGGACTCCCCGAACTCCGCCGGTGTCATCATCGACGCCCTGCGCGCCGCGAAGATCGCCAAGGACCGCGGCATCGGCGGCCCGATCCTCTCCGCCTCCTCGTACTTCATGAAGTCCCCGCCGGTCCAGTACTTCGACGACGAGGCCCGCGAGAACGTCGAGAAGTTCATCAAGGGCGAGGTCGAGCGCTGAGCCGAGCGCTGAGCGCGGCCACACGGCAGAACGCCTGATCACAGGTCCCCGGGTAATCCACCCGGGGACCTGTGTGTTGTGTGAGGCTGTGGAGCATGCCTGTTGTGCGTGATCTTCGCGTCCTGCTCCATCTGCGCGATTTCCGCCACCTGCTGGCAGTCCGGCTGCTGTCCCAGGCCGCCGACGGGGCCTACCAGGTCGCCCTCGCGTCCTATGTGGTCTTCTCCCCCGAGAAGCAGACCTCCCCCGCGGCCATCGCCTCCGCCATGGCGGTGCTCCTCCTGCCCTACTCGCTCCTCGGCCCCTTCGCCGGCGTCCTGCTCGACCGCTGGAGCCGGCGTCAGGTGCTGCTCCACGGCAACCTGCTGCGGGCCGTCCTGGCCACCGGGACCGCCCTGCTCATCGTCGGCCGCGTCCCCGACTGGCTCTTCTACGCCTCGGCGCTGTCGGTGACGGCCGTCAACCGCTTCGTCCTCTCCGGCCTCTCGGCCGCCCTCCCCCGCGTCCTCGACTCCCCCGAGCGCCTGGTGATGGCCAACTCCCTCTCCCCGACCGCCGGCACCCTCGCCGCCACCGCCGGCGGCGGCCTCGCCTTCGCCGTGCGTCTCGCCGGGCCCCACGGCACCGTGTCCGACGCCTCGGTCGTCCTGCTGGGGGCCGCGCTGTACCTGTGCGCCGGACTGGCCTCGCTGCGCATGGCGCCCGGGCTGCTGGGCCCGGACGCCGCGGTGACCCGGACGCGGCTGCGCACGGCCCTGGCCGTCACCGCGCGCGGTCTGGCCGGGGGACTGCGTCATCTGGCAGAACGCCGGGTCGCGGCGGGCGCGCTGGCCGCGATGGCGCTGATGCGCTTCTGCTACGGCGCGCTGACGGTCACTCTGCTGATGCTCTGCCGGTACGCGTGGTCCGACGACGACTCCGGCGGGCTGGCCCTGCTCGGTCTCGCGGTGGCCGTCTCGGGCGCGGGGTTCTTCGCGGCGGCCCTGATCACCCCCTGGGCGGTCGAGCGGCTGGGGCGGCTGGGCTGGATGACGGCCTGCGCGGCGACGGCGGCGGTCGCCGAACTCGCCCTGGGCCTGCCCTTCAGGCCGGTTCCCACGCTCGCCGGGGCCTTCGTCCTGGGCATCGTCACCCAGGGCGCCAAGATCACGACGGACACGGTGCTCCAGGCGTCGATCGACGACGCCTTCCGGGGGCGGGTCTTCTCCCTCTACGACGTCCTGTTCAACGTCGCCTTCGTCGGCGCGGCCGCGGTCGCTTCCCTGATGCTGCCGCCGGACGGCCGGTCCGCCGCACTGGTGGTGATGGTGGCCGCGATCTACGCGGCGATTGCTGCCGCTATGGCGGGATTCCGCCGTCGATAAGTGTCACATGAAGGCCACAGACCCATTCTGAACAGCGGAAATGTCATGGACACCGGATAACTTACGGGCTGCGTCCGCCGACTGGATCTCGCCCCTCATAAGGACTTCCCGTGACCACACCGCCGCCCCCGCCCCATCCGCACGCCCCTCAGGGCGGCCCGTACGGCCAGCAGCCGCCGGCGTACGGTCAGCCCGGTCCGTACGGTCAGCCCGGCACCCCTTACGGTCAGCAGCCGCCGGCTCCGTACGGCCAGATGCCCGCCGGCCCGTACCCCCAGCCCGGCGGCTTCCCGGGTGCGCCGATGCCGCCGGCTCCGCCGCGCCGCTCGGCCATGAAGATCGTGCGCAAGGTCGTGCTGCCGATCCTCGGCCTCATCGTGGCCGTCGCCGCGTGGCTCTTCGGCAAGAGCGACGACACCCAGAAGCTGGCGGTCGGTGACTGCCTGCAGAACACCGGGACCAGCTCCAAGCCGACCATCGAGAAGCGCGACTGCACGGCCTCGAACGCCACCCACAAGGTGCTGAAGAAGGTCAAGGGCACGTCCTCCGCCTATACGGCCTGCGAGGGCGTCGAGGGCGTCGCCGCCGCGGTGACCTGGCGGGAGCGCAGCGACTCCTTCGTGCTCTGCCTGGCCTCGAACAAGCCGTAGACGGCCGGCGCGCACAACGACGAGGGGCGGTGTTTCACGTGAAACACCGCCCCTCACCCTTCCGTCACCGGTGGTGTTTCACGTGAAACACCACCGGTGCGGCACGTCAGCCCTGCTGGGTCGCCCACCACTCCTTGAGCGCGGCGACGGCGGCCTCCCGGTCCATCGGGCCGTACTCCAGGCGCATCTCCAGCATGTGCTTGTAGGCCTTGCCGATCTGGGGACCCGGGCCGATGCCGAGGATCTCCATGATCTCGTTGCCGTCCAGGTCGGGCCGGATCGCGTCCAGTTCCTCCTGCTCCTGGAGCCGCGCGATGCGCTCCTCGAGGCCGTCGTAGGCCCGGGAGAGGGCGTTGGCCTTGCGCTTGTTCCGGGTCGTGCAGTCGGAGCGGGTGAGCTTGTGCAGCCGCTCCAGCAGCGGGCCGGCGTCGCGCACATAGCGGCGCACGGCCGAGTCGGTCCACTCACCGGTGCCGTAGCCATGGAAGCGCAGGTGCAGCTCGACCAGCTTCGAGACGTCCTTGACCAGGTCGTTCGAGTACTTGAGCTTGGTCATCCGCGCCTTGGTCATCTTGGCGCCCACCACCTCGTGGTGGTGGAAGGAGACCCGGCCGTCCTTCTCGAAGCGGCGCGTCTTCGGCTTGCCGATGTCGTGCAGCAGGGCGGCCAGCCGCAGCACCAGGTCCGGGCCGTCCGTCTCCAGGTCGATGGCCTGCTCCAGGACGATCAGGGTGTGCTCGTAGACGTCCTTGTGCCGGTGGTGCTCGTCCCGCTCCAGACGCAGCGCGGGCAGCTCCGGCAGCACCAGGCGGGCGAGGCCGGTGTCGACGAGGAGCTTGAGGCCCTCACGCGGGTGGCCGGACAGGATGAGCTTGTTCAGCTCGTCACGGACGCGCTCGGCCGAGACGATCTCCAGCCGGTCGGCCATGTCGGTCATCGCGGTGACGACCTCGGGGGCCACCGTGAAGTCCAGCTGGGCGGCGAAGCGCGCGGCACGCATCATGCGCAGCGGGTCGTCGGAGAAGGACTCCTCGGGGGTCCCGGGAGTGCGCAGGACGCGCGCGGCCAGGTCCTCCAGACCGTTGTGCGGGTCGATGAACTCCTTCTCCGGCAGCGCGACGGCCATCGCGTTGACGGTGAAGTCACGACGGACGAGGTCCTCCTCGATGGAGTCGCCGTAGGAGACCTCCGGCTTCCGCGAGGTCCGGTCGTACGCTTCCGACCGGTATGTCGTGACTTCAATGTCGAAGTTCGCTTTGCGGCATCCCACCGTGCCGAAGGCGATGCCGACCTCCCAGACCGCGTCCGCCCACGGACGGACGATCTTCAGCACGTCCTCCGGACGGGCGTCCGTGGTGAAGTCCAGGTCGTTGCCGAGGCGGCCGAGCAGCGCGTCCCGTACCGAACCGCCGACCAGGGCGAGCGTGAACCCGGCCTCCTGGAAGCGGCGGGCGAGGTCGTCGGCCACGGGGGACACCCGCAGGAGCTCGCTCACAGCACGGCGCTGCACCTGGCTGAGCTCGTTCGTCGACGAGGGGGTATGGCTGTCATTGTTGGCGTTCGGCACAACAGGAAAGGGTACGTGTCCGCACGGCCGGCGGCCTCCTTGTTGTGCGCCGCTCCCCACCGGGCCACCCAAAGCAGGCGCAGCCCGGACAACGGGCCCTGGTAGCGATCTTGTAATGCGGTCCGCAGCACTTCGCCACAGCGGGCCTCGTTACCATTCACGGACGCACCATCCGACGACCACTGAAACGACGAGGGACGGGCGAGCGTGGCCGAGGCGGCAGAGGTCCAGGAGGCCTTCCAAGGGACAGCGCCCGCTTCTGCCTGCCGGTGGTCCCGGCACGTCGCGGTGCTCCTCGCCGGGGTGCTGATGTTCCTCGGCCTGGTGCAGCTGCCGGCCGCGCCCGGCGCGCGCGCCGACTCCGTCTCCCGCGCCGTGACGGTCGCCGTGACCTCGCTGGCCCCCGTCGCGCCCAAGCAGGACGACACGCTGACCATCACGGGCACGGTCACCAACAACGGGAAGTCGACGATCACCGGCGCCCATGTGGACCTGCGGGTGGGCCAGCAGATCACCACGCGCAGCGACATCGACGACATCGGCGACCGGAGCGCCTTCTCCCCGGGCTCGGACGGCTCCGAGGTCGGGGGGAACCACAGCCAGAAGCTCCAGCCGCTGGCCCCGGGCGTCAGCCGTGACTTCACCCTGACCGTCCCGGCCAAGGACCTGAACCTCGGCAAGGACGGCGTCTACCAGCTCGGCGTCACCCTCTCCGGGCAGTCCGGCGGCCAGGCCGACCGGGTGCTCGGCATCCGCCGGACGCTGCTGCCCTGGCAGCCCTCCGGCACCGACGGCAAGAAGACCCAGCTGACGGTGTTGTGGCCGCTGATCTCCGCGACCCACCTCACCGCCCGGACGGAGTCGGACCAGCAGCAGACCCCGATCTTCCCCAACGACGACCTGGCGGCCGAGCTGGCCCCCGGAGGGCGGCTCCAGCAGCTCGTGACGCTGGGCAAGGGCCTGCCGATCACCTGGGTGATCGACCCGGACCTCCTCGCCACGGTCGAGGCCATGACCAAGAGCTACCGGGTCGCCGGTCAGAGCGGGCAGAACACGCCCGGCCGGGGCCAGGCGGTCGCCAAGCAGTGGCTCTTCCAGCTCCAGGACGCGGTCAAGGACCACCAGGTGGTGGCGCTGCCGTTCGGGGACCCCGACCTGGCCTCGCTCGCCCACCACGGCAAGGACGTCTCCGGCTCCCTGAGCCACCTGCAGTCGGCCACGGAGCTCGCCTCGACCACCGTGGACACCATCCTCGGTGTGAAGCCCCGCACGGACTTCGCCTGGCCCGTCGACGGCGCGATCGACTCCTCGATCGTGGACGTCGCCACCTCGGCCGGCGCCCACAACGTGATCGCCCGCAGCGACAGCCTCCGCGAGGGCGGCGGCTCGCCGTACGCGCCCACCGCGGCCCGCCAGATCGGCGGCGGCAACACGGCGATCGTCGCCGACGCGCGGCTCTCCACGGCCTTCGAGGGCGACATGCTCAAGGCCGACGACGCCTCGCTCGCCGTCCAGCGGTTCCTCGCGCAGAGCCTCGTGGTCAACAAGCAGGCCCCGGAGAACGAGCGCAGCATCGTCGTGGCCCCGCAGCGCATGCCGACGGCGAGCCAGGCACAGGCCATGGCGGCGGCGCTCAAGGGCCTCTCCGACGGCCGCTGGACCCAGCCGCTGGACCTCGGGGACGCGGCCAAGGCCAAGCCCGACCCCTCCGCCAACCAGCAGGTGCCCGGCTCCGGCTCCTACCCGGACTCCCTGCGCGACCAGGAGCTGCCGACCGAGGCCTTCGAGGCGATCCAGCGGACCCAGAACACCCTGGACGGCTTCAAGGTGATCCTCACCTCCCAGGACCGGGTGGTGACGCCCTTCGGCAGCGCGATCATGCGGGCGATGTCCACGTCGTGGCGCGGCAACGAGCGCGGCGCCGCCGACTTCCGGAACGCCGTCCAGTCCTACCTGGACCAGCTCACCCGCCAGGTGCACCTGATCAAGAAGTCCGACGCGACGCTTTCCGGACGCAGCGCGACGATCCCGGTGACCGTGCAGAACGGCCTGCTCCAGGGCGTACGGGGACTCCGGCTCGTCCTCAGCTCGAGCCAGCCCAACCGCCTCAAGATCGACGACGAGTCCCAGCAGATCCACGTCGAGGGCGGACGCAGCCAGTCGGTGAAGTTCGAGACCCGGGCGAACGCCAACGGTCCGGTCCAGGTGACGGCCCGGCTGTACGCCGACGACGGCCAGCCCTACGGCGAGCCGATGACCTTCACTGTGCATGTCACGTCCATCACCCCTATGGTGCTGCTGGTCATCGCCGGTGGCGTCCTCCTCCTGGTCCTCGCGGGGCTCCGCATCTACTTGCAGCGCAAGCGGGCAGCGGCCCGTAACGCCGCAGGTGGCGAGCCGGACGACGGAACCGGGGGAGACTCGGGCGGCGACGGCGGATCCGGCGACGGCGAGCCCGAGCAGCCGGGTGATCCCGCGGCGGAAACCGGAGCGCGAAACGGTGACCGGTCCGGCTCAGGTGAGAAAGTGGAACATTGACGTGTTGTGGGGCCATGCGGCCGCGGACGATGAGGTGGGGTAGCGATGAGCGCGCCGTACGACGGTGACCGCGGCCAGGGCATGGGCGGTGACCAGCGGGATCCGTACCCGCCGGCACCGCCTGCGCCGAACCCGCCCGCGCCGGCCCCCGGCCACCCCGGCCCGGCGCACCAGGGTCCGTACGCCCGTGACCCCTACCTCCGGGACGCCTACGCCCCGGACCCGTACTCCGGCCACGACCCGTCCGCCCAGGACCCGGTGACCGAGGCGCGGTACGACCACGGCGCGCCCCCGCCCCCGCCGGGCGGCTACCAGCAGCCGGGCGTGCCTCCGCACGCCTCCGACGCCCGGATGTGGTCCCAGCCGCAGCCGCCGCAGCCCCCGGCCCCGGGCCGCCCGTACGTGGACGACGCCGCGGCGACCCAGGCGATGGCCTTCGTCGACCAGGGAGCACCCGCGCCCGCGGGCGCTCCCCCGCGGCGCGACGCCTTCACACACCTCTACCGCGACCAGCAGCAGCCGTACGAGCCCCAGCGACCGGCCGGCCCGCAGGTGCCGCCGCCCCCGGGTCAGTTCGTCCCGCCGCCGGCCCAGCCGGCGGCCCCCGAGCCCGCCCCGGAGTCCGAGCCCGCCCCGGCCCCCACCGCGACGGGCGGCGGTCGCGCCGCGAGCATGCTGAAGTCGAGCGCGCTGATGGCCGCGGGCACGATGGTGTCCCGCATCCTGGGCTTCGGCCGGAACCTCGTCATGGCGGCCGCGATCGGCGTCGGCACGCTCAGCGACAACTACCAGATCGCCAACACCCTGCCGACGATGATCTACATCCTCGTCGGCGGCGGTGCCCTGAACTCCGTCTTCATCCCGCAGCTCGTGCGCGCGATGAAGAACGACGACGACGGCGGCGAGGCCTACGCCAACCGGCTCCTCACCCTGGTCGTCGTGCTGATGGCGGGCGTCACCACGGTCTGTGTGCTGGGGGCTCCGCTCTTCATCACGATGATGTCGCCCACCATCGCCGCCGATCAGTCCCAGATGGACGTGGCGGTCGCCTTCGCGCGCTACTGCCTGCCCACCATGTTCTTCATGGGCGTCCACGTCGTCCTGGGACAGATCCTGAACTCGCGCGGCCGGTTCGGCGCGATGATGTGGACCCCGGTCCTCAACAACATCATCATCATCGCCACCTTCGGTTCCTTCATCTGGGCCTTCGGTCCCTTCAGTCAGAGCCAGGTCAACGCCGGCACCATCACCCCCGAGGGCGTCCGCCTGCTGGGCATCGGCACCCTGCTGGGCCTCGTGGTGCAGGCCCTGGCGATGCTCCCCTACCTGCGCGACGCCGGCTTCCGGATCCGTCCCCGCTTCGACTGGCGCGGTCAGGGCCTGGGCAAGGCCGCCGGCCTGGCCAAGTGGACGTTCTTCTTCGTCCTGGCCAACCAGATCGGCCTGATCGTCGTCAACCAGCTCGCCACCAAGGCGGGCGCTCTGGCCGACAAGGCGGGCCACGAGGGCACCGGCATCACCGCCTACAACTTCGCGCTCCAGCTCTGGCAGATGCCGCAGGCCATCATCACCGTCTCGGTGATGACCGCGGTGCTGCCCCGGATCTCGCGCGCCGCCCACGACGGCGAGATCTCGGCCGTCCGCGACGACCTCTCGCACGGCCTGCGCACCTCCGCCGTCGCGATCGTGCCGTGCGCGTTCGCCTTCCTGGCGCTGGGCGTCCCGATGTCGACCCTGATGTTCGGCGGCGGCTCGGGCAGCGCCGCGGCCACCAACATCGGTTTCGTCCTGATGGCCTTCGGCCTCGGCCTGATCCCGTTCTCCGCGCAGTACGTCATCCTGCGGGGCTTCTACGCCTACGAGGACACCCGGACCCCCTTCTACAACACCGTCATCGTCGCCGCCGTCAACGCGGCGGCCTCCGTCGTCAGCTATTTCGTCCTGCCCGCGCGCTGGGCCGTCGCCGGCATGGCCGCCTCCTACGGCCTGGCCTACGCCGTCGGCGTCGGTGTCGCCTGGCGCCGCCTGCGCAGCCGTCTCGGCGGCGACCTGGACGGCGCCCGCGTCGTCCGCACCTACACCCGGCTGATCGGCGCCAGCATCCCCGCGGCCCTGATCAGTGGTGCCGTCGCCTACGGAATCGGTCAGGTTCTGGGCAACGGCGTCCTCGGATCGCTCGCCTCCCTGACCGGCGGTGGACTGATCCTGATCGCCGTCTTCTACATCGCCGCGAAGCGGATGCGGATCGAGGAGCTGACCGCCATGGTCGGTATGGTGCGCGGTCGGCTCGGCCGCTGACCGGAGCACAACCATCGCCCGCCGCCGTGTGTCGTGCATTACGCCGGACTGTGGGCACAATTGGTCTTGGCTCTGGACAGCGTGCAACGGATGGGGAGGCAGGAACGACGGTGGCGGAACGGAGCACGGCTGCCGTCGACGTGGCCGACAACAGCGGCGAGCAGCCACTGACCGCCGCAGCGGAGAAGGCCACGGCCGACGGGACGGAGGCCGACAAGAAGGTCAGCACGCACAAGGACACGAAGCGGGGGGGGGGGGGGAGGGCGGGGGGGGGGGGGGGGGCACCCAAGTTGCCCACCTGGCAAAAAACCCCCCCAAAAACCACCACCTAGGCGTGTATTCGCCCCCCTTCGGGGGTTTGTATTTGG
>NZ_JBWKFM010000021.1:134769-139669 GCF_056434285.1 Streptomyces sp. NPDC044063
GGAAGGGGGGGTGCGTGATAGGGGGCCCCCCCCCCCCACCCCCCCCCTCCTCCCCCCCCCCCCCCCCCCCCCCCCCCCCCCCCCCCCCCCCCCCCCCCCGACGCACAACCGCCCGAGTTGCACAGCGGACACAAACTCGCCAGAAGGTACCGGCTGGAGGAGTGCGTCACCCGTCTGGAGGGATTCAGCAGCTGGCGCGCCGTCGACGAGAAGCTGCGCCGCGCGGTCGGCGTCCATCTGCTGCCCGCCGACCACCCCCGGGCCCGTCCGGTCCTCGCCGCGGCCCGCTCCGCCGCCCTGCTGGGTGACCCCCGCTTCGTCCAGGTCCTCGACGCCGTCGAGGAGAACGACCTCGTCTACGTCGTCCACGAGTGGCTGCCCGACGCCACCGAGCTCACCGCCGTCCTCGCCGCCGGCCCCCTCGAACCCCACGAGGCCTACCAGCTCGTCGGCCAGGTCTCCCAGGCCATGGCCGCCGCCCACCGCGAGGGCCTGGCCCATCTGCGCCTGAACCCCGGTTCCGTCCTGCGGACCGTGACGGGCCAGTACCGCATCCGGGGCCTCGCCGTCATGGCCGCCCTCCGCGGCATCACCTCCGACCACCCCCAGCGGACCGACACCGAGGCCATCGGTGCCCTCCTGTACGCCGCGCTCACCCAGCGCTGGCCGTACGAGAACGACGCCCACGGTCTGTCCGGTCTGCCCAAGGGCCTGGGGCTGATCGCACCCGACCAGGTCCGCGCCGGAGTCCACCGCGGGCTCTCCGAGCTCGCCATGCGCGCCCTCGTCAACGACGGCGCCACGGCCTCCCGGCAGGAGCAGCCCTGCACCACCCCGGAGGAGCTGGCCAAGGCGGTCGCCGCGATGCCGCGCATCCGCCCCCCGGAGCCGGACTTCACCACCCCACCGGCCTACCCGCGCGCCCGGATGTCCGCCCACCCGGGCGGTCCCGCGCAGCCCCTGCCGGTGGTTCCGCCGCCACCGCTCCAGAGCCCCACGGGCCGGGCCCTGAAGTGGAGCGTCGCGGCCCTCCTCATCGCCGCCCTGGGCCTGGGCAGCTGGCAGCTCGCCGACACGCTCCTGAAGGACGGCCAGCCGGACCGTCCCCGGTCGCAGTCGTCGGGGGACGAGGTCGGCAGGAGGGCGCCGAAGAAGATCAAGATCGTGGATGCCAAGGAGTACGCGCCGGACGGCAATCTCCAGCAGCCCGACGCGGTCGGGAACACCTTCGACGGCGACCCCAAGTCGTGGTGGCGCACCCGGTCCTTGTACAACGGGCCGGACATCGACCCCTCGTACAAGCCGGGTATGGGGATCGTCTACGACCTCGGGTCGACGAAGAAGCTCAATTCCTTCACCGCGGACCTCCGCTACGACGGCGACCACACGACGCTGACGCTGTACGCGGTCGACTCCCTCACTCCTTCGGTGCCGGTCAGCAGGATGAAGGAGCTGGCGAAGGTGAAGACGAAGACGAAGAAGGCGGTGCTGTCCCTCAAGGACCGACCGGAAGCCCGCTATGTCCTCCTGTGGATCACCGCGGTGCCCAAGTCTCCGGGCGACGACGAGACCTACAGCGGCCCCGGCTACAAGCAAGCCATCCATGAGGTCCACATCACCGGCTGACCGTAGGGTCGCGCCGTTCAGGGGGAGGGCTCGACGTTGGACGACGTCTCACATGACGGCGCGAGCGACGCCGAACTCCTGGCCCGGCATGTCGACGGAGACCCGGACGCCTTCGGCGAGATAGTGCGGCGCCACCGCGACCGGCTCTGGGCGGTGGCGCTCCGTACGCTCGGGGACCGGGAGGAGGCCGCCGACGCCGTCCAGGACGCGCTGGTCTCGGCGTACCGTGCCGCCCATACGTTCCGGGGGCGGTCCGCCGTCACCACCTGGCTGCACCGGATCACCGTGAACGCCTGCCTGGACCGGGCCCGCAAGGCGGCCTCCCGGCGCACCGCGCCCCTCGCCGAGACCGAGAAGCTCGAGCAGCTCCTCGAACCGCACGAGTCGGCGGCCGCGCCCGCCGAGCGCGGGGACCTCCAACGGGAGCTGGTGCGGGCCCTGGCCAAGCTGCCGCCCGAGCAGCGGGCCGCCCTGGTCCTGGTCGACATGCAGGGCTACCCGGTGGCCGAGGCGGCCGAGGTGCTCGACGTCCCCGCGGGCACGGTGAAGAGCAGATGCGCTCGTGGGCGGGCACGGCTGCTGCCGTTGCTCACCCATCTGCGCCCGGATGGCAGGGGTAGCCCCCCTCTTGACAGGGAAAGGAACCGGTCGCAGGGGGCGTCCGTCCCACCACCGGCAGGACAGAGCGACGCAGATCCAGTGAAGGGCGGAGGTGGGCGAGCGTGACTTCGACGACCGGCACGGATGAGCACCCGGAGGTCGAGGAGATCTCCGCGCTCACCGAGGGAGTTCTGCCGCCCGCCCGGACCGCGGATCTCCGCGACCACCTCGCGGCATGCGAGCTGTGCGAGGACGTACGGAGCTCGCTGGACGAGATCCGGGGCCTGCTCGGCACGCTGCCCGGGCCGGCACGGATGCCGGCCGACGTGGCCGAGCGCATCGACGCCGCCCTCGCGGCCGAGGCCCTGCTGAGCGCGACCGGCCCTGAGCCCGACATCCGGGCGGTCTCCGTTTCACGTGAAACACAGGCGCGTGAAACAGAGGCGCGTGAAACACCGACGCGTGAAACACAGGCGCGTGAAACAGAGGCCGCCCCTCATGTTTCACGTGAAACCGACCGTCCCACCGCCCGCTCCCGCTCCCGCACCTCCACCGGACCGGGCCGGCAGCGGTCCGCGTCCTCCGGCCCGCGGACGCGGACCCGGCGCTGGCGCACCGCTCTGCTCGGCACCGCCTGTGCCGCCGCGGTCATCGGGGTCGGCAGCTTCTTCCTCTTCCCCGGCGGGGACAGCGCCACCCAGGCGGGATCGCCGCGGTCCACCAGCCGGGCCCCCGGTGTGTCCACGCTCGACGCCACCGATCTGCGGACGCCCGTGCGCGATCTGCTCCGGACCACCGAAAGTGCCGGGACCGAGGCCGACGGGACTAAAGCCCCCGAGACGAAGGGCATGAAGACCTCGCCCGACACCACGTTCCGTGATTCCGGCGGCACGGTCCCGGTCTGTGTGCGGCAGGGGACCGGGCGGACCGAGGAGCCCCTCGCCACGCGTCAAGAGAAGTACGACGGGGAGGACGCCTATCTCATGGTGCTGCCGCATCCCGGGGACACCGCCCGCGTCGACGCCTATCTGATGTCCGCCACCTGCGGCGGGGCCATGCCGCCGGCACAGGCGAAGGTGCTGGCGCACCAGACCGTCGCTCGTGACTGAGCCGTCGCACAGCGCGCTGCCGTCAGCTTCGGGAATGCGGGCCCCGTAGGATCCGTTGGGTGGGGTGAGACCCAGCAAGGACCCAGAACAGCTGTCGGCGAAGACAAGGAAGACACCCGTGAGCGACGTCCGCAACGTGATCATCATTGGCTCCGGGCCCGCGGGCTATACGGCCGCGCTCTACACCGCCCGCGCGTCCCTGAAGCCGCTGGTCTTCGAAGGCGCCGTGACGGCCGGTGGTGCGCTGATGAACACCACCGACGTGGAGAACTTCCCCGGGTTCCGTGAGGGCATCATGGGCCCGGACCTGATGGACAACATGCGCGCCCAGGCCGAGCGCTTCGGTGCCGAGCTGATCCCGGACGACGTCGTCGCCGTCGATCTGACCGACGAGATCAAGACCGTCACGGACTCCGCCGGCACCGTCCACCGCGCCAAGGCCGTGATCGTCACCACCGGCTCCCAGCACCGCAAGCTGGGTCTGCCGCGCGAGGACGAGCTCTCCGGTCGTGGCGTCTCCTGGTGCGCGACCTGCGACGGGTTCTTCTTCAAGGACCAGGACATCGCCGTGATCGGTGGTGGTGACACCGCGATGGAGGAGGCCACGTTCCTCTCCCGGTTCGCCAAGTCCGTCACCGTGGTCCACCGCCGTGACGCCCTGCGCGCCAGCAAGGCCATGCAGGAGCGCGCCTTCGCCGACCCGAAGATCTCGTTCGTGTGGGACAGCGAGGTGGCCGAGATCCACGGCGAGAGCAAGCTCTCCGGCCTGACGCTGCGCAACCTCAAGACCGGCGAGACCTCGGAGCTCCCGGTCACCGGTCTCTTCATCGCCATCGGTCACGACCCGCGCACCGAGCTCTTCAAGGGCCAGCTGGACCTGGACGACGAGGGCTACCTCAAGGTCGACGCCCCCTCGACCCGCACCAACCTCTCCGGTGTCTTCGCCGCCGGTGACGTCGTGGACCACACCTACCGCCAGGCGATCACCGCCGCCGGCACCGGTTGCTCCTCCGCTCTCGACGCCGAGCGCTTCCTCGCCTCCCTGACGGACGGCGAGAACGTCCGTGAGCCCGAGCACACCGCCTGAACCACTCCGCCCCTCCCCACGCAGAAGAAGATCAAGGAGACCTCAATGGCTCTCAAGGCCGTGACCGACAAGTCCTTCGACGAGGACGTGCTCAAGAGCGACAAGCCCGTCCTGGTGGACTTCTGGGCGGCGTGGTGCGGTCCGTGCCGCCAGATCGCTCCCTCTCTTGAGGCGATCGCCGCCGAGTACGGCGACAAGCTCGAGATCGTGAAGCTGAACATCGACGAGAACCCGAACACGGCGGCCAAGTACGGCGTCATGTCGATCCCGACGCTGAACGTCTACAAGGGCGGCGAGGTCGTCCAGACCATCGTCGGCGCCAAGCCGAAGGCGGCGCTGGAGCGCGAGCTGGGCAACTTCATCCACGCCTGAGCCCTTATGCTCCGGGGGGGGGGGGGGGGGGGGGGGGGGGGGGGGGGGGGGGGGGGGGGGGGGGGGGGGGGGGGGGGGGGGGGGGGGGGGGGGGGGGGGGGGGGGG
>NZ_JBWKFM010000022.1:0-24756 GCF_056434285.1 Streptomyces sp. NPDC044063
GTGCTCCGCAGTGTATCGGGGGAAGCGGCGCGAGCCCGGGCCGATGCGCAAACGTCACCCGGGGCCACCGGACAGGGGCGGACGAAACGGACCGGGAACGGGGGGGGGGGGGGGGGGGGGGGGGGGGTGGGGGGGGGGGCGGGGGGGGGGGGGGCCGCCCCCCCCGCGCCCGCCTCGCGCTCGCCGGCGAGACCGTCCAGCTCCTTCGTCAGATCACGCAGGTTGCGCAGCACGTCACCCTGCCAGTCGCCCTCGGGCATACGTCTCTCCTGGAACTCAGAAGCTGGATCTCAGAACTGGTCGAACTCAGAACTGTCAGAACTGTCAGAACTGGTGGAGGAGGCGTCCGTACGCGCCGAACGCTCCGACGGCCAGCGGGAACAGCGCGATCACGCCGACGGTCTCGACGAAGTCCACGGCGCGGCGCAGCCGCACGCGCACATGCTCCGGCGGCCGGACCGCCAGGACGCCCAGCGGTACGACCGCCGCCGCGCCCAGCGCCGCCAGCGGCCCGTACGGGGTGCCGCCGGTGTGGTCGATCCACACCACCGCGAGGCGCACCAGCAGGACGAGGGCGGCCGCCAGGAGCGCCACGACCTCGGCGACCAGCGGGAACGCCCGGGAGCGGGAGAGCAGGACGACCGCGAGGACGGCGGCGATCAGGACGGTCCACACCCCGGGCGCGGTGAGCGCCAGCAGCCCGCCCGCCATGGCGGACGCGGCGACCACGACGGTGGCCAGGGACAGTCCGCGGTGGGTGGCGGCGAGGGCGGTCTCGACCTGGTGACGGCTGACGGAGGCGCCGCCGGAGCGCCGGTCGTCCAGCGCCGTCAGGCCCGCGGCCGTCAGGGCGAGCCGGGGCAGCAGGCCCAGGGCGACGACACCGAAGACGGCGAGGACGGCGCCCACGCGGGCCGCGTCGTGCTGGATCAGCGCGACGGCCTCCCACGCGGCGGTGACCGCCACGAGCGCGCCCGCGCCGATGAGCCCGCCCCGGCCCAGGGGGGAGAACAGCCCGAGCAGTGCCAGCGTCACGGTCACCACCGCGGCGACGCCCGCCAGCCGTACGGGCCCGGACCAGGCGTGCGCGTCGGCGGCGGCCCAGGCGCCGAGGAGGCCCAGGGCGCCACCGGTCAGCATCAGGACGGTGCCGACGGTACGGCCTCCGGCCCTGGCGGTGACGGCTCCGGCGACGGCCGCGACGCCCGCCGCGGCGAGCACGCCCAGGGCGACGGCCGCCGGGCCGAGGGCGGCGCGGGCGAGCAGGGTCGTGGTGACGGCCAGCGCGATCGTGGTCAGGCCGGCGGTGCCACGCCGCGCCCGCTCGCCCCAGCGCCAGGCGCGTACGTCCAGGTCCTCGGCGACCTCGTCGGTCACGTCGTGCACGACGGGAGCGGAGGGGGTGTCCTCGGCGCGGACGAGCCGCAGCACAGCGCCGTCGGGCACACCCGCGTCGGCGAGGGTGCCGCCCTGCGACAGAACCGTTCCTTCAGCGGTCACCAGATGACGCGACATCGGGTGACCACCGACGCGGTCGTCGAGCAGCCGCAGAACGTCCGGGAGAAGACGGCCGATGGGTTCGTCGGCGGGCAATACGAGATCCACTCTCCGTCGTTCCGCGACGAGAGTGACCCTGCTCAATTCCGTTCGCTGCTTCGCCCCCACGTTCACCACTCGCCTGAACCTATCATCGGCCCGTCTCCATCGTTTTGGGGGTTCTTTTCGGTTTGGTCGGTGTCGAGTGCGGTGTGACGGTGGCGGACCGGCGCGGCGTCGGACCGGCGGTGCTCGGCGTGGGGGACGCGCTGGTCGGCGCGCTCGGGGTAACGGACGGGGACGCGCTGGGCGTTGGGGACGCGGAGGGGGACGGCGAGAGCGAAGGGGAGGGCGAGACAGACGGGGACGGGGACGGCGGGGGCGTCGGCGAGGGCGTCACGGGCGGCACGTATCGCTGCTGTTGCTGCTGTTGCTGTTTCTGCTGGGCTTTCTGCTTCGCCAGCGTGTAGTGAATGAACGACCACCCCACACATCCGGCACACAGCACCGCCGCGACGGCTATTCCCGCGAATACCTTGCCGAGTTTCTCGTCGGCCGTCCGGCGGGCCCGCTGGGCGCCGTGCAGCAGGGCATCGCGCATTCGCCGGCGCCGTACCGAAACCGACTCCAGCAGCTGACTGTCGTAATCCTTCGTCATCATTCCCCGTCACGCCCCGGCATCGTCCCGGCATCGCCCCGCTCACGCCGGGCGATCGGCGGCCGGTCGTCGGAGTCGTCCAGCCCGAGCAGCGCGCGCATACGGGCGTACTTCGCGCGGAGCCGGTCCCGGGTGGCCGGGTCGGGCAGGGCGCGCAGTCGATCGGGGTCGGCGTTGTGGGCCAGGTCGGCGGCCTTGACCATGAGCGCGCCGGGAGTGGCGAGGACGCGGGCGGCGTACGCCTCGGCGGGCTCGCCCGGCCGCTTGGTGACCGCGAGGACGATGTCCTTGGTCAGCTGCGGGAGGTCGGCCGCCGCCAGCCGGCCGGCCGTCACGGCGTCGTCCTCGACGGCGTCGTGCAGCCACGCGGCGGCGATCTGCGCCTCGCTCCCGCCGCGCTCACGCACGCCCCCGGCGACGGCGGCCAGGTGCTCGGCGTACGGCCGGCCGGCCTTGTCGGTCTGCCCGGCGTGCGCGCGGCGGGCGAATGCCTCGACCTCGGCGAGGGTCATGTACGTCATACGGTGCCGGTCTCCCCCTCTCGTGCCGCGGAGTGGTCCGCGGCTCGTACGGCCTCGGCGACCAGCCTACGGATCTCCTCGTCGCCGACGGCCAGCAGCCGCCCGGCCAACCTCCGGCGCTCCTCCCCCTCGGCACGGGCCACGACGGTCGTCGCGTGCGCGAGCACCCGGTGGCCCGGGTCGGCGGCGATCACCCGCTCGGCCAGCGCGACCGCCGTCGGCGCGTCGGCGAGGGCGATCGCACAGGCCAGATCGACGAGCTGGGTCGCCAGGTCGAACCGGATCCGGCGGCCCGACCCGAGGGCCCGGACCCCGCGCAGGACGGTCTCCACCACGTCCGGGAGCAGCGCGGCGAGCGCCGCCCCGTGCAGCGTGCCCTCGAGCTTCTCCTCGAAGTACTCGGTGTCCGCGATCCGCACGAGGGCGCGCAGCGTCTCCGTCCGGAGCCGGGCGTGCCCCTTCTCCTCCGCCAGCTCCTCGCCGGAGCCGAGGGCGTCGGCGAGCTGCGCGAAGGTGGAGTCGACCGAGAACTTCCGGTCGACGCTGATGTCGTACCAGGGCGCGTTCCGGGGATCGGCGGCCGCGCGCAGCACCGCCTCGTAGCCCGCGGGCTCCGCCCAGGTCGTCAGGACGACGCAGGCGAGGAACCGGTCCATGGCGGACGCCGCCTCGTCGTTCATCAGCGCGGCGAGGGACGGGACGCGGTCGCGGTGGCGGGGGTCCTCGTAGGCGCCGTAGAGGATGTCGTCGAAGTCGTCGGCGGGCCGGCCGTCGAAGCCGGTGCGGAGGAGGGGGTGGAGGTCCACGGGGGCTACGACCCCCGCGCGGCCTGGAAGACCATGAACAGCACCCAGGCGACCGGGATCAGCAGTCCCAGCGCGGCAGGCCGCTGGAACATCGGCGGACCGGGATCGAGCGGCGTACCGGGCTGGCCGGGCACCGGCGGCGGAAGCTTGTTGAGCTTCGCCCTGACGAAGACGTTCCACAGGAGGGTGAACGGCGTCAGGATGACCAGCGAAGGCGGGCTCCACCAGCCCTGGACGAGGGTCGACCCGGTCATCTGACGCCGTACGGCGGTGCCGCAGGTGCGGCAGAAGGGGCCCTTGAGGGTCAGGAACCGCATCATGACCAGGATGCCCTGGTGGCCGCGCACGGTCACGTCGACGGCGGGGAAGCCGCCGCAGATGCGGCAGTAGGCGTTCTGGGGGTGGGGCGGGGGGAAGCCGGGCTGCTGCGGCGCGAAGGGCTGCGGCGGCGCTGGGAAGGGCTGTGGTGGTGGCGGAGTGGCCATGGTCGTCCCCCGTACAAGTTGGATCGTGGGTGCTGTGGTGCTGTGGTGCTGTAGTGCTGAGGCGCTGAGGTGTCGCGGCGTCAGTTGTGCGGGTAGTGCTCGCGCGGGTGGACCGACTCGCCGTAGGGGGGCGTCGGTCCGTGGAACTGGAGCGCGAGGTCGTCGGCGACCCGCGCGATGACATCCCGGCCCTCGGTGACGGCGAGCCAGGACGACGGCAGGGCGGCCTCGCCGTGCAGGACACCCAGCAGGTTGCCGCAGACGGAACCGGTGGAGTCGCTGTCGCCCGAGTGGTTGACGGACAGCAGGAGGGCGTCGGCGACGGAGCCGGGGTCCGGGTGGGCGAGGGCCGCGTAGACGGCGATGGCGAGCGCCTCCTCCGCGATCCAGCCGCCGCCGAGGCTCTCGGCCTTTTCCGGGGAGGGCGATCCCTCGGCGGCGAGGGCGAGGGCACGGCGGAGCGCGTCGGTCGTCTCGCCGTGGCCGGGATAGGCGGCGAGGAGCTCCAGCGTCCGTGCGACCGCCGCTTCCAGGGACGCGCCGTCCATGAGGTGGCGCACGATCGCGGCGAAGGCACCGGCGGCGTAACCGCCGGTGGGGTGGCCGTGCGTGATCCGCGCGGCGCGGACGGCGAGCTCGAAGGCGTGTTTGGCGAACGCCCCGGTGAGACCGAAGGGCGCGGAGCGCATGACGGTGCCGCAGCCCTTGGAGTGGGGGTTGACGGGGCCGGGGGTGCCGTCGAGGGGGCCGCGGGGGTCAGGGGTGTGACCTTGCCCGAGCCCGGAGAGACAGGCGTTGCCGGGCGCCCGCCGCGCGTACAGCCACGGCTGTTCGCGCAGCCACCCGGACCGCACCACGTCGAACCGCTCCTCGGCGGGCGGCGGCGAGGCGTGGTCCTGCGTGTCGAGCCACCGCAGATAGGCGTGCCGCAGACAGGCGGTCTCCGCGCCCCCGATGCCCTTGGACTGCGCCCGGGCGTCGGCACGGATGAGCCCCTCCGCCGTGAAGAGCGTCATCTGCGTGTCGTCGGTGACACGCCCGACCACCCCGTCCGCGTCGGCCACCATCCCGGCGATCCCGCCCGGCCCGTAGGCGGCACGGATACGGCCCAGCGAAAGGAACTCGACGGGGTTCCCGAGGGCGTCGCCGACGGCTCCGCCGAGCAGGCATCCACGTATGCGGTCGCGCAGAACTTCGATACCGGCAGTTGAGGAGAACTGGTTCACTTTCCTTGCCCATTTCGCGCAGGAGCGAATCTACTGACGCTGCGAGAACCATGAGCGTCGGGATGGTTCAGGCCCGCTGCATGGCGCTCAGAAACGCCCGGCAAGCTCCCTCAGACCTTCAAGTTCAGCGGTTCCTCCTGCCGCACCGAGCAGTACGCCGCCCGCGTCTGGGACGTCCAGAAGCAGAAACTCCTGGATTGCCTGATTGGGTGTGATCCCACGGACCTTGGCGTCGCAAAGACGTTGCAGCCAGATGACACCCGCGTCATAAGCGATCTCACCGACAGCACTGCGTGGCTCATACCCTGCAGCGCCCTCGGAGTCCGCAACCCACAAGTACCCGAGCACCCGGTTGCCCTCAACCACAGGAACGTACCTGATCGGCGTGTCCGCCCAATCCGCATAACAGTCCAGACCGGACGGGAGGGCAGAACGAAGTTTCTTCAAACGGAAGGGGACCTCGTACATCTCCCAGGAGTCCAGAAGTTCCGGTTCCTCGTCAGGTAGTTCCTCAAACCCGTCGACTGCAGGGGTCGCGAACCATGTGGGATCCCCCGGGTCTGCCACATCTCCCGTCAGATCGGACACAGCTTGCAGTGCTTCCGCCAGGCGAGGGGCATTGGCAGCATGTACCTGGGGCTGCGGAAAACCTCTCAGAGTGTGTGTCAGCCATGCGTCGGTGTAGGTGTGCAGCGTGACGACATCGGGGCCCTTCGGCCAGGCAGCAACGTCGATACCGAAGAGCCTTTCAGTCAGGATTTCCCTGTCACCGTCATGCCACACGCCCGGGCAAGACAGCCACAAAGTGACGAGACCTGCCGACTCCTCCACCACCTGACCGGCATCGCTTAGCGCCTGGGCTAGTTCCTCGCCGCCGTCCGGTGCGTCCACGGTGACAGGGATGCGCTCACGAAGGAAGACCACCTCCTTCGTCGCCCCCTGCCGTCGAACCTCGATGAGGGCCTCCGGGGCTCCCACAACGCAACCATGCTGGGCCAAAACCGCGTAGATGGCCTGTGCCGTGCGAGCACTCCTATGCAGGGGTCCTGTTTCCTCGACCAGCGCCCTGGCTTCCCAGGTCCAGCTGCCGACCGGTGTAGATGTAATCACTGGACGCCCTTCGGATAGAGAGTGCCATCGGGAGGAATGATGAAGATGCCGTCATCGAGTCGCACAACGAACGACACCCCTTCGCCCTTCTGCAGTTTGGCGGGATGCACTCCGTCGTACACTCGCTGGAGTTCCGCCGGAATACCTCTGGCTTGCCATTCGGCCACAGTACCCTGCCCATCCACGAGCATGACTCGGTGATCGACATCGGCTCGCTGCAGCTGCAAGAGGTGATGATCCCGGGTGATCTCATCGAATGGACTCAGCGGCTCATTGAGTCGTTTCATCTGATATCCAACCGAGTATCCCGTTTCGTCACGTACCAGAACGTCAATATCGCTGCGGTTCTCCTTGATCTCAAAGGCCATGTCCCGGAATCCACGTTCGTACAGGTCGTTGGCCAAGCGAATCTGGTCGATGGAAGGCTGCAGCATCTGCTCCCGCCCAGCACCCATGTTCGAGATCACATGACCGAAATTCTCACTGTCCTTGAACCGACCGGACGCGATTATCTCGGCAATCTCACGGCCGTTCGGGTCTTCGGCGAGGCGCTCCACGATCTTTTCCACGACCTTCGGCTTCGGCCGCTGCCGCCCTGGCATCTCCTTGATGCCGTCACGGAAGGCCTGCTCCATATCACCGCCGCGCTCGAGCGGAACGTGATCCGCCTTCGAAGCGTGAGCGCCAGAGGGTACATCGGTACCAGCTGATTCGGGCGCATGCGCGCCATCGCCCGGGTGGGCGTTGCCGTCAGATGTGTCGTGTGGCCGGGAATTACCACCGTCGCGCGGCGGCGCGTCGTCCGCATGGTGGGGCTCGCCGTGGCCGTGCGGAGTCCGATCCGAGCCGTCGGGGCGGCCGTGGCCCTCGGTGTTGTGGTCCCTCCCGCCGGAGGCCGGTGTGTCGTGGCCCGGGTGCGCGGGCGTGCTGTGGCCGTCGCCCCTTGCCGGGGTGTGGGCGTCGCCTCCCCGGCCCGTGGTCGGGAGGTCGTGACCGCCGCCCCCGCCGCCGGTGTGCATCGGCGTGTGGCCGCCGCCTGTTCCGCCACCCGTCGGGGGTTCGTGGCTCGCGCGGGGGGTGTTGTCCGCGGTGCGGCCCGTCGCTTCCGCCGGGGTGCCGCCCGCGTTGGTGTGGGCCGGCTGCTCGTGCGGGGTGGGGTGGTCGCTGTGCAGCTTGACGCCGGGGTTCTCGCCCACGTTCCCCACGTGCGCCGCCGCGTCCGCGGTGGCCCTGCCTGCTCCGACGCTCGCGAGGACGGGCTTGTCCTCGTGCGGCGCCGGCGCGCCGTCCCCGGCCGACCGGTCGTGCCCGTGCGGGACGCCCGGGCCGTCGCCCGAGGGGATTGAGGCCTCCAGCTTCTGGTGCGCCGCGCGGTCCGCGGCCGAGAGCTCGACGGGGATGGGGTCCGTGTGGGGCTTGCCCGCCGGGGTCTCCATCGTGCCGCTCTCGTGGAGGGTCGTCCCGTCCCAGAAGCGGACGGAGTTGTCCGGCATCACGGTCGGCGGCGTGTCGTGTGCCTGCGGCGACTCGTGGTGCGGCGGCGGCGTCTTGGCGGGCGCGTCCGCCGCCGCGCTGTGCGAGGACGGCGACGAGACCGGCGCATCCGGTGCCGGGCTGTGCGGCGCCGGTGCCGGAGCAGGGGCCGGAGCCGAGCTCTGCGAGACCGGGGCCGCGTCCCCGGCGTGCGCCGTGCCCGCCCCCTCCGCCCCGCCGTGGAACGAGGACGGGACCGCGCCCGCCCCCGCCGCCGTCGGGTGGTACGACGCCGCCGTCACGCCGTGCGTGTCCGGCAGCGCGGCCGAGGGCATGTCCCGCGGCATGGTGAAGCCGGCCGGGATGGCGTGGGTGCCGCCGAGGGAGGTGCGCAGACCGCTCATCAGCTCGCCGACCTTGGGGACGGCGACCTTGACGCCCTGGAAGCCCGCGCCCAGGCCCTTCCCGACGTACGTCATCGGGTCGATGACCCTGCCGACCTTGCCCGCAACGCCCGCGACCTTGGCGACCGTGCCCGCCTTCGCGACGTTGCCCGCGCCCGTGATGGTCGTCAGTACGTTGAAGGTCACCGCACCGGCCGCCCGGCCCGGGTTCTTGCCCCACTCGTCCCAGGCGACCATCGCCTTGCCGGCCTCGCGGGCCACCTTCTTCGAGTCCTTGACGAACTGCGGCAGCATGCTGTCCGGGATCATCCGGACGGACGGGATGGAGTAGGCCGCCACGCCGACGGCCAGCATGCCCAGGCCCTTCCAGGCGTTCTTCATCGCGTCCCAGCCGTCGAAGCCGACCAGGGTGCCCAGGCCCTTCACCGTGCCGACGACGCCGTCGATGATCAGGCCGTCCCAGACGAAGGACTTCACCCAGTGGCCCACCTCGTACCAGTGGTGCTTCTGGTCCTCCGGCTGTCCCCACGGCACCTTGGCGTGCTTGAGGTCCTCGGCCTTGAAGCCGTACATGCCCTTCTTGTGGGAGCCGTCGTCGGCTATCCACTTGGTGCCGTCCTTGACCAGGGCGGTGATCTTGTTGGCGGCGGTGCGCTCGGCATCGTAGAACGCGGCGACCGTCTCGTCGATGTCGCTGCGGATGCGCTTCTGGTGGCTGGTCTTCTTCTTGTCGTACTCCCAGTCCTTGTCGCCCTTGACCGACTCGATGAAACGTTCCTGCTCGGCCTTCAGGCTCTTCAGCTTCTCGATCAGCGGCTTCACCTCGCCCGCGTACGCCGTCAGCGCCGCGGCGACCTTCTCCAGGTCGTCACCGAAGTCCTTGGCCTTGTCGCGGACCGGCAGCGTCGTCGCGAAGAGCTTGTCCGCCTCGGGCGCGTGGTACGGAGCCGACAGTCCCTGGAACGCGGCGTGGATGTCCGCGCCGCCGTCGCGGATGTGGCCCGCGCCGTTCTTCAGCGCCGTCGCATCCTTGTCCAGCTCCTCCAGGTTGCCGGTGAACTGGGGTATCTCGCTCGGGTCGAGCATCAGACCTCAGCCTTTCCCTGGCCCTGGCCCTGGCCCTGGCCTTGGCCCTGGTCGCGTGTCTGCCACTTGGCCTTGCCTGCCAGTTCCTCCGGCGTCGGCGCGCTGGAGAAGTTCCGCTGCGCGGTGGCCGCCATCTCCTGGTCACCATGGGCGTAGGCCTTGGTGGCCTCGGCCGCCCCGGTCAGCGACTTGCTCGTCCGCACCCCGATGAACTTGAGGTCGTCCTGGTTCTTCTGCGCGAACTCCGCGAGCGCCGCCATCACCAGACCGCCGCCGCCCTCGGGTGCCACGCCACCCTTGGCGATCGTCCCCGCGTGCTTGCCGGCGCTCTGCATGGACTTCGGGTAGGCCTCGAACTCCTCGCCCAGCTTGCCCGCGAGCTTGCCGGTGGCCTCAAGGACCTTGCTCACAGCGCCGACATCGATGTTCCACCCGTCCATGACGACCTACTCCCCCTCCGCACCCACGTGACGCCCCGATACCCCGGCACCCCGGGGTGGCCCGCCCGGCACCCCGGGCGGGCGTTGAATCAGCCGATGTTGTCGACGGCCGCCTTGGCCTTGGCCAGCGTGGACTGCGCCGTGCCGTCGTTCTTCTCCATGGTGGAGCGCAGCAGCGTGATGATCTGACGTACCTCGGAGGCAGCCTTGTTCCAGCGCTGCTCCTTGCCGTGGTACTCGTCGGAGACGCCGTCGGCCTTGAACTCGGCCATCGCCGCCTTCACCGCCGTGTCGCGCTCGATCAGCAGCGTCTCCAGCCGCCCGATGATGCCCGCCAGCGACCCCTGCACCTCGGTCGAGGCAGAGCCGTCGTAACTCCGCCGGTCGGCACCCGCACCCGTACCCGCCATGATGGAATTCCCCCTTACGCCGAACGGCCCGAGAAGCGGGCCGCGTCGAAGTTCGCCGCCGCCATCTGCTGGCGCGCGTTGTCGGCCGACTCCTGGTCACCGGTACCGAACGCCGAGTCCATGCCCGACTGGCCGCCGAGAATCGCGCTCAGCGAACCGTTCAGATCCTTGGCGATACCGTCCGCGTGCTGCTTGAAGAGGTCGAAGGCCTGCTTGCCGGCACCGTTGAACTTGCCCTCGAGCGGCCGCGCGGCCTCGACCAGCTGCCGGACCAGGCCACCCAGGTCCTCGTTCGAACCGCGCGTCTTCGACACCAGTCCGGACAGGGTCGTGTTTCCCATGTCGAACTTCACGAGCTCACCCCCATGCATACGCCACTTAGCTCGAACATGTCTATCAACATCATCATCGTGATCACAAAGACGTTCTCGAACTGACGTGGCATCTGTTACGAGATCACATCACTCCCGACCGTTCCGTGAAGGACCCTCACCACCCACCGTGCCAGGTGCCACTGACAACCGACCGCGCCGCACGACCCCTGCCGTAGGCTCCGCGCATGCTGGTGTGGATCAACGGCCCCTTCGGTGGCGGTAAGACGCAGAGCGCTCATGAGATCCGGAGGCGGCTCGCGGGCAGCGTCGTGTGCGACCCCGAGCACGTCGGTTTCGGCCTGCACCGGATGATGCCCCCGGGCCTGCGCGGAGACTTCCAGGACCTTCCCGCGTGGCGGCAGGGCGTACATGACGTGCTCGATCTGGCGCTGCGCGAGCATCGCGGAACGGTGATCGTGCCGATGACGGTGGTGGAGCCCGCCTACTTCCGGGAGATCGTCGGCCGGCTGCGGGAGCGCGGGCACGATGTCCGGCACTTCTCCCTGCTGGCCCGTCGCGAGACGGTGCTGCGACGGCTCCGCGAGCGAGGGTTCGGGCACGCGGTGCGGTTCGTCGCCGGCAAGGACGCCGCCCTGCGGCGGGAGAGCTTCGCCATGTCGAAGCTCGACCTCTGCCTGGAACGGCTCCAGGCAGAGGAGTTCGCCGAGCACATCCGAACCGACCGGCTCACCGTCCCACAGGTCGCGGACCGCATCGCCGCCTCGGCCGGGCTGACCCTGGCCCCCGACACCAGCACACCGCTGCGCGGCGCGCTGCGCCGGGCCTGGACGGGGGCCAAGCACATCCGGTTCGACTGAGGAGCGTGCGGAGCGCCGCGCCGGCCGCCGGTCCGCACCCCGTCCGACTCCCCGTGACACATTCCCGCCCCGTGACGATTCTCCAGTGCCCTGTCCGGTTTCCCCGGCCCTGGAGTCACCGATGCCGCATCAGCACCCCGCCGAGAACGACGACGACCGCCACAGCCCGGCCACCGCCCGGACCGCCACCGCCGCGCGGCTCGAATCCCTCGAGCGCCGCATCGACGCCGGGTACGCGATCGCGAGCGGGCTCTCCGGCACCGCCGGCCTCGCGGCCGTCGGCTTGGCGACCCACGACTATCTCTGGATGCACAACGGACCCATGGCCACCGCCGGTGTCGCCCTCGCCGGCGTCCTGCTGAGCGCGGCGAGCTGGTGCGGGAAGAAGACGAAGCACCGGCGGGCGCGGCGCGCCGCGCTGCGCCGCCGTCATGGCTGACGCCCGCGGGTCCGGGCAGCCGCGGGCCGGTGCCGGACGGCGGTGGGGCGGCGTAGGGCCCGGCGGCGTGGCTGACGCGGGTGGGTCCGGGCGGTCCCCCGATCGGCCCGGACCCACCGGCGTGCCGCACCATCCCGTGCTCAGTGGGGAATGACGGGCACGGCCGAGACCACCGCCGACACCACGGCGGCGGTCGCCGCCGACGCCGCGATGCCGGGAGGCCGCCCGGCGCCCGCCGCCCTCCGCTGCCGCCACAGGCGCCGCAGGTCGTCGCCGAGGAAGGCCAGCACGATGAGCACGATGCCGGTGAGCCGGGCCCACAGCGCGTGCGTCACGGTGACGGCCGTCGCGCCCAGGGCGACGGTGACGAGGGACCACAGGCGGACGGCGGACGGTTCGGTGCCGTCCGGCGGCGCCTCCGCCTCGTCCTCCTCGCGCCGGGGTCCGCCGCGGGCGAGCAGGGCCGCCTTCCGCTCGGCCCACTCCTCGCCGGTCCCGCTGTCGGCGCGCACCGTCTCGTCGTCGGCGGCCCTGAGTACGGACAGGAAGTCGTCGTACCCGTCCCGATTCCGTTCCATGAGTTCCTCCATCTCCCCCCGGGGGCCCGGCAAGGCCCGCCCCTTGATCACGACCTTTCCTCGTGATCAGGAGACGCGTCCGACCCGGCCGTCCCGCCGTTCACTGCCTGTCGCAGTACGCCTGGATCCGCTTCCTCGCGTCGGAGACCGCGGTGCGGACCGCGCCGGCGGTCGGGTAGTCGAGGAGCTCGGCGGCCTCCGCGGCCGTCAGGCGCCAGACCTCGACCATGAGGAAGGCGTCGCGCGCCCGTTTGCCCGGCACGGCCTTCTTGAGCACCTCCACCGCCTGCGCGGCCATCGCCGACTCCTCGACGAGGAGTTCGACGTCGTCGTCCGAGGCCCGGTCCCACTCGGCGAAGTCCGTCAGCGTCTCCGGGCGGCGCTGACGCGAGCGGCGCAGGTCCACCATCTTGTTGCGGGCCGTCCGCAGGGCGTACGCCGTCGCGGCCGCCGGCTCCAGCGGTGGCACCCTGCGCCAGACCGCCAGGACGCTCTCCTGGGCGAGTTCCTCGGCGTCCGCGGCGCCGAGGCCCCGGGACCGCAGGTAACGCCAGGCGCGCGAGAAGATCCGCCGGAGCTCCTCGTCCGGCAGGGGCCCGGGGGCCTCCTCCGTGAGCACACGCGGCACTTGGGCCGGGACGGCGGGGCGGTCGAGACGGGGCTGTCCGCCCGCCGGCCCGGGTACCGATGGTGCTGCCATGCCATGCCTCCTGAACTTCGCCGGGTCAGAGCGTGGGTGTTCTCCGGCCTTGCACAGGGGAATCGTCCGCGGGGGCGCGGATGTCAGTCGCGGCAGATCAGCAGCAGCGCGCGGTCGTCGTTGACGTCCTTGGCGACCGCCTCGATGAGGTGCCAGGCGGCGCCGTGGAAGCCGGAGGCGACGTAGCGGTCGGCCTCGCCGGTGAGGCGGTCCATGCCTTCGGTCAGCTCGCGTTCGCTGGTCTCCACCAGGCCGTCGGTGAAGAGCATCAGGACGTCGCCGCGGCGGAGCGTGCCCTTCACCGATTCGAAGACGGCGCCGTCGTAGACGCCCAGCAGCGGGCCGTCGGCCGCCCGTTCCTCCCAGCGGCCCGAGCCGGCGCTGAGGTGGAGGGCGGGGACGTGGCCGGCGGAGAGGAGTTCGTAGTGGCCGGTCTCCAGGTCGAGGACGAGGTGGACGGAGGTGGCGAAGCCCTCGTCCCAGTCCTGGCGCAGGAGGTAGCCGTTGGCGGCGGGGAGGAAGTCGTGGGGCGGCAGGGAGCCCAGGAGGCCGCCGAACGCGCCGGAGAGCAGCAGGGCCCGGGAGGCGGCGTCCATGCCCTTGCCGGAGACGTCGGTGAGGACGACCTCCAGCGTGCGGCCGCCGTTGGTGCGGGCGGCGACGACGAAGTCGCCGGAGAAGGACTGGCCGCCAGCCGGCCGCAGGGCCATCTCGCGGTGCCAGCCGCGCGGCAGTTTGGGCAGCTTGCTCTGGACGCGGATGCGTTCGCGCAGGTCGAAGAGCATCGTTCCGCCGCGCCGCCAGGGCACCCCGACCCGGCTGCGGAACTGCGCGATGAGCAGCCCGAAGAAGCCGACGGCCGCGACGACGAGGATGGTGCCGGGGCTGACCCGGTCCGTGCCGTGGTGGGAGATGTCGTCCAGGGCCGCGGACTCGGTGATGAGCGCCGTGGCCGCGGCGGCGTAGAGCCCGAGAAGGCTGGCGGGGCGCAGCAGCAGTCCGCCGGCGATGATGGGCAGGACGAGCGCGGCGGGCGCGCACCAGTCGGGCTGGGAGACGGTGCCCCAGGCGAGGGCGGGGACGGAGACCAGCAGGGCGGTGAGGGCGAGCCAGTCGGAGCCGTCGCCCCGGAAGTAGTCGACACCGGCCTTGCGCACGCTCGTCCGGGCCCGGTGCAGTGCTTTGCGCATCCGGGCCGTCGGGGTCTCCGCACCGCCAGTCATTGCATCGGGACCTTATCCACCCATTCGGCGGTGCGTCGATTCACGCCGCGCCGACACGGCTGCCATCGGGGCGCCGGGCGGCCACCCGGAGAGCAACCATATGCGAAATTCGTTCGCTTGAGCGGTAATGCTCCGCCGAGGGCCGGTTTTGGATGTCGTGCCGGGGGTACACGGCACTGCCGGAGCGCGATTCCGCCGGCCTCGCACATCAGGCGTCACAGACGCCCCATACGCAACGGACAGCGCACGGTCACGCTCGCCGATGTCCATGACCGCGCGCGGAGTTCGGCGCACGCCGGGCCGGTACGGCCCTCCGCCGCCCCGGCCCCGGCCTTCCTGGCGAACCGTCAGTTCCGCTGGCAGTCCGGGCACCAGAACAGATTGCGGGCGGCCAGGTCCGCCGTACGGATCTCGCCACCGCACAGGTGGCAGGCCTGCCCGGCGCGGCGGTAGACGTACACCTCGCCGCCGTGGTCGTCCACGCGCGGCGGGCGTCCCATGGCCTCGGGGGTGTGCTCGGGCCGCACGGTGTCGATCCGGTTGTTCCGCACGCCCTCGCGCATCAGGAGCGCCAGGTCCGCCCACATCGCGTCCCACTCCCGGCGGGTGAGGTCGCGCCCCGCCCGGTACGGGTCGATGCCGTGCCGGAAGAGGACCTCGGCGCGGTAGACGTTGCCGACGCCCGCCACGACCTTCTGGTCCATGAGCAGGGCGGCGACGGTGGTGCGGCTGCGCGAGACGCGCCGCCAGGCCCGGTCCGGGTCGTCGGCGCCGCGCAGCGGGTCCGGGCCGAGCCGGTCGTGTATCGACTCCTTCTCGGCCTCCGTGATCAGCGCGCAGGTCGTCGGGCCGCGCAGGTCCGCGTACGCGCCGGCGTTGGCGAGCCGCAGCCGCACGGTCGCGGTGGGGGGCGGCGGGGCGGTGCCCGGGCCCCAGCTGTACTTGCCGAAGAGGCCCAGGTGGATGTGGATCCAGCGGGCGCCGGCGAAGCCGAGGAAGAGGTGCTTGCCGTGCGCTTCGGCCGCCTCCAGCACCTGGCCGTCCATCAGCGCCGCGCCCTCGGCGAACTTGCCCTGCGGGCTGGTCGCCCGTACCGCGCGGCCCGCGAAGGCGTCGTTGTGGTCCGCCGCCAGGCGGTGGATCGTATGCCCTTCGGGCATGGCGGTCTGTCCTCCGGACGTCTCGTCGTTCGCCGTGCGGCGGCCCCGGGGGCCGGCGCGGCCCGGGGGGGGGCGGCGCGGCCCGGCCGGCCGGGTCCGGTCGGGCGGACGCGACCGGCCGGGCCGGGCGGCCTCGCTCAGCCCTGCTGCGGGTGGTGGGCCGGGATCGCGGGGAGCTCGCCGGTGGTCTCGTAGCGGCTCAGCATCTCGATGCGGCGGGTGTGGCGCTCGTCACCCGAGTAGGGGGTGGCCAGGAAGATCTCGACGAACTTCGTCGCCTCCTCCTGGGTGTGCATCCGGCCGCCGATGCTGATCACGTTGGCGTCGTTGTGCTCGCGGCCCAGCGCGGCCGTCTGCTCGCTCCAGGCCAGCGCGGCCCGGACGCCCTTCACCTTGTTCGCGGCGATCTGCTCGCCGTTGCCGGAGCCGCCGATGACGATGCCGAGGCTGTCCGGGTCCGCGGCGGTCCGCTCCGCGGCACGGAGGCAGAACGGCGGGTAGTCGTCCTGGGCGTCGTAGATGTGGGGACCGCAGTCGACGGGCTCGTGGCCGTGGGCCGTGAGCCACTCGACGAGGTGGTTCTTGAGTTCGTAGCCGGCATGGTCGGAGCCGAGGTACACGCGCATGGGCACGAGTGTGGCACGTCCCGGGGCGTCGATCGCTCAGCAGGGGCGAGGTAACTCTGAGTGAACACAACGAATTGGATTCGGGTCTTCCTAAAGTCGCCTTCAAAAAGTTCTAATGCGGTGGCTCGTAACCCGAGAACCAAAGGAACAACCCGAAGGAACGTGCATATGAGCGCGATACCGCCGACCATGACGAAGGGGTCGACGACCGGCGATCCCGGCCACGCCCCGGGGGCGGGCGGGGACGGCCTCAAGGCCGGGCTCAAGAACCGCCACCTGTCCATGATCGCCATTGGTGGTGTGATCGGTGCCGGCCTCTTCGTGGGTTCCGGTTCCGGCATCGCCGCCGCGGGCCCCGGCATCCTGCTGTCGTACGCCCTCGTCGGCGCGATGGTCGTCTTCGTGATGCGGATGCTGGGCGAGATGGCCGCGGCCAACCCGACCTCCGGGTCGTTCTCCGCCTACGCGGACCGGGCGCTCGGCCGCTGGGCCGGGTTCACCATCGGCTGGCTGTACTGGTTCTTCTGGGTCGTGGTGCTGGCGGTCGAGGCGACCGCGGGTGCCGCGATCCTCAACGGCTGGGTCCCGGCCGTCCCGCAGTGGGCCTGGGCGCTGATCGTCATGGTGGTCCTGACCGCGACCAACCTGGCCTCCGTGAGCTCGTACGGCGAGTTCGAGTTCTGGTTCGCCGGCATCAAGGTCGTCGCGATCGCCGCGTTCATCGTGATCGGCGGCCTGGCGATGTTCGGCGTGCTGCCCGGTTCGGACAACCCGGGTGCCGGGTTCGACAACCTCACCTCGCACGGTGGCTTCCTGCCCAACGGCCCCGGCGCGATCCTCACCGGTGTGCTGATGGTCGTCTTCTCCTTCATGGGCAGCGAGATCGTCACCCTCGCCGCCGGTGAGTCCGAGGACCCGCAGCGCGCCGTGCGCCAGGCCACCAACAGCGTCATCTGGCGCATCGCGGTCTTCTACCTCGGCTCGATCCTCGTCGTGGTCTCCCTGCTCCCGTGGAACGACAAGTCGATCCTCGAGAAGGGCAGCTACGTCGCCTCCCTGGACTCGATCGGCATCCCGCACGCCGGCCAGGTCATGAACGTCATCGTTCTGACCGCCGTCCTGTCCTGCCTGAACTCGGGCCTCTACACCGCCTCCCGCATGGCCTTCTCCCTCGGCCAGCGCGGCGACGCGCCCAAGGCGTTCGCCAAGACCAACTCGCGGGGCGTGCCGCAGGCCGCGATCCTCGGCTCGGTCGTCTTCGGCTTCGTGTCGGTGATCTTCAACTACGTCTGGCCGGACACCGTCTTCAAGTTCCTGCTGAACTCCTCCGGTGCCATCGCCCTCTTCGTGTGGCTGGTCATCTGCGTCACGCAGCTGAAGTTCCGCGGCATCATCAAGCGCGAGATGCCGGAGCGGCACTTCGTGAAGATGTGGCTCTTCCCGTACCTGACCTGGGCCACCATCGGCATGATCACCTTCGTGCTCGGCTTCATGGTCTACGACGGCGGGGACAACCGTGAGCAGGTCCTGCTGTCGACCCTCGTGGGCGTGATCGTCCTGCTCATCGGCGTGGTCCGCGGCCGCGGCAAGCGCGCGGTGGAGGACTCCGCGAAGTAACCGCGGGCGCGTCGCGCCCCAAGAAGCACCCGAAGGGGTCGTTCCACGCCGTCACCCGGCACGGAACGACCCCTTCACGCTGTCGTAGACCGCGAGCGCCGTGGTCTCGGCGGCGTCCGCGTACCAGACGCTGACCTGGTACGTCCGCCCGTCCTCCGAGAAGCCCAGCTGCCGGCCCTGCCGCGGCTGCCCGCCCTGGAGGAAGGCGTACTCCCACACCACCGCGGGGTCGCCGGAGAACGTGGTCCGCTCCAGCCTGATCTTCCGGTAGCCGGGGGTGCCGTGGAAGCCCTCCTCGAACCGCTGCCAGTGCGTCAGCAGGTCCTCCGTCGTCCGGCCCTGCTTGGCCGAGAGCTCGATGGCGCCGTCCTTCGAGGTGTAGGTGACGTCGCTCGGGCTCTGCTGCGTCCGGTTCCAGCCGGCGGGCGGGACCCAGCTGAAGCCGTCCTCGGCCCGGCGTACGGCGCCGGTGGCGGTGGCTGTGGCGGTGGCGGTCGCGTCGCCTTGCCGGGTGGCGTCCCCGCGCCGGGTCGGGTCGCCCTGTCCGCTCGGCCGCGGGCGGCCGGACGCGGTGCCGGTGGACGCGGTGCCGGTGGCGCCGCCCCTTTCGGCGTCCTCCCCTCCCCCGGGCCCCTGGACGGCGAGGACGACCGCGACCGCCAGGCCCGACACGGCCACGACCGCTCCCCCGGCCAGCAGCGCCGCCCGGCGGCGGGAGCGCGGCCGCGACCCACCGGCCGGCCCGCCGGCGGGCTCCGGGCCGCCTTCTCCGTCACTCCCCCCGGCGCCCGGCCCGGGTCCCGGAGCGGGTACGGGCGGCGGCCCAGGCGGCGGTACGGGCACGGGCAGTGGTACGGGCACGGGCGGCCGTACGGGTACGGGCGCGGGCCCGGCCGACGGGTGCGGCTGGGGACGCGGCTGGGGCATGGGGTGCGGCTGGGGACGCGGCTCCGCCGGTGGCGGCTCCAGCAGGCGGGTCAGGGTCTCCTCCGCGCCGTCGAGGGTGGGCCGGTGGCCGGGCTCCTTGAGGAGGAGGCCGGCCAGCAGCTCCCGCAGTGGTCCCGCGGCCCCCGGGATCTCCGGCTGCTCGTAGAGGACGGCGTGGAGGGTGGCCATGGTGGTGGCGCGGCTGAAGGGCGAGTGCCCGGCCACCGCCGCGCACAGGGTCGCGCCGAGCGACCACAGGTCGGACGGCGGGCCCTGCCGGCGCCCCTCGATCCGCTCCGGCGCCATGTAGTCCGGGGAGCCGACCAGGGTGCCGGCCATGGTCAGCGCGGCCGCGTCCTGCATCGCCGCGATACCGAAGTCGGTGAGGACGATCCGGCCGCCGGCGGTGAGCAGCACGTTGCCCGGCTTGATGTCACGGTGCAGCACGCCGACCGCGTGCACGGCGCGCAGCGCGCGGACCAGCCCCAGGCCGATGCGCGCCGCCTCCGCCGGGGCCACCGGGCCCCGGCGCGCCAGGACCTGTTCCAGGGACCGGCCGTCGACGAACTCCATCACGATCCAGCGCCGGTCCTCCTCCTCCGCCACGTCGTAGACCCGGACCACGTTGGGGTGGTCGATGCGGGCGGTGGCCTGTGCCTCGCGCAGGCTGCGTTCCCGCTGAACCGCGCTCTCCTCGCCGACGAGGCCGTCGACGCGGATCTCCTTGACCGCCACCCGCCGCCCGAGCGTCTCGTCGGTGGCCCGCCACACCCGCCCCATGCCGCCGCGGCCGATCAGTTCCAGCAGCCGGTAGCGACCCACCACGAGCCGCCCACGCATCTCGTCACTCGAATTCCCCACCAGGCCCGCCCCCATTGCGGAATTCCCCTTCCGCACCTTCGGACATTCGAATCTTGTGGTACCTATTCAAATACTTCTGCAGGGAGTGGAGATAGGGGGGAGCGAAAATGTTCCGAAGTCATCACCGAATGCGCCGCCTGGCGCCGGTGATCGCCGCGCTGATGGCGCTGGCACCGGCCGCGGCATGGGCCGACGAGCCCACACCGGGCAGTGGCCAGGGCGGCAGCCCGGCGGCGAACGCCCCGTCCGGCTACCGGGTCAGCACCCGGCTGCCGGCCCGGATATCGGTGAACAAAAAATCGGGGAACACCAGTCTGACTGCCACGGTACGCAATGACGAGGCCAAGGAGATCGGGGCCGTCAAACTGAAGGTCGTGGGATTCGACGGATTGCGCGTCACATCCGTCGAAGGCTGCACCGCCATTCCCTCGGGAGAACTCCCGCAGGGGTCCAACAGCGGTTACGTGTGCGCCGTCGACAAGCTCGCGGCGGGAGCGAGCCGCACCTATCGCGTGTCCGCGACGTTCGATCTGACGAAGACCGGGCGGATCTGTCTGCCCGTCACCCTGAGCGACGGGAAGACACTGCTGTGGCAGCAGGGTCCCGTGCACTTCGGCACCACGGACACCAGCTCCGACGCACCGGACACCCCGCTCCTCCTGGGCACCAAGAACGTGCCCTCCGGCTCGCCGGCGACCCCCTCGGCAGGCGGCGGCGCCACCACGGCCCCCGCGCCGACGGCGACCGGCGGCACCGCCACGGGCGGCGCGGCCACGGGCGGCCCCAAGCCCACCACGCCCGCCCCGACGAAGAGCGCGGACCGGCCGGGAGCGACCGCGCCCGCCCCCTCGTCGTCCTCGCCGTCCTCCTCCTCGTCGTACGACGAGAGCGACGACGAGCTCGCCCACACCGGCTCGCCGTCCACCCCGCTGGTCGTGGCCTCCGCGCTCGCCGTCCTCCTGCTGGCCGCCGGCACCGCCGGCGTCCGGGCGGCCCGCCGCCGGAACGGCCGTCACTAGGACAGGCCCCGCGCACCCGCGTACGCACCGGGCCCGCACCCCGTCGACGAGGTGCGGGCCCGGCCCGTGCGCGCCGATGCGGGCCGGCGCGCGGAGGTATCGCGGATATATAAGGAGGCGCCGCGCGTCAGCCGCGGCGACCCACCAGCTTCCAGGCGGCCGGCAGGGCGCCCATCGCCAGGGCGGCCTTGAGGGCGTCGCCGATCAGGAACGGGGTGAGGCCCACGGCCACCGCCTGGCCGAGCGGCATGTGGGTGGCCAGCGCGAGGTAGGGGACGCCGACCGCGTAGATGATCGCGGAGCCCAGCGCCATCGTGCCCGCGGTGCGCAGGACCGAGCGGTCGGCGCCGCGGCGGGCCAGGGCGCCCACGACGGTGGTGGCCAGCAGCATGCCCAGGATGTAACCGAAGGACGGGAACGCGGCGCCCGACCGGGCCTCGGCGAACCACGGCATGCCCGCGACGCCGGCCACGGCGTACAGCGCGAGGGAGAGGAAGCCGCGGCGCGCGCCGAGGGCGGTGCCCACCAGCAGGGCGGCGAACGTCTGACCGCTGACCGGGACCGGGGAGCCGGGGACGGGCACGGCGATCTGCGCGGTGACGCCGGTGAGCACGGCACCGCCGAGGACCAGGGCGGCGTCCCGGACACGGGCACGCCCCGCGGAGGAGGCGGGGAGCAGGTCGGCGAGGACCGTACCGGGGAGGGCACGGGTGGGGACGGTGGCGGTGGCCATCGGTACTCCGCGGGTGAGGGATCAGCAGGGACAGCCCGACGTTAGCCGAGCGTCACCCTTTGGGCACCGGACGGCAGTGACAAAGGCGGACCGCCGAGGTTTGGCGGGTCCCCCCGCGCGGCGTCCGGCCCGTCGGCACTCCGGGAACGGTTGCTCACGTAAACGTGATGCTTGTCACGAGAGGCCGCGTGCGGCTTGGCTCGGGCCGCCCGGCCGGGGGAATCTGGAACCAGCTCTTGCGTTTCTTGCGTTTGCGCGCGCACTGCGTTTCTCCGCGCGCCTCGCGCCGCACCACGCACAATCCGAAAGAACGATCCCATGCACCACGACGCACAGCTGGTCGCCGAGCCCCTGGCCGACGGTGAGAAGGAGCCTCTGGCCCCGGGACTCAAGCAGCGGCATCTGACGATGCTGGGCCTGGGCGGGGTCATCGGCGCCGGTCTCTTCGTCGGCTCCGGCGCGGGAATCGCCGTGGCGGGCCCCGGCATCATCATCTCCTACCTGATCGCGGGCGCGCTCGCGATGCTGGTGATGCGGATGCTGGGCGAGCTGTCCTCGGCGATGCCCGCCTCCGGCGCCTTCTCGGTCCACGCGGAACGCGCGCTGGGCCGGTGGGCCGGGTTCACGGTCGGCTGGCTGTACTGGTTCCTGCTGGTGGTCGTGCTGGCCGTGGAGGCGACGGGCGCGGCCCGGATCGCCCATGGCTGGGCGCCCTCGGTCCCGCAGTGGGGCTGGGTCCTGATCTTCATGCTGGTCTTCACGACCGCGAACCTCGCGGCGGTGAAGAACTTCGGTGAGTTCGAGTTCTGGTTCGCCGCGCTGAAGGTGGGCGCGATCGTCCTCTTCCTCGGGCTGAGCCTGCTGGCGATCTTCGGACTGCTGCCGGACACCGACGCGGTCGGGCTGACCAACCTCACCGGCCAGGGCGGCTTCCTGCCGCACGGCTGGAGCGGCGTGGTCTCCGGTGTCCTCGCGGTCGTCTTCGCCTTCGGCGGGCTGGAGGTCGTCACGATCGCCGCCGCCGAGTCCGACGACCCGGCGCGGGCCGTGGCCCGGGCGGTGCGCAGCGCCGTGTGGCGGATCCTCTTCTTCTACGTGGGCTCGATGCTGGTCATCGTCACCCTGCTGCCGTGGACGGCGATGAAGCCGGGCGAGAGCCCGTACGTCGCCGTACTGGACCACGTCGGGGTGCCGGGCGCCGGCCAGATCATGAACATCGTGGTCTTCGTGGCCCTGCTGTCGGCCCTGAACGCCAACCTCTACGGCTCCTCCCGCATGATCTTCTCGCTCGCCGAGCGGGGCGAGGCGCCGCGGTCCCTGCTGGCCGTGTCGGGCGGCGGCGTGCCGCGCCGGGCGGTGCTGGCCTCGGTGGCGTTCGGCTTCGCGTCCGTCGTCCTCAACCTCGAGTGGCCGGACTCGATCTTCCGCTATCTGCTCAACGCGGTGGGCGCGGTCCTGCTGTTCGTCTGGGGCCTGATCGCGGTGTCGCAGCTGCGGCTGCGCCGCCGGATCGAGCGCGAGACGCCGGAGCGGCTGACCCTGCGCATGTGGTGCTTCCCCTATCTGACCTGGGCGGCGCTGGCCGCCATGGGCGGGGTGCTGGTGCTGATGCTGACCGACGCCGAGGCGCGGCCGCAGCTGATGTGGTCGGCGGCGGCCACCGGCGCGGTGCTCGTGGTGGCGGGTCTGCGCGAGGTCCGGCTGCGCCGGGCCGGCCGCGAGGGCTGATTCAGGCCACGGCACCCTCCCGGCCGGGAGGCTGATCATCCGGCCGGGAGTTCCTCCCTTTTGTTTTTGCCGATATGTCAGACACGGACGGTCATACAAGTGTCCGAATATCGGATACCTGTGTAAGGGGTATTGTCCTCAGCCAACATCGCCCCGACACTGAGGCAACTTTTCCGCTCTCACCCAACGGGGCAATCACGATCATGACTGGTATACCCTCCCCGCCGGCGGCGTGCGGGACCCCCGCCCCCGACGCCACCCCGGCGGACACCCAGCAGGGGCCGGCGCTGTCGCACGGCCTCAAGCAGCGGCATCTGTCGATGATCGCCCTCGGTGGCGTCATCGGCGCCGGGCTCTTCGTCGGGTCCGGCTCGGGCATCGCCGCGGCCGGTCCGTCGATCGTGCTGGCGTATGCGGCGTCCGGGCTGCTGGTGATGCTCGTGATGCGCATGCTCGGCGAGATGTCGGCGGCCAACCCGGCCTCCGGCTCCTTCTCCGTGCACGCCGAGCGGAACATCGGCCCCTGGGCCGGATTCACCTCGGGCTGGGTGTTCTGGACCCTGCTGTGCGTGGCCGTCGCGGCCGAGGGCATCGGCGCCGCGTCCATCATGACCGGCTGGTTCCCGGGCACCGAGTCCTGGATGTGGGTCGCCCTTTTCATGATCCTTTTCACCGTGTCCAATCTGGCCGCGGTGAGCAATTTCGGTGAATTCGAGTTCTGGTTCGCCACCCTGAAGGTCACCGCGATCGCGGCCTTCCTGGTCCTGGGCGTGCTGGCCGTCCTGGGCCTGCTGCCCGGCACCCACTCGCCCGGCGCGGACAACCTCACCGGCAACGGCGGCTTCTTCCCCATGGGCGTCAACGGCCTGGTCGTGGGCCTGCTCGCCTCGGTCTTCGCCTACGGCGGCCTGGAGACCGTGACCATCGCCGCCGCCGAGTCCGAGCACCCCCGCCAGGGCGTCGCCAAGGCCGTGCGCACCGCGATGTGGCGCATCGCCCTCTTCTACGTGGGCTCGCTGCTGATCGTCGTCACCCTGATCCCGTGGGACGACCCGTCGGTCGTCAAGGGCCCCTACGTCGCCGTCCTCAACCACCTGGACATCCCCGGCGCCGGCCAGATCATGAACGTCGTGGTGCTGGTCGCGCTGCTGTCGGCCATGAACGCCAACATCTACGGTTCCTCCCGCATCGCCTTCTCCCTCGTCTCCCGCGGCCAGGGCCCCAAGGCGCTGGGCAAGGTCAGCGGGGGCGGCGTGCCGCGCTACGCGGTCATCGCCTCGGCCGCCTTCGGCTACGTCGCGGTGCTGCTCAGCTACTGGTGGCCGACCACCATCTTCAAGTGGCTGCTCAACATGGTCGGCGCGGCGACCCTGGTGGTCTGGGGCTTCATCGCCGTCTCCCAGCTGGTCGGGCGCCGCCGCATCCCCAAGGATCAGCTGCTCGTGAAGATGTGGCTCTTCCCCTACCTCACCTGGCTGGCCCTGGCGGGCATCGTCGGGGTGCTGGCCCTGATGCTGCGCGAGGAGGAGACCCGTCTCCAGCTGTACTTCACCGGCGGCCTCACGCTCGTGCTGGCCGTGACCGGATACCTGCGGCAGCGCGCGGCGGCGGCCCGCCGCTGACCCGCCGGGCGACACGCCCGCCGTCCGTACTCCCCGGGGCGGGGGGGGGGGGGGGGTTGGGGTCCCCCCCCCCCCCCCCCCTGCTTTTTTGGGCGGGACGCACCCCCGCCCCTTGGCCCGCCCTCCTCCCCCCCCTTTCCCCCCACCCCCCTCTCTCCCTCAACCCACACAGGCTC
>NZ_JBWKFM010000022.1:24766-58306 GCF_056434285.1 Streptomyces sp. NPDC044063
CGTCTCCCTCTGTCGGGGGGGGCCCGGGTTGTGGACTCTCGAGCACCCCCCCCCCCCCCCCCCCCCCCCCCCCCCCCCCCGGGCCCGGGGGCCCCCCCCCCCCCCCCCCCCCCCCCCGCCTCCGTCTTTGGTCGGAAGCCGGACCCCATTACCGGTTCTGACGCTTACTTACTGATAGCTTCTACCTGCAAGTTCGTTGCAATAAGCAGTCGGAGGGCTCGGCATGGCCATCTACACACTTCCTGAACTTCCCTATGACTACTCGGCGCTGGCCCCGGTCATCAGCCCCGAGATCATCGAGCTGCACCACGACAAGCACCACGCGGCGTACGTCAAGGGCGCGAACGACACCCTCGAGCAGCTCGCCGAGGCCCGCGACAAGGACCAGTGGGGCTCGATCAACGGCCTGGAGAAGAACCTGGCCTTCCACCTCTCCGGTCACATCCTGCACAGCATCTACTGGCAGAACATGACCGGCGACGGCGGCGGCGAGCCGCTGGACAAGGACGGCGTGGGCGCGCTCGCCGACGCCATCGCCGAGTCCTTCGGCTCCTTCGCCAAGTTCAAGGCGCAGCTGACCAAGGCCTCCGCCACCACCCAGGGCTCCGGCTGGGGCGTGCTCGCCTACGAGCCGATCAGCGGCCGCCTGATCGTCGAGCAGGTCTACGACCACCAGGGCAACGTGGGCCAGGGCTCGGTCCCGATCCTGGTCTTCGACGCCTGGGAGCACGCCTTCTACCTCCAGTACAAGAACCAGAAGGTCGACTTCATCGACGCCATGTGGGCCGTCGTCAACTGGCAGGACGTCAACGCGCGCTACCTCGCCGCGAAGGAGAAGGGCAGCGCCATCATCCTGGCGCCCTGATCCCTCCCGGGACCGCCCGCTCGTGATCGTCTTCTCACCCTTCACGTGACGGGCACGGAAAGGCCCCCGCGCGGTCGCGTCGCGCGGGGGCCTTCTCCATCATGCCGCGCCGGACCCGGGCGGCCGGGCGCGGCCCTCAGGCGTGCCCGAACGCCTCTCCGGTCACCGGGAACTCCCGGGCGAGCCCCGTCTCGTGCAGCCGGGCGAACGGGGTGAACGGCACCCCCAGCTCCGACTTGCCCCGGTCGAAGTTCCACGCCTTGTGCACCGCGAAGCGGTAGTCGACGACGGTGGCCCCGTCCCCGGACACCCGGACCGTGCCGGTCAGCCGGAACTCCACGCAGCGCAGGGCCAGCCACCAGTCGCGGCTGACCCGCCGCGTGATCAGTACGTCGCGCCACCCGCTGTCGGCGGGGTACGCGGCGGCGGCCCGGGAGCCGGTGCGCCACCGTGCCAGGGCCTCCGCCCGCCACCGGTCCAGCTGCGCGTCGGCCGCCGCCCGTACCGCGGGCAGGGCCAGCAGGGCCTCGGCGTCCACCCGGTAGGGGGAACCGGTGCCCCGCAGGTAGTGCCGCAGCACCCCGGCCGCGCGGCGCAGCCCCAGCAGGGACCACAGCCCGCGCAGGACGTGGCAGCCGGCCAGCGTCAGCAGGTCGTAGGGGCGTAGGGGCAGCTCCGCGTGGCCGGCGTTGTCGCTGGGCGGCTCCGCCTCGGCCCAGCCGCCGTCACGGCCCAGCGGCCGGGGGAGGTCGACCTGGTCCATACCGGGACATTAAGGGAACCGGCTCCCGGTCGCCCGCTGAACGGGCCGTGTCCGGCGATCCGGCACCACGGCCGCTCACGCTCAGTCGAAGATCGGACCCTGCGTCCGCGTGCGCTTACCGCGCCCCCCGGGGGACAACCCCCGAACCCCCGGCCCGACCGGGCCGGTCGCCGTATCAGTCGAAGATCGGACCCTGCGTCCGCGTGCGCTTACCGCGCCCCCCGGGGGACAACCCCCGGACCCCCGGCCGGACCGGGCCGGTCGCCGTATCAGTCGAAGATCGGACCCTGCGTCCGCGTGCGCTTGATCTCGTAGAACCCCGGCGTCGAGGCCACCAGCAGCGTGCCGTCCCACAGCCGGGCCGCCGCCTCGCCCTTCGGGGCGGGGGTCACGACCGGGCCGAAGAAGGCGACCTCCGCGCCGTCCGGGCCGGGCACGGCGATGACCGGGGTGCCGACGTCCTCGCCGACCTTGTCGATGCCCTCCTTGTGGGAGACGCGCAGGTCGGCGTCGAAGGCGTCGGTCCCGGCGGCGTCCGCCAGGCGGGCCGGGAGGCCGGCCTCCTCCAGCGCGGCGACCAGCGTCTCGCGGCTGTGCGGCAGGCCCTGGAGGTGGAAGCGGGTGCCGAGCGCCGTGTAGAGGCGGCCGAGCACCTCGTCGCCGAACTCCTTCGCCGCCGCGACGCACACCCGCACCGAGCGCCAGGCGTCGCCGGCCAGGAACTCGCGGTACTGCTCCGGCAGCTCGTCGAGCTTGTTCTCGTTGAGCACGGCCAGGCTCATGACGTGCCAGCGCACGTCGACCGGGCGCACCTTCTCGACCTCCAGCATCCAGCGGGAGGTCATCCAGGCCCAGGGGCAGGCGGGGTCGAACCAGAAGTCGGCGGTCACTCTCTCCGCGGTCACGCGATCTCCTCTGACGGGCTCGGAACGAGCAGGACGGTCAGCGATTCAACAAGCACACACCGTGCCATGATTCCTGGTGTTCGAAATACGTGACGAAGTCGACCCGACAGCGAGGGAGCCGCGACGTGCCCGGTGAGAACCTGACCCGCGAGGAGGCCCACGAGCGGGCCCGGCTGCTGACCGTGGACGCCTACGACGTGGCGCTCGATCTGCGGTCCGCGCAGGGCCCGGGCCTGGAGCAGCGCGTCTTCCGCTCGGTGACCACGATCCGCTTCCGCTGCGCCGAGCCGGGCGCGGCGACCTTCGCCGACCTGGTGGCGCCCGCCGTGAAGGCGGTCACCCTCAACGGGCGCGCCCTGGACCCGGCGGCCGTCTTCGACGGCTCGCGGATCGCCCTGGCCGGCCTCGCCGCCGAGAACGTCCTCGTCGTCGACGCGCGGTGCGCGTACAGCCGCACCGGCGAGGGCATGCACCGCTTCGTCGACCCCGAGGACGGCGAGGTCTACCTCTACACCCAGTACGAGCCCGCCGACGCCCGCCGCGTCTTCGCGAACTTCGAGCAGCCCGACCTCAAGGCGCCCTTCACCTTCTCGGTGACCGCGCCCGCCGACTGGACCGTGCTGAGCAACGGCGAGCGCGACGGCGAGCCCGAGCCCGTCGACGCCACCTCGGCCACCTGGCGCTTCGTGCCGACCCGGCCGATCTCCACGTACATCACGGCGGTCGTCGCCGGCCCGTACCACGTCGTCCGCGATCACTACAGCCGCTCCCTCGGCGACGGGACCGTCCTGGAGATCCCGCTGGCCGCGCTCTGCCGCAAGGGGCTGGCGCCGCACTTCGACGCCGACGACATCTTCACGGTCACCAAGCAGGGCCTGGACTTCTTCCACGAGCACTTCGACTACCCGTACCCGTTCGGCAAGTACGACCAGGCGTTCGTGCCGGAGTACAACATCGGGGCCATGGAGAACCCGGGCTGTGTGACCTTCCGGGAGGAGTTCGTCTTCCGCGGCAAGGTGACGCGGTCGGCCTACGAGCGGCGGGCCAACGTCATCCTCCACGAGATGGCGCACATGTGGTTCGGCGACCTGGTGACCATGGAGTGGTGGGACGACCTGTGGCTCAAGGAGTCGTTCGCCGACTTCATGGGCGCCTTCTCCCAGGTGGAGGCCACCCGCTTCACCAACGGCTGGATCACCTTCGCCAACAACCGCAAGGCCTGGGCCTACCGGGCCGACCAGCTGCCCTCCACCCACCCCGTCACGGCGGACATCCACGACCTGGAGGACGCCAAGCTCAACTTCGACGGCATCACCTACGCCAAGGGCGCCTCCGTCCTCAAGCAGCTCGTCGCCTACGCCGGCCGCGACGCCTTCCTGGAGGGCGCCCGCCGCTACTTCAAGCGCCACGCCTACGGCAACACCCGGCTGACCGACCTCCTGGACGTGCTGGAGGAGACCTCGGGCCGGGACATGGCCGCCTGGTCCCGCTCCTGGCTCCAGACCGCGGGCGTCAACTCCCTCACCCCGCAGGTCACCTACGACGCGGCCGGCCGGGTCACCGAGCTGGCCGTCCTCCAGGAGGCCGCGCCCTCGCACCCCGGGCTGCGCCCCCACCGGGTGGCCGTCGGCCTCTACCGCCGGCGGGAGGCGGGCGGCCCGCTGGAGCGCTACGCCCGCGCCGAGCTGGACGTCGCCGGGCCGCGTACGGTGGTCGGGGAGCTGGCCGGGGCCGAGCGCCCCGAGCTGATCCTGGTCAACGACGAGGACCTCACCTACTGCAAGATCCGCTTCGACGAGGGCTCGCTGGCCACCCTGCGCGAGCGGCTCGGCGACGTGACCGACCCGCTGGCCCGCGCCCTGTGCTGGTCCGCCCTGTGGAACCTGACCCGCGACGGGCTGCTGCCCGCCCGCGACTACCTCGGCCTGGTGGAGCGCTTCGCGGGCGCCGAGACCGACATCGGCGTGCTCCAGATGGTGCACTCCTGGGCCACCTCCGCCCTCGCCTTCTACGCGGCCCCGGCGGCGCGGGAGGAGGCGGGCCGGCTGCTCGCCGAGGGCGCGCTGCGCGAGCTGCGGCTGGCCGAGCCGGGCAGCGACCACCAGCTGGCCTGGACGCGCTTCTTCGCCCAGCTCGCGACCACCGCGGCGGACCTCCAGCTGCTCGGCGGGCTGCTGGACGGCACCGCCCGGATCGACGGCCTGGACGTCGACCAGGAGCTGCGCTGGACGCTGCTGGGCACGCTGGCCGAGCGGGGCGCGGCCGGCGAGCCGGAGATCGACGCCGAACTGGCCCGCGACAACACCGCCTCCGGCCGCCGGCACCAGGTCCGCTGCCTGGCGGCGCGCCCGTCCGCCGAGGTCAAGGCCGAGGCGTGGGCGGCGGTCGTGGAGTCCGACACCCTCTCCAACGCCCTGGTCGAGGCCACCCTCACCGGCTGGGCGCGGCCCGGGCAGCGGGAGCTGCTGGCCCCCTTCGCGCCGCGCTACTTCGAGATGATCGAGCGGCTCTGGCGGGAGCGGTCCATCGAGATCGCCATGGCGGTCGTGCGCGGTTTCTTCCCGGCGCTCCAGGACGACGCGGCGACGCTGGAGGCGGCCGACGCCTGGCTCGGCAAGCACGCCGACGCGGCCCCCGCGCTGCGCCGGCTGGTGCTGGAGGCCCGGGACGACCTGGCGCGGGCGCTGCGCGCCCAGGAGTGCGACGCTGGGGCCGCGAACCGCTAGGACGCGACTCCTCACACGCCTTCACCGGACCTCCAAAACCATTGCAGAACAGCGGGGTTGTCCGGAAATCCCGACGGGTACGTAACAGCGGTTAGGGGGTGGGCCGGAAGCGGGAATGGCCGGGTCATGAACTCCGACACCCCCCTCTCCCCCCGCCCCCTCCACCACCTCTCGGACGTCCGGCACCGTGTCATGACCGCCCGTCAGCTGCGGGAGCACGGCGTGACCGGTGCCGAGGCGGGTGAGCGCTGCCGCGCCGGCGGCCCCTGGCGGCGGCTGCTGCCCGGCGTCTACCTCCTCCACACGGGGCCCGCCACCAGCGAGGAGCGGCTGCACGCCGCGCTGATGTACACCCTGCCGCGCGCCCAGGTGCCCCGCCAGCCGGGCCCGGACGCCGCCCGGGAGCCGGAGCCGGGCCCGTACGGGCAGGCGATGGTCACGGGCGCGGCCGCGCTGGCCCTCCACCGCTTCACGTCCGTGCCCTCGCTGCTGTCCCTGGAGCACATCGACGTGCTGGTGCCGCGCACCCGGCGGCTGCGGTCGACCGGTTTCGCGCGGATCGTACGGGCCCAGGCGCTGCCCCGCGCGACGCTGCTCACCGGGGTGCCGGTGGCCCCCGTGGCGCGGGCGGTGGCGGACGCCGTGGAGCGGCTCACGGACGAGGGCGAGGTGCGGCGGCTGCTGACGGAGGCCGTGCGCGGCGGGCACTGCGAGGCGTCCGCGCTGGTGCGGGAGCTGACCCGGGCCCGGCTGGTGAACCGGCCGCAGGTGACGGAGACGCTGGACGCGCTGCTGACCGAGAGCCGCTCGGCGGCGGAGGACCGGCTCTACGCCATGGTGCGCGAGCAGGCCCTGCCGGCCCCGCTGTGGAACGTGGACCTGCGGCTGCCGGGCGGGCCCTGCCTGGGCCGGGTGGACGCGTACTGGCCCGACCACGCCGTGGCGCTGGAGCTCGACACCCGGCCGGCGCGTGGCGGCGAGGACCCGCTGTGGTCCGAACACTCCCGCAGGCGGGAGCACTTGGAACGGCTCGGCGTGTCGGTGGTGCGGGTGACGCCCCGTCGGCTGCGGGAGGAGGACGGCCTGGCGGAGCAGGCCGCGGTCGTGCGCACCGCGCTGGTGGCGTCGGCCGACCGCGAACCCGCCGCGTACCTCGTCGTGCTGCCCCGGTGAGGGGCCCTCGCATTGGGCGTCAGCGCCGGGGGAGCAGCAGTTCGGTGTTGCGGTCGGTGGGCGATCCGGCGAGGGAGGTGTCCGAGCCGGGGGCGTTGAAGGCCAGCTCGCGGTAGAGGGCCGCGAGCCCGGTCTGGGACAGGTCGTGGAAGTCGGTGCGGTAGGGCGCGGCCGACTCGATGAGGGTGGTGAACAGGGAGATCGTGCCGTCCTTGTTGTCGGTGATCTCGATGACGCGGGCGAGCTGCGGGTAGTCGACGTGCGAGGCCGTGGCGATCTCCCAGAAGCCGCCGCGGGGGCGGATGCGGTTGCGGTGGCTGTGGCCGTTGACCCAGGCCAGGACGTTCTTGTGGCGGCCGAGCAGGGCGAGCACCTCGTCGCCGTTGTGCCGCTTCTCGCCCGGACGGGCCGGGTCGGGCGTGGTGTTGGTCATGCTCCAGCTCGGGTGGTGGCTGAAGACGACGGCGTACTCGTCCCGGTGCTCCCTCAGGGTCCGGTCGAGCCAGTCGAACTGCGCGGTGCCCAGGGAGCCCTGGTAGTGGCCGCCGGGGTCGGTGGAGTCGAGGCTGATGCCGATGACGCGGTCGGAGACGCGGAAGGTGTAGTAGAGGGTGCCGGCGTCGAGGTTGGCGCGGGTGTAGCCGTGGCCGACGGGCCCGCGGCCGGTGTGGCGCGGGTCGAGGTGGGCGGCGACGTACTGGCGCGCGGTGAGCGGGACGCGGCGGGGGTCGGCGGTGACGGTGCGCATGTCCTTCCGGTGGGCCCTGAGCATGGCCTCGATGCGCTTGCCCTTGGGGTCGGCGCCGTTGACCTCGCCCTCCATCAGGTACTTGGCCTCGGCGGGCGGGATGTTCTGGAGCTTCCTGGCGCCGACGGCGACGTCGGCGATGAAGCTGCCGGCGGCCGGGTAGCAGCCGCCGGAGAGCCCGTCGTGGTTGCCGAAGGTGGAGTACCAGGGGATGTTCAGACCGGGGCTGGTCACCCTGCGGCAGGCGGCGTCGAGGTAGCCCTGGATCCTGGGGTAGCCGACGGCCTTGTCCTGGTCGCGCAGGGCGGAGTCGGGGTGCCAGTAGAGCTTGAGGCCGCTGTTCTGCACGCCCTCGTAGTGGCGGGGGTCACCGGTGTTGGGGTCCATGCGGCCGCCGCTGAGGGCGGTGAGGAACCACTCGACCTCGATCTTGGCGTTCTCGTCGCCGTTGTCGCCGGTGGTGATCATGAAGCCGAGGGGCTTCCCGGTGGCGGGTCCGCGGCGCAGCCGGTTGACGCGCTCGACGAGGGAGACCACGCCGGGCAGGGTCAGCGCCTCGTGCGGCCGCCAGGCGCCGGCGTCGCCGGAGCGGAAGAACTCGTAGCGCAGCGGGTGCTGTACATCCGTCAGGTGGAGGTCGGTGAACTGCACGAAGCTGGCGAGCGCGGTGCGGCGGTCCTCGCGGCCGGTGTGCCCCTCGGCCAGGTCGGCGCGCACCACCCGGGGCCAGCCGGGTCCCTCGGCCAGGCGCCGGTAGCCGCCGCTGCCGCGCGGGGCGGCGACGGAGACCAGGGTGGTGCCCGCGGCGGTGGGCGCGGCCTCGGCCGCCGTGGAGGCGGTCGCCGCGGGCGCGCCCGGCGCCGGGTCGGGCGTGGGGTCGCCGGGCGTGGCGACGGCGTCGGTGACGGCGGCCAGACCCAGGCCGGCGGCCGTGGTGACGGCGCCCGCCGCCGCGAGGAAGGAGCGGCGGTCGAACTGCGGCTCTGCGGTTCTGCGGGATCTGCGGTGCATGGCGGTCTCCCCGAGTGCGAACGCGAAGGCAGGCGGTCGTGCGGGCAAGCTGCGGGCCCGGTCAGTCAGGATCGTTGGCAGCGCGAATGACCTGGGCGTGAACATGACCGCAACGGTCGCCGCCGATCACCTCACATGGATCTTGGCTAGTGCGAACTGACATACACCACTCGTCCCCTGGAGCACTGACGCTCACTCAGCGTTCACCCGGCAGGGGAACTCTGGCGCCGGTCATCCGGCAGCGCGTTGGTCCGTTTGTCGTACTGCCGCTGAGCTGCGGGAATGCCCCCTGACCGCTTCACGGCCTCCGTCCCGCTTCATCCCGCGTGGCGCCTGGCGGGTTTACGCCATCCTTATATTCCCTCCCTGACAACTCTCCCCAAACCCGCGTCACTTCCACCAAAGTGATCGCTCACCAGGGCTCCGCATTCCGGACGCCCGGTTCGACGTGCCCATCGCTGTGCACGCGCCGTTCATCTCGGTTCCTCCTTCCCATCACTTCCAGTCAGGGATGCTCATGACCACCACCCCCGACCCCCGGAACGCGCCGCCGGGCGCGCGAGCGGCCCGAATAGCCGTCGCGGCCTCGCTCGTGGCAGCACTCACCGCGGCGGGCGCCGCCCCCGCGCTCGCCGACGACCCGGCGCAGGGCCCCGGACCGGCCAACTCGTCCTCGGACAAGCTGGGTTCGCAGGACGCGGCGCTGCTGGCGAAGGCCAAGGCGGACGGCGACAAGACCGTCACCATGATGATCGCCACCCGGCCCGGCGCGACCGGTCAGGTCGCCGGGAAGCTGGACGCGATCAAGGGCGCCTCGGTGGGCCAGGCCTACGACAAGCTCGGCTACGTCCGCGTGACCGTGCCCACGGGCAAGGCCGACGCCGCCATCGACGCGGCGAAGGAACTCGACGCCGTGCACGGCATCGACCTCAAGCAGGAGATCCGGCTCCCCGACCCGACCCCGGGCGCCGACACCGCGCAGCGCGCGCCGAAGCTCGCCAAGGGCCGTACGTACCCAGCCCCGGGGAAGAACACCCCGGCGAAGAACCCCTACCAGCCGGCCTTCGAGACCGGCGCCGTGGAGTTCACCGAGGACCACCCCAAGGCCGACGGCCGGGGCGTGACCATCGGCGTCCTGGACTCCGGCGTGGACCTCGCGCACCCCGCCCTGCAGAAGACCACCACGGGCGAGCGCAAGATCGTCGACTGGGTGACCGCCACCGACCCGCTCGCGGACCAGGACGGCACCTGGCTGCCGATGACGTCCGACGTCTCCGGGCCGAGCTTCTCCTTCAACGGCCGCACCTACACCGCGCCCGGCACCGGCTCCTACCAGGTCGCGCTGTTCCGCGAGAGCGAGACCGCCGGCGGCGACATGAAGGGCGACCTCAACCGGGACGGCGACACCTCCGACTCCTGGGCCGTCCTCTACGACAAGGCCAGGGGCACCGTCCGGGTCGACCTCGACGACGACGGGAACTTCGGGAACGACGCCGACATGAAGCCGTACAAGGACGGCTACCAGGTCGGGTACTTCGGCAAGGACAACCCCGACACCCCCGTCGCCGAGCGCATCCCCTTCGTCGTGCAGATCCGCAAGGACGTGCCGATGGACCCCAAGGGCGGCGAGTGGGTCGGCAAGAAGGCCGACTTCGTCAACATCGGTGTCATCGAGTCCGAGCACGGCACCCATGTCGCGGGCATCACCGCCGCCAACGGCCTGTTCGGCGGGCGGATGAACGGCGCGGCCCCCGGCGCGAAGATCGTCTCCTCCCGGGCCTGCACCTGGACCGGCGGCTGCACCAACGTCGCGCTCACCGAGGGCATGATCGACCTCGTGGTCAACCGCGGCGTCGACATCGTCAACATGTCGATCGGCGGCCTCCCGGCGCTCAACGACGGCAACAACGCCCGCTCCGAGCTCTACACCCGCCTCATCGACACCTACGGCGTCCAGCTGGTGATCTCCGCGGGCAACAGCGGCCCCGGTCTGAACACCATCGGCGACCCGGCCCTGGCCGACAAGGTCATCAGCGTCGGCGCCTCCGTCTCCAAGGAGACCTGGGCCGCCAACTACGGCTCCGAGGTCACCACCAAGTACGCGATGATGCCCTTCTCCTCCCGCGGCCCGCGCGAGGACGGCGGCTTCACCCCGACGCTCACCGCGCCGGGCGCGTCCGTCAACACCATCCCGACCTGGCAGCCGGGCGCCCCGGTCGCCGAGGCGGGCTACGAGCTCCCGCCGGGCTACGGCATGCTGCAGGGCACCTCGATGGCCTCCCCGCAGGCCACCGGCGCGACGGCGCTGCTGATCTCGGCCGCCAAGCAGAAGCGGATGAAGCTCACCCCGGCCGACCTGCGGACCGCGCTGACCAGCACCGCCAAGAAGATCAAGGGTGCCCAGGCGTACGAGCAGGGCTCCGGCCTGATCGACGTCGTCGAGGCCTGGGAGGCGCTGCGCGACGGCGCCACCGCCCACGACTACACCGTCTCGGCCCCCGTCTCGACGGCCCTGTCCTCCCGGCTGAAGACCCCCGGCCGCGGCACGGGCCTCTACGACCGCGAGGGCGGCCTCAAGGCCGGCGAGAGCCGTACCTACGACGTGACGATCACCCGCACGTCCGGCCCGGACAAGCCCGTCAAGCACGAGCTGGAGTGGCGCAACAACGACGGCACCTTCTCGCTGGTCGGTGACGACGAGGTGAAGCTGCCGCTGAACAAGCCGGTCACCGTCAAGGTCCGCGCCAAGGCCCGCAAGGCCGGCATCCACAGCGCGATCCTCGCCGTCGACGACCACCGCACCGAGGGCATCGACAAGCAGGTCATGACCACGGCGATCGTGGCCGAGCCGCTCTCGGAGAACGTCTTCAAGGCCTCCGCCAAGGCCACCCGCAACGCCACGACCTCGTACTTCGTGACGATCCCGGAGGGCACCACGTCGCTGGACGTGGCCATGGGCGGGCTGGCCGAGGGCAGCCAGACCCGGTTCATCGCGATCAGCCCGTACGGCGTCCCGGTGGACAAGACCTCCACGATCAACTGCTACCCGAACTACCCCAACCCGGACAACACCTGCCGCCCGGACCAGCGGTCGTACAAGAACCCGGTCCCCGGCGTCTGGGAATTCGAGGTCGAGTCCCGTCGCACCTCCCCGCTGCTGGAGAACCCCTACACCCTGACGGTCACCGCGAACCGCGCCACGAAGCCGTAGCGCGCTCCTGACCACGCCCACGGACCGGGGCGGGCCCATCGGGGGCCCGTCCCGGTCCGTGGGATTTCGATTGGACTTTTGGACCGGGGTGGACCGCATGATGGAACCGTTCAGCCGGGCACGCCGTCCCCGGCAGTGACAGTTGCGGTGTACAGGAACCAGGGAGCACTCGTGAGGGTCGGAATCGTCGGAGCCACCGGTCAGGTCGGCGGAGTCATGCGCAGGATCCTCGCCGAGCGGGACTTCCCGGTGAGCGAGCTGCGCCTGTTCGCCTCGGCGCGCTCCGCCGGTTCCACGCTGCCGTGGCAGGACACGGAGATCACCGTCGAGGACGCGGCCACCGCCGACTACACCGGCCTGGACATCGTGCTCTTCTCCGCCGGCGGCGCCACCTCCCGCGCGCTGGCCGAGAAGGTCGCCAAGCAGGGCCCCGTCGTGATCGACAACTCCTCCGCCTGGCGCCGCGACCCCGAGGTGCCCCTGGTGGTCGCCGAGGTCAACCCGCACGCCGTGGCGCAGCGCCCCAAGGGCATCATCGCCAACCCGAACTGCACCACCATGGCCGCCATGCCGGTGCTCCGCCCGCTGCACGCCGAGGCCGGCCTGGTCTCCCTGGTCGCCACCACCTACCAGGCCGTCTCCGGCTCCGGCCTGGCCGGCGTCGCCGAGCTGGACGGCCAGGTGCGCAAGGTCGCCGACCGCGCCGGCGAGCTGGTCCACGACGGCGAGGCCGTGGAGTTCCCGGAGCCCGGCGTCTACAAGCGCCCCATCGCCTTCAACGTGCTGCCGCTGGCCGGCGCCATCGTCGAGGACGGCAGCTTCGAGACCGACGAGGAGCAGAAGCTCCGCCACGAGTCCCGCAAGATCCTCGAGATCCCGGACCTCAAGGTCTCCGGCACCTGCGTCCGCGTCCCGGTCTTCACCGGCCACTCCCTCCAGGTCAACGCCCGCTTCGAGCGCCCGGTCGGCGTCGAGCGCGCCTACGAGCTGCTGAAGGACGCGCCGGGCGTCGAGCTCTCCGAGATCCCCACCCCGCTCCAGGCCGCCGGCAAGGACGCCTCCTACGTGGGCCGCATCCGCGTCGACGAGACCGTCGAGCACGGCCTCGCGCTGTTCATCTCCAACGACAACCTCCGCAAGGGCGCCGCGCTCAACGCCGTCCAGATCGCCGAGCTGGTCGCCGCCGAGCTCCGCGGCTGACGCCGGACACACGCGGGACGAAGGGGCGGGCCGTGACGGCCCGCCCCTTCGTTCATCCGCCGACAGCGTACGGACCGCGACGCCACGGCCACGGCGTGGAAGGATGGCCGGGAACGTCGTGATGCGCGTGATGTGAAGGAGATGCCCTGGTGCCCGGAACGAATCTGACCCGCGAGGAAGCGCAGCAGCGGGCCCGGCTGCTGACCGTGGACGCCTACGAGATCGACCTCGACCTCTCCGGCGCGCAGGAGGGCGGCACCTTCCGGTCCGTCACCACGGTGCGCTTCGACGCCGCCGAGGCGGGCGATTCCTTCATCGACCTGGTGGCCCCGGCGGTGCGCGAGGTCGTGCTCAACGGCACCGCGCTGGACGCGGCCGAGGCCTTCCGGGACAGCCGGATCGCGCTGCCGGGCCTGGTGGCCGGGCGCAACGAGCTGACGGTCGTCGCGGACTGCGCCTACACCAACACCGGCGAGGGCCTCCACCGCTTCGTGGACCCGGTGGACCAGCAGGCGTACCTCTACACCCAGTTCGAGGTGCCGGACGCCCGCCGCGTCTTCGCCTCCTTCGAGCAGCCGGACCTGAAGGCGACCTTCCGGTTCACCGTGAAGGCCCCCGAGGGCTGGACCGTCATCTCGAACTCGCCCACCCCCGAGCGCCCCGCCGACAACGTCTGGCGCTTCGAGCCCACCCCGCGCATCTCCACGTACATCACCGCGCTGATCGCCGGCCCGTACCACTCGGTGCACAGCAGCTACGAGAAGGACGGGCAGAGCGTCCCGCTGGGCATCTACTGCCGCCCCTCGCTCGCCGAGTTCCTCGACGCCGACGCGATCTTCGAGGTCACGCGGCAGGGCTTCGACTGGTTCCAGGAGAAGTTCGACTACGCCTACCCCTTCGCCAAGTACGACCAGCTCTTCGTTCCCGAGTTCAACGCCGGCGCGATGGAGAACGCGGGCGCGGTCACCATCCGCGACCAGTACGTCTTCCGCTCGAAGGTCACGGACGCCGCGTACGAGGTGCGCGCCGAGACGATCCTCCACGAGCTGGCCCACATGTGGTTCGGCGACCTGGTCACCATGGAGTGGTGGAACGACCTGTGGCTGAACGAGTCGTTCGCCACCTACACCTCCATCGCCTGCCAGGCCTACGCGCCCGGCAGCAAGTGGCCGCACGCCTGGACCACGTTCGCCAACTCCATGAAGACGTGGGCGTACCGCCAGGACCAGCTGCCGTCCACCCACCCGATCATGGCCGAGATCCGCGACCTCGACGACGTGCTCGTCAACTTCGACGGCATCACCTACGCCAAGGGCGCCTCGGTCCTCAAGCAGCTCGTCGCCTACGTCGGCATGGACGCCTTCTTCCAGGGCGTGCAGGCCTACTTCAAGACCCACGCCTACGGCAACACCCGGCTGTCCGACCTGCTGGGCGCGCTGGAGAAGACCTCCGGGCGCGACCTCGGCGCCTGGTCGCGGAAGTGGCTGGAGACGGCCGGCATCAACATCCTGCGCCCGGAGATCACCACCGACGCCGAGGGCGTCATCACGTCCTTCGCCGTCCGCCAGGAGGCCCCCGCCCTGCCCGCCGGCGCCACCGGCGAGCCGACCCTGCGGCCGCACCGCATCGCGATCGGCCTCTACGAGCTCGACGGCGGCGCCCTGGTCCGCACCGACCGGATCGAGCTCGACGTCGACGGCGAGCTGACCGAGGTGCCGCAGCTCGTCGGCCGGGCCCGCCCCGCCGTGGTGCTGCTCAACGACGACGACCTGTCGTACGCCAAGGTGCGCCTGGACGCCGAGTCCCTGGCCACCGTCACCCAGCACCTGGGCGACTTCGCCGAGTCCCTCCCCCGCGCCCTGTCCTGGGCCTCCGCCTGGGACATGACCCGCGACGGCGAGATGGCCACCCGCGACTACCTGGACCTGGTGCTCTCCGGCATCGCCAAGGAGTCCGACATCGGCGTGGTGCAGTCGCTCCAGCGCCAGGTGAAGACGGCCCTGGAGGTCTACGCGGCCCCGACCTGGCGCGAGACGGGCCTGGCCACGTGGACCGAGGCCGCCCTCGGGCACCTGCGCGCCGCGGAGCCCGGCAGCGACCACCAGCTCGCCTGGGCCCGCGCCTTCGCCGCCACCGCCCGCACCGACGAGCAGCTGGACCTGCTGGCCGGCCTGCTGGACGGCAGCGAGAGCATCGAGGGCCTCGTCGTCGACACCGAGCTGCGCTGGGACCTGCTGGGCCGGCTGGCCGCGACGGGTCGCGCGGACGACGCGGCCATCGAGGCCGAGCTGGAGCGCGACCGCACCTCGGCGGGCGAGGAGCACGCCGCCTGGGCCCGGGCCGCCCGCCCGACCGCCGAGGCCAAGGCCGCCGCCTGGGCCTCGGTCATCGAGTCCGGCCTGCTGCCCAACGCCGTCCAGGAGTCGGTCATCAGCGGCTTCCAGCAGCCCGACCAGCGCGAGCTGATCGCCCCCTACGCCGAGAAGTACTTCGCGGTGGTCAAGGACATCTGGGAGAAGCGCAGCCACGAGATCGCCCAGCAGATCGCGGTGGGCCTCTACCCGTCGCTCCAGATCTCGCAGGCCACGCTGGACGCGACGGACGCGTGGCTGGCCTCGGCGGAGCCGAACGCCGCGCTGCGGCGGCTGGTGACGGAGTCCCGTGCCGGGATCGAGCGCGCGCTCAAGGCGCAGGCCGCGGACGCCGCCGCCACGGCGTAATCCGCGCTGACGCGCGTCGTCCTCGAACGCCGGACGGGCCGCCCCAGCCCGTCCGGCGTTCGTGTTCTACGCCTGACGAGCCGCCCGGCGCGCCAGCAGTGCCGCGCGGCGCTCGTCGAACTTGCGGGCCTGGGTGTCCAGGTCCTCCATGAACAGGCCCAGCTCCTCCTGCGCCTGCAGGCCCTCCGGGCCCAGCCCGTCGATCTCCAGGACCTTCAGGAAGCGCAGCACCGGCTGGAGCACGTCGTCGTGGTGGATCCGCTGGTTGTAGATCCCGCCGATCGCGATCGTGGCGGCCGCCCGCTCGAAGCCGGGGATGCCGTGGCCGGGCATCCGGAAGCCGGTGACGACGTCCCGGACGGCGCTCATGGTCTGGTCGGGCGCCAGCTCGAAGGCCTTCCCCAGCAGGTTGCGGTAGAAGACCATGTGGAGGTTCTCGTCGGTGGCGATGCGCGCGAGCATCCGGTCGCAGACGGGGTCGCCCGAGTGGTGGCCGGTGTTGCGGTGCGAGATGCGGGTCGCCAGCTCCTGGAAGGCGACGTAGGCGACCGAGTGCAGCATGCTGTGCCGGTTGTCGGACTCGAAGCCCTCGGACATGTGCCGCATCCGGAAGCGCTCCAGCTCGACCGGGTCGACGGCGCGCGAGGTGAGCAGGTAGTCGCGCATCACGATGCCGTGCCGGCCCTCCTCCGCCGTCCAGCGGTGCACCCAGGTGCCCCAGGCGCCGTCCCGGCCGAAGAGCGAGGCGATCTCGTGGTGGTAGCTGGGGAGGTTGTCCTCGGTCAGCAGGTTGACGACGAGGGCGGTGCGGCCGATCGCGGTGACCTTGGACTGCTCGGGGGCCCAGGCCTCGCCTCCCATGACGCCGTCGAAGTTCCGCCCGTCGCTCCACGGCACGTACTCGTGCGGCATCCATTCCTTGGCCACCTTCAGGTGGCGGTTCAGCTCGGTCTCGACGACCTCTTCCAGGGCGTACAGCAGCCGGGCGTCGCTCCACTGACCATCGCGGAGGGAGGGGGCTATGGTCACGGACGGCTCCTGCGGGGGGTGCGGGGGATGGTCTGACTTACGGCCCCGTAGGTTACGTCACCGTAAGTTAAAGGCGACATAAAGACTGATCCCCCGCGTCCGGGCAGCAAAAAGCCGGTCCCGCTCCGCCTGGGGCGGAGCCGGACCGGCCGGCAGCTCGTCTCGTCGGTGACGAGGGCGTCAGCGCGTGGGGCGCGGGTGGTGGGTGTTGGCGGCGTGGGTACGGGGGTTGTCCGAGCCCCGGGCCATGACCATGACCAGGCCCGCGATGACCAGGAAGAGGACGATCGGTGCGGCCACGTAGAGGCCGAGCGTGTCGATCGTGCTCAGGCCCGGGCCCGGGTCGTCACCGTCGTCGCGGGTGAGCGCGAACGCGGGGGACGACATCAGCAGCATCAGCATCGTGCCGGTGGCGATGGCACCGGCACGCACGGCGTTCTTGTTGACCTTATTGCTCACGGCCTCAACGTATCGGACAGCCGCCGGACCCGCGCGCCCGGGGTGGCCTATCGGCGCCCGCCCGCCCCGCCCCCGCGCCGGAGCTCGTCCATCAGGGCGTGCAACCGGGGCGAGGCCGCCAGCTCCTCCAGGGACAGCGGCCGCCCGGTGGCGTCGGCGACCGGCAGCCGCCAGTTCGGGTACTGGTCCCAGGTGCCCGGCAGGTTCTGCGGGCGGCGGTCCCCGACCGCGTCCGGCAGCCAGACGCCGACCAGGCGGGCCGGGGTGCGCAGCAGGAAGCGGTGCACCGCCTTGATCGCCGCCTCCTCGTCGCCCGGCCCCTCCGGCAGCAGGCCCAGCCGGCCGAAGAGCGCCAGCCACTCGGCCACCCCCATGGCGTCCTCGCGCTGCTCGACGGCCAGCGGCCGGGTCAGCAGCCCCAGGCGGTGCCGCAGCTCCACGTGGTCGCCGGTGAGCCGGGCCGCGGTGCTCGGCAGGTCGTGGGTGGTCGCGGTGGCCATGCAGCCGGAGCGCCAGCGCTCCGGCTCCAGCGGCGCGGGCCGGGCGGCCCCGCCCTCGTGGTCCCCGTAGTCGCGCTCGAACCAGAGCACCGACGTGCCCAGCACGCCGCGCTCGGCGAGCTCCTCGCGCACCCCGGGCTCGACCGTGCCCAGGTCCTCCCCGATGACGGCGGCGCCCGCGCGGTGCGCCTCCAGGGCCAGCACGCCGAGCATCGCCTCGGCGTCGTAGCGGACGTACGTCCCGTGCCGGGGCTCGTACCCCTGGGGGACCCACCACAGCCGGAACAGCCCCATCACATGGTCGACGCGCAAGGCCCCGGCGTGCCGGAGGAGGCCGCGCAGCAGCTCGCGGTAGGGGGCGTAGCCGGTGGCGGCCAGCGCGTCGGGGCGCCACGGCGGCAGGCCCCAGTCCTGGCCCCGGGCCGTGAAGGCGTCGGGGGGCGCGCCGACGGACATCCCGGCGGCGAAGGCGTCCTGCTGCGCCCAGGCGTCGGCGCCCGAGGGGTGGACGCCGACGGCGAGGTCGTGGACGAGGCCGACGCGCATCCCGGCGGCGCGGGCCGCGTGCTGGGCGGCGGCCAGCTGCTCGTCGGTGAGCCAGGCCAGCCAGCAGTGGAAGTCGACGCGCTCCAGCAGCTCGGACCGGGCGCGGGCGGTGCGCGGCGAGCGGGGGTCGCGCAGCCCGGCGGGCCAGGTGCGCCAGTCGGGGCCGTGGATCTCGGCCAGCGCGCACCAGGTGGAGTGGTCGTCGAGGGCCTGGCCCCGCTCGGCGAGGAAGTCGCAGTACGCGGCGCGGCGGCCGGGGCCCAGGGGGACGGCGCGCAGCAGCTCCAGGGCCCGGCGCTTGAGCTCCCAGACGGCGTCCCGGTCGATCAGCTCGCCGCGCCGCAGCACCCCTTCGCGCAGGTCGGCGGCGCGGACCAGGAGGGCGGCGGCCTCCTCGCGGGCGGGCCCGGCGAGGTGGGCGAACTCGGGGACCGCCTCGACGCGCAGATGGACGGGGTCGGGGAAGCGGCGGGAGGAGGGGCGGTAGGGCGAGGGGTCGGTGGGCGGTCCGGGGACGGCCGCGTGGAGGGGGTTGACCTGGACGAAGTCGGCGCCGAAGGAGCGGCCCGACCAGGCGGCGAGCTCGGCCAGGTCGGCGAGGTCGCCCATGCCCCAGGAGCGGGCGGACAGCAGGGAGTAGAGCTGGACGAGGAGGCCGTGGCCGCGCTCGGGCGGCTGGGGCAGCCGGTCCGGGGCGACGATCAGGCAGGCGCGGGCGGTGCGGCCGTCGGGGGTCCGGGCGCGCAGCACGTGGCCGCCGAGGGGCAGGGGGCCCGCGCCGTCCCAGTCGAGGGAGCGGCCGTCCTCGGTGTCGACGCGCAGCGTCGTGCCGGGCGGGAGCTCCGGCGGCCGCCGCTCACGGCCCCGGCGGAGGACGACGGAGGGCGGCAGCAGCCGGCCGCGCAGGGCCGCCTCGTGGGCCTCCAGGGCGTCGTGGACGGCCCTGGGTGTGGAGGCGTCGACGCCCAGGGCGGCGAGGACGGCGACGACGGTGTCCTCGGGGACCCGGGCGCCGTGACCGGGGGCGGGCTCGTAGGTGGTGGCGACACCGTGCAGTGCGGCAAGGCGCGCTCTGCCCATCGATACCTCCGCGGTCGCCCGGGCCGGTCGCCTGATGGCCTACCCATGGGGGGCGGCCGCCGACACCTCGCGTTCCCCGATGTCGGTTTGACGCCCCTTCGGGAGGCTTCGCTTTCGGTTCCGTCCGGGCTGCCCCCGGCCACCCGTGGGGCATTACCGGCAGTTCGGTCAGCTGCGTTGACACGTCCTGCCCCTGGTGATGGGCTCGTCGCTCATCGGGCGTGACACCAGGGGCAAGGAGATAGCCGTGCGGTTCCCGGGCGACGATCCCTCGGACGACCCCTCGTCCGCCGGCGACGACCGGCGGCGGCCCGGCCGTGCCCTGGGCACGGGCCGGCTCGGCAGGGTGGTCCCCTCCGGCGGCCGGCGGGCCGGGGTGACCGTGCTGGCGGCCGCCCTCCTCGGCGGGCTGCTGGGCAACGCCGGTGACGCCCTCGCCGATCCCGGGCCCTCGGCGGCGGCGGGCGCGGCGGGCGCCGACGCCCCGGACCGCGAGAGCGCCGGCGGGCTGCCGCCGGTCTGGCCGCGCCCCCAGTCGGCACGCGCCCAGGGCGCGTTCGCCCGGGTGGGTGACGAGGTCACCCTGATGGCGGACCAGGGCACCGATCCGTACGCCGTCGAGGCGCTGCGCGAGGTGCTGCGCTCGGCGGGGGCCCGTACGGTCGTGGACGCCCAGCCCGGTGGCACCCCGCCGCCGGACGGGCTCATCGTCTACGCGGGCGGGCAGGCCGCCGAGGAGGCGCTGCGCGCGCTGGGCGCGGGCCCGGTCGCCGACCTGCCGCGGGGCGGCTACCGCCTGGCCACGGGCCAGGTGGGCGGGCGGCCGGCGGTGGCGCTGGCGGGCATGGGCCCGGACGGGCTCTTCCACGCCGCGCAGACGCTGCGCCAGCTGGTCGTGGCGCGGGACGGCGGGCGGGGCTTCGCCGGCGCGGTGATCCGGGACTGGCCGGGCACGGCGGTGCGCGGGCTGACCGAGGGCTTCTACGGGCGGCCCTGGACCCAGCGGCAGCGCCTGGACCAGCTGGACTTCATGGGCCGCACCAAGCTCAACCGCTATCTCTACGCGCCCGGCGACGACCCCTTCCGCCAGGCCCGCTGGCGCGACCCGTACCCGGCCGGGCAGCGGGCGGAGTTCCGGGCGCTGGCCGAGCGCGCCCGCCGCAACCATGTGACCCTCGGGTGGGCCGTCTCGCCCGGCCAGGGCCTGTGCTTCTCCTCCGCCGGGGACATGCGGGCCCTGAAGCGGAAGGTCGACGCCATGTGGGCGCTGGGGGTGCGCGCCTTCCAGTTGCAGTTCCAGGACGTCAGCTACAGCGAGTGGCACTGCGACGCGGACGCCGAGGCGTTCGGTTCGGGGCCCAAGGCGGCGGCGAAGGCGCAGGCCAGGGTGGCGGGCGAGCTGGCCCGGCACCTGGCGGCCAAGGGCGACGAGGCGGCCCCGCTGTCCCTGCTGCCGACCGAGTACTACCAGGACGGCCGCACGGCCTTCCGGCGGGCGCTGGCCGGGATGCTGGACCCGCGCGTGGAGGTGGCGTGGACCGGTGTGGGGGTGGTGCCCAAGACCATCACCGGCGGCGAACTGGCGGACGCCCGCTCGGCCTTCGGCCACCCGCTGGTGACCATGGACAACTACCCGGTCAACGACTTCGCGCAGGACCGTATCTTCCTCGGCCCCTACACCGGCCGGGAACCGGCCGTGGCCACCGGCTCGGCGGCGCTGCTCGCCAACGCCTCCGCGCAGCCCACGGCGTCGCGCATCCCGCTGTTCACCACCGCCGACTTCGCCTGGAACCCGCGCGGCTACCGCCCGGACGAGTCCTGGCGGGCCGCCGTCGACGACCTGGCGGGCGAGGACGGCCCCACCCGCGAGGCGCTGCGGGCGCTGGCCGGCAACGACGCCTCCTCGGTGCTCGGCGGCGAGGAGTCGGCCTACCTGCGGCCGCTGCTGGACGACTTCTGGGCCGCGCTGGGCGGCTCCGACGGCGGCCGGCTGGAGGGGGCGGCGGAGAAGCTGCGGGCCGCCTTCCGCACGATGGCCGGGGCCGGGGACCGGCTCGCCCCCACCCTGGGCGCCGAGGTCCGGCCGTGGCTGGAGCAGCTGGCGCGGCACGGCGAGGCGGGCGTGCGGGCCGTGGACATGCTCACCGCCCAGGCGCGCGGCGACGGCGCGGCGGCCTGGCGCGCCCAGCTGGACGTGCAGCGGCTGCGCGCCCTGATCGGCGCGGACCGGGCGACCGTGGGCAAGGGCGTGCTGACGCCCTTCCTGGACCGGGCGCTGGCCCGCGCCAACGGCTGGACCGGCGTGGACCGGCCGCTGCGCACGGCGGGCCGGGCCACCGACGGCGACGCGTCCACCGTCGTCCGCCCCACGGCCGGCGAGCCGCTGTCGGTACGGCTGCCCGAGCCGCACCCGCTGACCGTCGTCACCCTGCTCACCGAGCCGGGCACCGCGGGCCCGGCGGGCACGGTCGAGGCCCACGACCCGGAGAAGGGCTGGCAGGCGCTGGGCCCGGTGGACGGCAGCGGCTGGACGCAGGTGCCGGGCAAGGGGATGCGGGCGGACGCGCTGCGGGTGGTGTGGAGCGGGGCCGCGGCGGCGGCGCCACCGGCGGTGCACGAGTTCACCCCGTGGTTCGCCGACACCCGCTCGGCCGTCTTCGAGCTGGGCCCCGGCGAGGTGGACGCGGAGTCCGGCGGCGGGCCGGCGGTCGTCGAGGCCCGCATGATCAACCAGCGGCCGGAGACGGTCCGCGAGAAGCTGACCGTCAAGGCGCCCGACGGTGTCACCGTCAAGGCGCCGGCCGAGCTCTCCGCGGTGCGCGGGGGCGTCACCACGGCGCGGATCGAGCTGACGGTGCCGGCCGGGAGCCCGGGCCGGGTGTTCACGGTGCCGGTGAGCCTCGCCGGGCAGGAGCGGACGGTGACCGTCCGGGCGCATCCGCCGACCGGGGGACCGGACCTGGCCCCGGGCGGCCGGGCCACCTCCTCGGGCGACGAGACCGCCCGCTTCACGGCCGCCGCGGCCATCGACGGCGATCCTCGCACCCGCTGGTCGTCCCGCCCCGAGGACGACGCCTGGTGGCAGCTGGAGCTGGCCCGTCCGGTGCGGCTGGGCCGGCTGGTGCTCCACTGGCAGGAGGCCCACCCCGCCCGCTACCGCGTGCAGGTGTCGCCCGACGGCCGCACCTGGCGGGACGCGGCCGCCGTCGCCCGGAGCGCGGGCGGCGTGGAGGAGGTGCGGATGGACGCGCCGGACGCCCGTTTCGTACGCGTCCAGGGCGAGAAGCGGGCCACGCGCTTCGGCTATTCGCTGTGGCGGGTGGAGGCGTACGCCGTGAAGGAGTCCGCGAGGAGCTGACCCGGGCCGGCGTCGTACGCGGGGTGCCGTCGGGCCCCGCGTACGACGATGGCCCGGTCCTCTCAGGCGGAGATGCCGTCGATCCGGGCCATCGCGTCCTCCGCGCCGTATGCCTCCAGATACGGCAGCCAGCGCGGGTCCCTATGGCCCGTGCCGATGATCCGCCAGGCCAGGCCGGACGGTGGTGCCGGGGTGTGGCGCAGCCGCCAGCCGAGCTCGGCGACCTGCCGGTCGGCCTTGACGTGATTGCAGCGGCGGCAGGCCGCCACCACGTTCTCCCAGGCGTGCTGGCCGCCTCGGCTGCGCGGGACGACGTGGTCGACGCTGGTTGCGACGCCACCGCAGTAGGCGCAGCGCCCGCCGTCGCGGGCGAAGAGGGCACGGCGGGTGAGGGGGACGGGGCCCCGAAAGGGCACCCGCACGAAGCGCTTCAGCCGCACGACGCTGGGCGCTGGGACGGTGCAGGACGCGCTGTGCAGAAAGGCGCCGGAGTCCTCGAGGCTGACGGCCTTCTCATTGAGGACGAGTATGAGCGCGCGGCGGAGCGGTACGACGCCGAGCGGCTCGTACGACGCGTTGAGGACCAGGACATGCGGCACGGGTGCCTCCTTGTACGCCGGCGGCGCGTGGCTCGCGCCGGGACGATCTCCTGCAAGTGTCCCCTGGCCCCCGGTACCGGCGCCACCATCACCGGGTAACGGGTCTCAGGTGTTTTGGAGCACACCGGGGAGCTCGGCTCGACCCACCACGGCCATCCCCGCACAGGAACGGTCGCGTATCGAACAGAACAACGGGGCACCTTGCCTGCCCCGTTAGTGTGGTGAACCGCCCGTGTCGTTCCTTGACGCGGTCACGTCCCACACCGAAGGGTTCCTGCTGTGTTCTGGTCCGCTGCCCTGGCCGCAGACTCGACGCCCCGTCCCACGTCCCTGGACGAGGCCCAACGCACGGCGAACGACGCCGCGGGCTGGGTCGAGGAGAACTGGTCCGTCTGGCTCAGCAACGGTCTGCGCATCGTCCTCATCCTGGCGATCGCGGTGGCCGCGCGCTCGCTGATCCGGCGCGCCATCACCCGGCTGATAGCGCGGATGAACCGCACCGCCCAGGCCGTCGACGGCACGGCCCTGGGCAGCCTGCTGGTCAACGCCGAACGGCGCCGGCAGCGCTCGGAGGCCATCGGCTCGGTGCTGCGCAGCGTCGCCTCGTTCCTGATCATGGGTACGGCGGCCCTGACGGTGCTCTCCGTACTCAAGATCAACCTCGCGCCGCTGCTGGCCAGCGCCGGTGTGGCCGGTGTGGCCATCGGTTTCGGCGCGCGGAACCTGGTCACCGACTTCCTCTCGGGCGTCTTCATGATCCTGGAGGACCAGTACGGCGTCGGCGACACCGTCGACGCCGGGGTGGCCTCCGGCGAGGTGATCGAGGTCGGGCTGCGGGTGACCAAGCTGCGCGGCGCCGACGGCGAGATCTGGTACGTGCGCAACGGCGAGGTCAAGCGGATCGGCAACCTCAGCCAGGGCTGGGCGACCGCGGGCGTCGACGTCCAGGTCCGCGCCGACGAGGACCTGGACCGGGTCCGCGAGGTGATCGTCCGGACCGGCGAGGAGATGCAGAAGGCGGAGCCCTGGAGCGAGCGGCTGTGGGAGCCGGTCGAGGTCCTGGGCCTGAACGCCGTCCACCTCGACTCGGTGGTCGTCCGGGTCTCGGCGAAGACGATGCCGGGCAAGGCTCTCGGCGTGGAGCGCGAGCTGCGCTGGCGGATCAAGCGGGCGCTGGACGCGGAGGGCATCGGCATCGTGGGCCGGCCGGCCGAGCCGGACCTGGAGACCACGCCGCTCCCGGACCCGGCGGCCACGGTGGCCGCCCCGTCCGCGCTGGCCAACCCCACGTCCCCGCAGTCCCAGGCGACGGTCCCGATCCCGCCGGCGCCGCCGGGCGCCGTACTGGGCAAGTAGGCACCGCACGGGAGGGCTCCTCGCCACGACGGCGAGGGGCCCTCCCTTCGCGTCAGTCCCGCTCCGGCCGGCCCTGGAGGACCTTGTCCAGGAACTGGTCGAGGTTGGCCGTCATCCGGGCCAGCCGCTCCTCGACCGTGAGCGTCTCCTTGTACCGCAGGGTCAGCTCGGGCACCTTGCGGCCCCGTACGTACAGCGGGCAGGCCAGGTCCGCGCAGATGTAGGCGCCGACCGTGTTGCCGTCGCGGCCGGAGGCCCCGACCCGGCGGGCGGCGAGCAGGGAGACGCCCGAGCCGGGGTGGGTGGTCAGGCACAGCGAGCACATCGTGGTCTTGGCCAGACTGCGCGGCCCGCCCTGCGGCGCCCTCAGCGTCACACCCACGGGCGCGCCGTCCCGCATCGCGACGAGGTAGCCGCGGTCGGGCGCGCCCGGATCGCGCCAGCCGAGGAAGTCCAGATCCGCCCAGGGCAGTTCGGACAGCCCCTTGGGCAGGCTGATCCTGCGCGCCTCGCCCTTCGAGCAGTTGACGAAGGAGGCGCGTAGGGCGTTGTCGCCGAGTTGTTCCATGTGGCGGGAAACTAACAGCGGAACGCCGGGCGTGTCGCATGATTTTCCGCTGTGCGCGGGGGCGGGAAAAGGGGGACCGGAGGTCCCTTGACGGCCACCGGAACGCGGCATACCGTCCCAGGATCGATAGGAAGCCTTCTTTACAGACCCCCCACCGCCTTTCCTTCGACAGACGGGTGCCATCCATGGCCGGAGCCGGAATGCCCGGGACACCACGCGTACTGCGGGCCATGAACGACCGCGCCGCGCTCGACCTCCTCCTCACCCACGGCCCCCTCACCCGCACCCGCCTCGGCGAGCTCACCGGGCTGTCCAAGCCCACCGCCTCCCAGCTGCTCGGCCGGCTGACCGCCGCCGGGCTGGTCCGCACCACCGGCAGCGTCACCGGCCGCCCCGGGCCCAGCGCCCTGCTGTACGGGATCGACCCGGCCGTCGCCCATGTCGCCGGGCTCGCCGTCGACGAGGAGGGCATCACCGCCGCCGTCGCCGACATCACCGGCACCGTCGTGGGCGAGCACCGCGTCGCGGCCCCCGCCACCGCCGCGCACATACGCGAACGCACCGGCGAGCTGGTGGCCGAGGCGGTGGACGGCGCCCTGGCCGCCGCCGGGCTCGGCAGCGCCGACCTGCGCCTGACCGTCATCGGCACCCCCGGCGCCCTCGACCCCCGCACCCAGGTCCTGCGCTACGCCCCCCACCTGCCCGGCTGGCACGCGCCCACCCTGCGCGCGGACCTCGCCGCGCTCCTGGGTACCCCCGTCGTCATCGAGAACGACGTCAACCTCGTCGCCGTGGCCGAGCGCCACGGGGGCGTGGCCGAGGACGCCGACGACTTCGTCCTGCTCTGGGTCGACGAGGGCGTCGGCGCCGCGATCACGCTCGGCGGGCGGCTGCTGCGCGGCGCGACGGGCGGGGCGGGCGAGGTCGGCTATCTGCCGCTGCCCGGCGCCCCGCTGGTGCGCGGCGGTCCCGAGGCCACCGCGGGCCCGGACGGCGGGGGCGGCTTCCAGCTGCTCGTGGGCTCCCCGGCCGTGCTCCGGCTCGCCCGCGCGCACGGCCTCGACGCGCCGACCGCTCCCCGCGCCCTGGAGCTCGCCGCGGCCTCACCGGGCCCGGGCGACCGCGTCCTGGCCGAGCTGGCCGCGCGGGTGGCCACCGGGCTGGCGGCGATCGTCGCCGTCGTCGACCCGGGGCTGGTGGTGCTCGGCGGCGAGGTCTGCCGGGCCGGCGGGGAGCGGCTGCGCGCCCTGATCGAGGGCGAGCTGGCGGCGCTGGCGCTGCCCTGTCCCACCGTGCGGCTGAGCGGCGTCGAGGGCTCCCCCATCCTGGCCGGCGCGCTGCACAGCGCCCTGGCCATCGCCCGCGACACCGTCTTCGACACCGCCTGAGCGTCCGTCCCCTCCCGTCCTCCGCACGTCGCGTCACTTCCCCGCCCCCTGCCCCAAGGAAGTACCGCCATGCCACGCTTACGCATCCCCGTACGCCGGCGCCGCGCGCCGTACGCCGGCGTCGTCGCCGCCCTCCTCACGACGGCGGCGTTACTCGCCGGCTGTGCCTCGCCCCCCGCCGGCAGCGACGGGGGCGACCCCGGCCGGGACCCCGTCACCCTGCGGTTCTGGCACGGCTGGTCGGAGAAGAGCGAGGTGCGGGCCGTCGACGCGGCCATCGCCCGGTTCGAGCGGCGGCACCCCGGGATCCGGGTGAAGACCACCGGGAACGTCACCGACGCCACCATGAACCAGGCGCTACGGGCCGGCGGCGGCGCCGGGCCCGATGTCGTGTCGTCCTTCACCACCAACAACGTCGGCCAGTACTGCTCCTCGGGCATGTGGGCCGACCTCGACCCCTATCTGCGCCGCTCGGGGCTGGTGAAGGAGGACGTCTTCCCGCGCACCCTGCTCGACTACACCTCCTACGGGGGCCGCCAGTGCGCACTGCCCCTGCTGGCCGACGCGTACGGCCTCTACTACGACGCGGACGCCTTCGAAAAGGCCGGGATCACCCGGCCGCCGCGCACCATGTCGGAATTCCGGGACGCCGCCGTCCGCCTCACCGAACGGACACCGGACGGCTCGTACCGGCGGGTGGGATTCATGCCGGACTTCCGCTTCTACCAGAACTCCCCGGACCGGCTCTTCGCCCAGTGGGGCCCGCGCTATTTCGACGCGAAGGGCCGCTCCCTGCTGTCCCGGGAGAACGCCGCGCGGGAATTCCTCACCTTTCAGCGCACTCTGGTGGAGGCCCTCGGCGGATACGGGCCGCTGGAGAAGTTCCGCACCACCTTCGGCGACGAGATGTCCCCGCGGAACGCCTTTCTCGCGGGAAAGGTGGCGATGCACCTCGACGGGGAGTGGCGGGGCCGGATGCTGACGGAGGCGAAGGCCCCGTTCCGCTGGGCGACGGCCCCGCTGCCGGTGCCGGACCAGCTGGCCGCCACCTACGGGCGGGGCTACCTCACCGGCACGGTGGTGGGCGTCGCGCACAGCAGCCGGCACCGCAACGCCGCGTGGGAGCTGGTGCGGTTCCTGACGACCGACACCGAACAGGTCGTCGCGCTCGCGAACGCCCTCCACAACGTCCCCTCCACCAAGGCGGCGCTCGCCTCGCCGGACCTCGACGCCGACCCGGCGTTCCGCACCTTCCTCGGCATCGCCGCCCACCCGTACAGCACCGGCATGCCGCCCTCCGTCAACGGCGGCCAGTACATCCTCTCCCTCCAGGACTTCGCCTACGACGTCGAGGCGGGCCGGGTCCGCGACCTCGCCGAGGGGCTGCGCCGGCTCGACCGGCGGATCGACGACGACACCCTCCAGTCCGCCGACTGACGGAGCCCGCCATGGACCGCACCGCTCCCCTCCCCCGCGCCCTGCGCCGCAGACGCACCCGCGAACGCCTGCGGACGCTCGCCTTCCTCTCCCCCTGGCTCGTCGGCTTCTCCGTCTTCTTCGGCTACCCGCTGGCCGCCACCGTCTACTTCTCCTTCACGCGCTACAACCAGATCCGGCCGCCCACCTTCGTCGGCCTGCGCAACTGGGTGTACGTCTTCGACCGGATGCCGCTCTTCGGCCCGGCCCTGTGGAACACGCTGTGGCTGGTCGTGGTCATGGTGACGCTGCGGGTGGTCTTCGGGCTGGGCGTCGGGATGCTGGCCGTCCGCCTCAGGACGGGGAAGGGCTTCTTCCGTACCGCCTTCTTCCTGCCCTGCCTCGCCCCGCCCGTGGCCGCGACGGTCGCCTTCGTCTTCCTGCTCAACCCCGGCACAGGGCCGGTCAACGAGGCCCTGGGCACGCTCGGGATCTCCGCGCCGAACTGGTTCAACGACCCCGCCTGGGCCAAGCCGTCGCTGGTGCTGCTGTCGCTGTGGGGCATCGGGGACCTGATGGTCGTCTTCCTGGCCGCGCTCCTGGACGTGCCGAAGGAGCGGTACGAGGCCGCCGAGCTGGACGGAGCGGGCCCCCTCACCACGTTCCGCCACATCACCTGGCCGGCGATCACCCCGGTGGTGATGTTCGCGGTCGTGACGGGCGTCGTCCAGACGATGCAGTACTACACCCAGGCGCTGGTCGCCGGGAAGCTGGCGTCAGGGGTCAGCGTCGGCCCGGGCACCTCCATCCAGCCCGGCTACCCCGACCACTCCACCCTGACCCTCACCCAGCTCGTCTACTCGCTGGGCTTCCAGAACTTCAACACCGGCGCCGCGTGCGTGCTCTCCCTGGTGCTCTTCGCCGTCGCCCTCGCCGCCACCACGCTCCTGCTGCGCGGCCGCGCCGCCCTGCTCACGGCGGAGGACTGACCCATGAGCCGACCCATGAGCCGACCCCTGAGCCCGGCGGACCGGAGGCGCCGGCGCATCCTGTACTGGATCGCCGTCCACACCACCGCCGTGGCCACGGCACTCTTCTTCCTGCTGCCGTTCGTCTTCGTCCTCCTCACCTCCGTGATGGGCGACGACCAGGCGATGGGCGGCGAGCTGTGGCCCCGCGCCTGGCACTGGTCCAACTACGCGGAGGTCTTCCGCACCCCCGGCTTCCTCACCTGGTGGCGCAACTCCCTGCTGTACGCCGGGCTGGGCACCCTGTTCACGGTGTGCTCCTCCGTCCCGGTCGCCTACGCGCTGGCGAAGTTCCGCTTCCGCGGTCGCCGCCCCGCCCTGGTCCTCGTCGTCGCCACGATGATGCTGCCGCCGCAGGTCGTCGTGATCCCCATGTACCTCGTATGGGCGCAGCAGCTGCACCTGTCGGGGACACTGTGGCCGCTGGTGATCCCCCTGGCGTTCGGCGACGCGTACTCCGTCTTCCTGTTGCGCCAGTTCCTGCTGACGATCCCCACCGAGTACCTGGAGTCGGCCAGGATCGACGGCTGCGGCGAGCTGCGCACCCTGCTGCGCGTCGTGGTGCCGATGGCCCGGCCGGGCATCGCGGCGATCTCCCTGTTCCAGTTCTTCTTCTGCTGGAACGATTACTTCGGACCGCAGATCTACACGGCCCAGAACCCTGGCGCGTGGACACTGAGCTACGGCCTGGAGTCGTTCCGAAGCGCCCACGGCGTCGACTGGAACCTGACCATGGCCGCGACCGTGCTGGTCATGGCCCCCGTGATCCTCGTTTTCTTCTTCGCCCAGAAGGCCTTCGTCGAAGGCGTCACACTGACAGGAGTCAAGGGTTGAAGCTCGCAGTGGTGGGTGGCGGCTCCACCTACACCCCCGAACTCGTCGACGGATTCGCCCGGTTGCACCACGTACTGCCGGTCACGGAGCTGGTGCTGGCCGACCCGGACGCCGGGCGCCTGGAGCCGGTGGGCGGCCTGGCCCGGCGCATCCTCGCCCGGCAGGGCCATCCCGCCCGCCTCTCGTGGACCACCGACCTGGACGCCGCCGTGGACGGCGCCGACGCGGTCCTGCTGCAACTGCGCGTGGGCGGCCAGGCGGCGCGGCAGCGGGACGAGACCTGGCCCCTGGAGTGCGGCCGCCTCGGGCAGGAGACCACCGGCGCGGGCGGTCTGGCGAAGGCGCTGCGGACCGTCCCCGTCGTCCTGGACATCGCCGAGCGGGTGCGCCGCCGCAACCCCGCCGCCTGGATCGTCGACTTCACCAACCCCGTCGGCATCGTCACCCGCGCGCTGCTGACGGCCGGGCACCGCGCGGTCGGGCTGTGCAACGTGGCCATCGGCTTCCAGCGGAAGTTCGCCGCGCTGCTGGGCACGGCCCCGGAGGAGGTCGAGCTGGAGCACGTGGGCCTCAACCACCTCACCTGGGAGCGCGCCGTGCGCGTCGGCGGCCGGGACGTCCTGCCCGGCCTGCTCGCGGAGCACGGCGCGGCGATCGCGGCCGACCTGCGCCTGCCGCGCGAGCTTCTCGACCGGCTGGGCGTCGTGCCCTCCTACTACCTGCGCTACTTCTACGAGCACGACGCCGTCGTCCGGGAGCTGCGCGCGAAGCCCTCGCGGGCGGCCGAGGTGGCGGCGATGGAACGGGAGCTGCTGGCGATGTACGCCGATCCCGCGCTGGACGAGAAGCCGGCGCTGCTGGCGAAGCGGGGCGGCGCCTTCTACTCGGAGGCGGCGGTGGCCCTGACGGCCGCCCTGCTGGGCGGCGGGCCGGACGGCTCTCCCCCGGCCGCACGGAACGTCCAGGTGGTCAACACGTTCAACAACGGCACCTTGCCCTTCCTGCCCGACGACGCGGTCGTCGAGGTGCCGGCCGCCGTGGACGCGCGCGGCGCCCGGCCGCTGCCCGTACGGCCGCTGGAGCCGCTCTTCGCCGGGCTGGTGGCGGCGGTGACGGCGTACGAGCACCTGGCGCTGGAGGCGGCGCTCAAGGGGGGCCGCGACCGGGTGTTCGCGGCCCTGCTGGCCCATCCGCTGATCGGGCAGACGGCGTACGCGGACCGGCTGACCGACGAGCTGCTCGCGCACAACCGGGAGCACCTCCCGTGGGCGTGAACGAGGCGCTGCTCGCCATCGACGCGGGCAACAGCAAGACGGACGTGGCGGTGCTGGACACGGAGGGCCGGGTGCTGGCCACGGCGCGCGGCGGGGGTTTCCAGCCGCCGGCGCTGAACGCCGGGCGGGCGGTGGCGGGCCTCGCGGGGGTCGTCGACCGGGCGGTGGAGCGGTCCGGGGTCCCGGCCGCGCGGGTGGCGCACGTCCAGGCGTGCCTGGCCAACGCCGACCTGCCGGTGGAGGAGGAGCACCTGGCGGCGGAGCTCGCCGGCTATCCGTGGGGGCGGGCGGTGACGGTCGCCAACGACACGTTCGCCCTGCTGCGCGCGGGGCTGCCGGACGGGGGCGAGCCGACGGGCGTCGCCGTGGTGTGCGGGGCGGGCATCAACTGCTCGGGCTACGCGCCCGGCGGGCGGACCGCGCGCTTCGCCGCCGTCGGGCGGATCTCCGGCGACTGGGGCGGCGGTGGGGGCCTGGCGGAGGAGGCCCTGTGGTCGGCGGCGCGCGCGGCCGACGGCCGGGGCGAGCCCACGGCCCTCGCCTCGGCGCTGCCCGCCCACTTCGGGCTGGCCGGCATGCCGGAGCTGATCGAGGCCCTGCACCTGCGGCGGATCGACTGGCCGCGGCACCACGAGCTGACGCCCGTGCTCTTCGCGGTGGCGGCCGCCGGTGACGCGGTCGCCCGGTCCCTGGTGGTCCGCCAGGCCGACGAGGTCGTCGTCATGGCGGTGAGCGCGCTGTCCCGGCTGGGGCTGCTGCACGAGCCGGTGCCGGTGGTGCTCGGCGGCGGCGTGCTCGCGGCGCGCCACCCGCTGCTGCACGAGCGGATCGTGACGCGCCTGGCCGCGCGGGCGCCCCGCGCGGTGCCGAGGGTGGTCACCGCGCCGCCCGTGCTGGGCGCGGCGCTGCTGGCCCTCGACCGGGCCGGGGCACCGGCCGCGGCCCACGAGCGGCTGCGCAAGCACTACGCGTAGGGGCCGCCCGGGGCGTTCCCGCGCACGGCCGTGGCGTCCGTCCCGGGTGGCCGGATTCCACGGCCGTGCGCGTGTTCACGTCATCTTCACATCGTGAGAGACGTCACCGGCCGGGACCATCGGCCGCAAATCCTCCGGACCGGCCCCTTTCGGAGCGCCGTACTTCCTGACGATCGCGTCAGCAACGGGACGGCTCAGAAATTTCTCTTCTGACATTAGTTGACCGTTCATATACCCAATGTCCGTATTCAGGGCGCTCATTTCTCCCCCTCTCCGGCCTCGTGCAAGCATCCGGCCACGCACGGATTGATCACGAAATACGACCAACAGCCGCTGAAATCCGCCCCAAAAGGACGACTCGCGGCCTCGTGGCAACCCCTGCTCCCGACCACCCGCATCCCGAGGGGGGATACCCATGTCCAAGACCGTCACCCGCCGCTTCGTCCTCCGCGGCACCGCCGTCGCCGTGGCCGGCGCCGCGCTCGCCGGCGCGGCCGGCATCGCCACCGCCGAGTCCGGCCCCCGCACGGCGGACCACTCCGGTCACGGCGGCGACCACGGCGCCCACGGCCCCCAGGCCTTCGACGAGACCTACAAGGGCCGCCGCATCGTCGGCGCCCCCGCCACCGGTGGCCACGCGGCCCACCACGGCGGCTTCGCCGTGACCATCGACGGCAAGGAGCTGCACGTCATGCAGAACGCGGACGGCAGCTGGATCAGCGTCGTGAACCACTACCAGACCTTCGCCGACCCGCTGGCGCTGACGCGCGCCGCCGTCGACAAGCTCCAGGGCGCCGTGCTCGTCCCGATCGCCACCTCCTGACCCCGCCGCCACCGGCCGACCCACCCCCGACCCGAGAGGACCCGAACCCCGATGGCAGTGCGCAAGAACCAGGCGACCCTGACCGCGACCGAGAAGCGCAACTTCGTCAACGCCGTGCTGGCGCTGAAGAAGAACGGCCGCTATGACGAATTCGTGCGGACGCACAACGAGTTCATCATGAGCGACAGAGACAACAGCGACCGCGTGGGCCACCGCTCGCCGTCCTTCCTCCCCTGGCACCGCCGCTTCCTCATCCAGTTCGAGCAGGAGCTCCAGAAGGTCGACTCCTCCGTCACGCTCCCCTACTGGGACTGGACGGCCGACCGGACGACCACCGCCTCCATATTCGCGGCCGACTTCCTCGGCGGCACCGGCCGCAGCCGCGACTCGCAGGTCACCACCGGCCCGTTCGCCTACTCGACCGGCCAGTGGAACATCAACGTCTCGGTGGACAGCCGCCCCTACCTCCAGCGCGAGCTGGGGGCCGCCGTCCGCGCGCTGCCCACCCGCGCCGAGGTGGACTCCGTCCTCGCCATGACCACCTACGACATGGCCCCCTGGAACAGCGCCTCCGACGGCTTCCGCAACCACCTGGAGGGCTGGCGCGGCGTCAACCTCCACAACCGCGTCCACGTCTGGATAGGCGGCCAGATGGCCACCGGTGTCTCCCCCAACGACCCGGTCTTCTGGCTGCACCACTGCTTCATCGACAAGCTGTGGGCCGACTGGCAGCGCCTCCACCCCACCTCGACCTACCTGCCCACCGGCAACACGGCCGACGTCGTGGACCTCAACGACACCATGCGCCCGTGGAACAACGTCACCCCGGCCGACATGCTGGACCACACGAAGTTCTACACCTACGACCGCTGACGGCACCCCGCCGCACGTCCGCGGCCGTCCCGGGGGGGGGGGGGGGGGGGGGGGGAGAAGGGACCAGGGGGGGGGGGGAAAGGACCGACATGCTTCTCCCCCCACACGAAAAA
>NZ_JBWKFM010000022.1:58315-139044 GCF_056434285.1 Streptomyces sp. NPDC044063
CCCTCCCCACCACCCCCCCCCCCCCCCCCCCCCCCCCCCCCCCCCCCCCCCCCCCCCCCCCCCCCCCTCCACCCCCCCCCCCCCCCCCCCCCCCCCCCCCCCACCGGCGTCCGCGCCCCCACGCGTCCCGTCCTCCCCCGCACGGGAACCGAACAGCCATCCCACGCGTGAACACAGGCGAAGGCCGACACGGACACACCAGGAAGATCGCGGTCCGCACAAGATCGGTGCACGACCGGTGTGTTCGCCCGTCCCTGCGGCCATACTGCTGGCCGGGCACCCGTCCCCCACCGCTCACCGGGAGACGGGCGCCGACCGGCGACCGAGGGGGAGGTCACGTGTCACCACCGCAGCCCGATCCGGGCGGCGCCCGGCGCACCGCGTGGCGCGAGGGTCTGGACAGCCTGAAGGCCGCGGCCACGACGGAGCCCGGCAGACTCCGCATCATCGGCGCGGCGCTGGCGGCACTGCTGGTGGCCTTCGGCGCCGTCGCCTCCTGGCAGATCGCCGACCGGGTCGCGGCCGCGGACGCCGTCATCGGCCACAGCCAGCCGCTGAGCGCCGACGCCGCCGACATCTACCGCTCCCTGGCCGACGCCGACACCGCGGCGGCCGGCGGCTTCCTCGCCGGCGGCCGGGAGCCGCGCGCCGTCCGCGAGCGGTACGAGAAGGACATCGCGCTCGCCTCCGCGCTGCTGGTGAAGGCCGCCGCCAACACCGAGGCGTCGGACGACGCGGGCCGCCGGATCGCCCGCCTCAACGCCCAACTGCCGGTCTACACCGGCCTCGTCGAGTCGGCCCGCGCCAACAACCGCCAGGGACTGCCGCTCGGCGGCGCCTATCTGCGCCTCGCCGGCGACCGGATGCGCGAGGACCTGCTGCCCGCCGCCCGGGCGCTGTACGAGACCGAGACCGGCCGGCTCGGCGCGGACTACGACGACGCCGAGGACTGGCCCTGGGCGGCGCTGGCCACCGGGGTGGTCGCCCTGGGCGCCCTCGGCTGGGCGCAGCGCCGCGACTACCGGCGCACCCACCGCGTCTTCAACCGCGGCCTGGTCGCCGCGACCGCCGCCTGCGCGGTGGCGCTGCTGTGGCTGGTGACCGGGCACGCCCTGGCGCGGTCCGGCATGACGACCTCCTACGAGCACGGCGCCCGGTCCCTGCGCGTGCTCAACGAGGCCCGGATCGCCTCGCTCCAGGCCCGGGGCGACGAGAGCCTGACCCTCGTGGCGCGCGGCGCCGTGCTCACGCCCGAGGGCGGCGACGCCTACGAGGCCGGCTACCGCGCGGACATGGGCCGGCTCGTCGGGGCCGACGCCAAGGACACGCCCACCTCGGGCGACCCGGTGGCGGACAGCCTGCTGGGCCGGGCGCGCTCGCTCGCCGGCGGGGAGGGGGGCCGGGCCCCGGTCGACCGGGCGATCGAGGAGGTGCGCCGGTGGCAGCAGCGGCACCGCGACGCCCGCGCCGCCGACGAGGGCGGCTACTACGACCGGGCACTGCCGAAGGTCATCGGCGAGAAGGACAGCACGGGCGAATCGTTCGACCGGGTGGACCGGGAACTGGGCCGGGCGCTGGCCCACGAGCAGGGACGGTTCCGCACGGCGGCGGACGACGGCCGCGGGGCGCTGACGGGACTGACGGCCGGCGCGGCCGTGCTGGCCGTCCTGGGCGCCACGGCGGCCGTGCTCGGCGTCGGACGCAGGCTCTCGGAGTACCGGTGACAGGGGGAGGCCGGATCATGGGTGAGGGAGTCCGGGCGCGTGGGACGGGCCCTGGGGCCGGCCGGTGGTGGGCGGCCGTGACGGCGGCGGTCTGCGCGCTGGCGGCGACGGCCGCCGTGCCGCCGCGGCCCGCGGACCGGGACGCCGGTGGGGCGGGGCCGCCGCCGGTGGCCGGCGCGGACCGGCGGGCGGCCGCGCGGGCGCCCGCCACGTGCACCGACCCGGAGGCCGGCCTACGGCCCTCGACGGCCGACGGGCCGGCGGTGCGGCGCATCAGGGACCGCGGCCGGCTCATCGCCGGCGTGGACCAGAACAGCTACCGCTGGGGCTACCGCGACCCGGCCACGGGTGAGCTCAGCGGCTTCGACATCGACCTCGTACGGGCCGTGGCCAAGGCCATCCTCGGCGACCCCGACAAGGTCACCTTTCTGGCGATCCCCACCAACCAGCGCATACCCGCTCTGGAAAAGGGCAAGGTGGACATCATCGCGCGCACGATGACCATCAACTGCGAACGGATCCGGCAAGTCGCCTTCTCCACGGCCTACTTCGAGGCCGGCCAGCAGGTGCTGGCCCCCAAGGGGTCGCCGGTGACGGCGTTCGACGACAGCCTGAGGGGGCGGAAGGTCTGTACGGCCAAGGGATCCACGGGCGAGAGCGAGCTGCGGCACGAGTCCCACGGCGCCACGGTGCTCACCGTCCCCAACCAGCTCGACTGCCTGGTGCGGCTCCAGCTCGGTCAGGTCGACGCGGTGATCACCGACAGCGCGCTGGCCGCCGGACAGGCGGCCCAGGACCCGTCCGTGCGACTCGTCGGCAAACCGTTCACCACCGAGTCCTACGGCGTGGCGATGAACCTGAAGGACCAGGACCTGGTACGCCGGGTCAACGCGGTTCTGGAGGACTACCGCCGGGGCGGCGACGCGAGCCCGTGGATGGTCGCCTACCGACGGTGGCTGGCGGCCGACCTCAAGGGGATCACCGCCCCTCCGGAACCGAAGTACAAGGACTGACGGTCCGGCGGACCGCCGGACCGGCGGCCTGAAGGACACGGCCGGCGGACGGGACCGGCGGGCAGGACTCGGCGTTCGAGCGCGGCGCGGGCCGCGGACAGGAGAGGGGATCGATGGCGGTCGCGGGGCCCACCGGGCCGGCCTTGAGCCGCGAGGAGGTGGACCGTGCGCTGACGAGGCTCGGCGCGGAGCACGAGGCCGTCGAGTCCTCGCTGCTGGCCCTCCAGGACCATGCCGGACGCCGCCTGCTGGAAGGCGCGGAGCTGACGGGGGTGACCAAGGACCGCTGGGAGGTCACCGACGCGCTCGTCACCCAGCTGTGGGTGTACTTCGACGCCTACACCGACGCGCTGGAGGCGGCCCGCGAGCTGCGGGACCGCCGCCGCTGGCCCACCCAGGGCGAGCTGTCGGAGCTGACCGACCTGCTGTGCGGCAGCGGCATCACGCTGCCGGCCGGGCCGCCCGCGGCCACGGCCGTGCTGCTGGGCGCCGCCGCCAGACTCAGCGAGCGGCTCAGCCTCACCGAGCTGGTCGACCGGATGAACAGCTGGTACGCGCGCGCCCTGGACGTGGTCGTGGCCGCCGACGCCGTCTGGTCCGCGCTGCCGGCGCGCATCGACCTGCTCGCCGCGGAGCTGGAGCGCGTCCGCGCCCTGGCCCACTCGGTGGGCGTACGGCCCGGTGACCACCCGGCCGGCGACGACCTGGAGCGGATCGACGCGGAACTGGCCGCGCTGCGGGCCGCGGTGATATCGGATCCGCTCGCCTTCTGGACCGCGGCCCCGGCGGGGACCGCGCCCGGCGGGGGCCGCCCCGACACCGCGCGCTACGACCGCGCGGCGCTGGCGCTGGAGGAGGTGCGCCGGGAGATCGAGGCCGTCCTGGACGTCCGGCAGGACGCCGACCGGCGGCTGATGCGGGTGCGGGACGTCCTCTCGCGCGCCGACCGCACCCTGGGCGAGGCCCGCCGGGCCCGCGCCGAGGTGCTGTCGAAGATCGCCGCGTTCGAGGTGCCCGCCGTCTCCGGGCCGCCGACCGCCCTCTACGAGCGGCTGGAGGCCGCCGGCGAGCACCGCAGACACGCCCGCTGGCACCTCCTGTCGCCGCTCCTGGAGAACCTGGAGCGGCGCGCCGAGGAGGAGCTGCTGCGCGCCCGCGAGTCGCTGACGGAGGTGACCGCCCCGCTGGCCGTACGGGCGGAGCTGCGCGGGCGGCTGGACGCGTACCGGGCGAAGGCCGCCCGGCTGGGGCTGGCGGAGGACCGGATCGTCCTGGAGCGGTACGACGTCGCGCGACGCATGCTGTGGAGCGCGCCGTGCGACCTGCTCGCCGCCGAGGGGGCGGTGCTGCGCTTCCAGCAGGCCGTGGCGGAGGCGGCGGCCCCGCCCGCCCGGCCGGTCGTCGGCGGGGCCGCCGAGGCCAGGGGGGAATCATGACGGGCACCAGCTGCCAGCGACCGGACTGCGCGGGCGTCTACGAGGACGTCGGCGGCGGCGAGCTGTACTGCGGCGAGTGCGGGCTGGCGCCCGTGGTGTCGCCCAGCGGGCGGATCGCCTCGCCGCCGACGGGGGTCACCCGGGCGGGCGGCCGCGGGTCGGCGTCGTCCGGTTCGGCGGGGTCATCCGGTTCGGCGGGGTCCGGAGGGTCGGCCGGGTCGCCGGGGTCCGGCGGGTCCTCGTCGGGCTCCTCCTCCCGGTCCTCGTCGCGGTCATCGTCACGGTCCTCGTCCTCGCCCCGCTCGGTGCCCGGCCGGCTCTCGCGCTCGCTGTCCGGGGGGTCCGGCGGGTCCGGCGGGTCGGAGGGCCGGTCGGTCCCCTCGGTCTCGGTGCGCACGCGGCGGACGGGGGCTCCGGGCAGCGGGCGCAACCGGCTCGGCGCCGGCCTGGTCACCATGCCGGCCCTGCCGCGCCCCGATCCGCCCGCGGCCGTGCTGGAGCGGCCGGAGGTGCCCGAGCGCAAGCGCTTCTGCAGCCGGAGCGACTGCGGGGTCCCCGTGGGGCGTTCGCGCGGCGGGCGCCCCGGGCGCACGGAGGGCTTCTGCACCAAGTGCGGCCACCCGTACTCCTTCGTGCCGAAGCTGCGCCCGGGGGACGTCGTCCGCGGCCAGTACGAGGTCGCCGGGTGCCTGGCGCACGGCGGGCTGGGGTGGATCTACCTGGCCATCGACCGCGCGGTCTCCGACCGCTGGGTGGTCCTCAAGGGCCTGCTCGACACCGGCGACGAGGACGCGCTGGCCGCCGCGGTCTCCGAGCGGCGCTTCCTCGCGGAGATCGAGCACCCCAACATCGTCCGCATCTACAACTTCGTCGAACACCTCGACCAGCGCACCGGCAGCCTCGACGGCTACATCGTCATGGAGTACGTCGGCGGCACGTCCCTCAAGGAGATCGCCAACGAGCGGCGCCACCCCGACGGGCGGCGCGATCCACTGCCGGTGGAGCAGGCGTGCGCGTACGGCATCGAGGCGCTGGAGGCCCTGGCCCATCTCCACAGCCGCAATCTGCTCTACTGCGACTTCAAGGTCGACAACGCCATCCAGCAGCAGGACCGGCTCAAGCTGATCGACATGGGCGCGGTCCGCCGGATGGACGACCACGACAGCCCGATCTACGGCACGGTCGGCTACCAGGCCCCGGAGGTGGCCGAGCTGGGCGCCTCGGTGGCCTCCGACCTGTACACCGTGGCCCGTACGCTCGCCGTGCTCACCTTCGACTTCCAGGGCTACACCAACGTCTTCGCCGACCGCCTGCCCGAGCCCGGGAACATCGACGTCTTCACCCGCTACGAGTCCTTCTACCGGCTGCTCGTACGGGCCACCGACCCCGACCCGGCGCGGCGGTTCGCCTCCGCCGACGAGATGGCCGAACAGCTGACGGGCGTCCTGCGGGAGATCGTGGCCCTCCAGACGGGCCGGCCGCGGCCGGCGGTCTCCACGCTGTTCGGGCCGGAGCCGCGCGTGGTGGACACCCGGCTGTTCGTGCCGTGGACCGGGGCCGTCTCGGCGCTGGGCGAGCGCTCCCCGGAACGCCGGCGGGCCCCCGCGGCCGCCCCCGCCACGGTCACCGCCCCCGCCGGGCCCCCGGTGCCCGCCGTCGAGCCGGTGGACGCGCGGGCCACCGCCCTCGCCCTGCCGCTGCCCGTGGTCGACGGCTCCGACCCCAACGCGGGCTTCCTGGCCGGCCTGATCGCCTCCCAGCCCGCCGAGGTGTACGCGGCCCTGCGCGCGGCGCCGGGCGACTCGCCGGAGCTGCGGCTGCGCCGGGTACGGGCCCATCTGGAGCTCGGCGAGGACGGCCCGGCCGACCAGGCGCTCGCCGCCCTGGAGGCCGCGCACCCCGACGACTGGCGCACCGTCTGGTACCGCGGCGTGCACGCCCTGGCCACCGGTGACCACGGGAGGGCGGCGCTCTCCTTCGACGCCGTCTACGACGCCTTCCCCGGCGAACCCGCCCCCAAGCTGGCGCTGGGCGTGTGCGCCGAACTCCTCGGTCAGCTCGACAACGCCGCCGAGTACTACCGTTCGGTGTGGGTCACCGATCCGGGGTTCGTCGGCGCCGCCTTCGCGCTCGCCCGGGTGCGGCTGGCCGCCGGGGACCGGGCGGGCGCGGTGAGCGCCCTGGAATCGGTGCCGGAGGCCTCCGTCCACTCCACGGCGGCGCGGGTCGCCGCGGTCCGGGCGCGGCTGCGGCAGCGTCCGCCGCGGGACGCGCTGCTGGCGGACCTCGGCGCGGCCGCCGGCCAGGTCGAACGGCTGACGGACGCCGGGCTGGACGCGGTGCGGCGCGAGCGGCTGGTCACCGAGGTGCTGGGCACCGCGCTGGACTGGGTGCTGGCGGGCCGTCAGGGCGCCGCTCCCGCCGGTGGCGCGCCGCCGGGGCCGGAGCGGCTGCTCGGCGGCGGCCTCGACGAGGAGGGGCTGCGGTTCGGGCTGGAACGCTCGTACCGCGTGCTCGCCCGGCTGGCCCAGCGCGGTGAGGAACGGATCGAACTGGTGGAACGGGCCAACCGTTACCGCCCCAGGACATGGGTGTGATCGATGTCGCAACTGCCCCCACAGCTGACGGCGTGTCCCGTCTGCCACGAGCCGCTGGAGCCGGCCGACAACTTCTGCGGAGGATGCGGAGCCGACCTCTCCGCGGTGCCGCCCGCGACGGCCGAGACGCGCTCCGGCGTACGGCGGCGGCCGGGCGCGCCCGTGCTGCGGGGGGCCGACGACCACCTCCTCGCCCCGCCGCCCGGCGGGGTCCCCGCCCAGCCGGCGCACGGCGCGGGCCCCGGCGGGGCCTGTCCGGCCTGCCGGTCGGGCATGATCGACGAAGACGGGTACTGCGAACACTGCGGGCACGCACAACCGCGCGAACGGAATCACATGGAGCACGAGTCGGCAGGCGTCGCGGCGGTCACCGACCGCGGCCTGCGCCACCACCGCAACGAGGACGCGTACGCCGTGTCCACCACCGAGCTGGCCGGCGGCCCGACCGTCGTCGCGGTCGTCAGCGACGGCGTGTCGTCCGCCGCCCGCCCCGACGAGGCGTCGGCCACCGCCTGTGCCGCGGCGCACGTCGCCCTGGTGGAGGAGCTGGACCGGGGCGCGCCCCCCAAGGAGGCCACCCACCGGGCCGTCCTCGTGGCCGCCGAGGCCGTCGCCGCCCTGGCCGGCCCCGCCCACCGGCCGCGCGAGCACGAGCACTACCGCCAGGAGAACGCCCCCGCCTGCACCATCGTCAGCGCCGTCGTCACCGGCGACCTGCTGACCGTCGGCTGGGTCGGCGACAGCCGCGCCTACTGGGTCCCCGACGACCGCGCCACCCAGCCCGCCCGGCTGACCGAGGACGACTCCTGGGCGGCCCAGATGGTGTCGGCGGGCCTGATGTCGGAGGCCGAGGCGTACGCGGACGAGCGCGCCCACGCGATCACCGGCTGGCTGGGCGCCGACGCCTACGAGGTCGAGCCGCACACCGCCTCGTACCACCCCGACCGGCCGGGCGTGGTGATCGTCTGCACCGACGGCCTGTGGAACTACGCCGAGTCCGCCGAGCACATGGCGGCCGTGGTGCCGCCGGACGCCCGCACCCGGCCGCTGGAGTGCGCACGCCGTCTGCTGGCGCACGCCCTGGACGGAGGGGGCCACGACAACGTAACAGTGGCCGTCGTGCCGTTCCCGTCCCCCGGCGAGGGGGCAGGATCGGCCTGACGGCCCGCACGACCACGGGGGGATCGACACACGCGGCGCCGGTGCCCGGCGCCGCGCGGCTGTCCGCCCGCCGCACGTCCCATGTGACCACGTGGAGTACGAAGGAGCGGATCAGATGGCCAACCCGTCCCTGCCGAGCGTGCCGCGGTTCTCGGCCGAGGTGTACCAGAACGTCAACCTCCCCGAGGGGGGTCGCGAGGTCAACGCGATCGTCACCGTCACCGCCGTCGCGGAGGAGGGTCCACCACCCCGGGCCGGTCTGGCGCCCGGCTCGGTCGCGCTCGGCGGGGGCGCTCCCGACGCGGCGGTCGTCGTCATGGTCGACTGCTCGGGCTCGATGGACTATCCGCCCGCGAAGATGCGCAACGCCCGCGACGCCACGGCCGCCGCCGTCGACGCGCTGCGCGACGGCGTCGCCTTCGCCGTCGTCGCCGGCACCCACCAGGCGCGCGAGGTGTATCCCGGCGGCGGGCGGCTGGCGGTGGCCGACGCCACCACCCGCGGGCAGGCCAAGGAGGCGCTGCGCAAGCTGGGTCCGGGCGGCGGCACGGCCATCGGCACCTGGCTGCGTCTGGCCGACCGGCTGCTGTCCTCCTCGGACGCCTCCATACGCCACGGCATCCTGCTCACCGACGGCCGCAACGAGCACGAGGAGCCGGACGCGCTGCGGGCCTCGCTCGACGCCTGCGCGGGCCGGTTCACCTGCGACGCGCGCGGCGTGGGCACGGACTGGGAGGTCAAGGAGGTCACCGGCATCGCCTCCGCCCTGCTGGGCAGCGCCGACATCGTCGCGGACCCGGCAGCGCTGGCCGACGACTTCACGCGGATGATGGAGGCGGTCATGGGCAAGGAGGTCGGCGACGTCTCCCTGCGGCTGTGGACCCCCCAGGGCGCCGAGGTCGTCTTCGTGAAGCAGGTGGCGCCCACGGTCGAGGAGCTGACGGACCGCCGGGCCCCGGCCGGGCCGCGCGCGGGCGACTACCCCACCGGCTCCTGGGGCGACGAGTCGCGGGACTACCACGTGTGCGTGCGGGTGCCGAGCGCCCATGTGGGCCAGGAGATGCTGGCGGCCCGGGTCTCCCTGGTGCTGCCCACCCCGGACGGCGCCTCGCCGCACGTCCTCGCGCAGGGGCTGGTGCGGGCGGTGTGGACCGACGACCTGGCGGCGTCGACGTCCCTCAACCCCCAGGTCGCCCACTACACCGGCCAGGCGGAGCTCGCCCAGGCCATCCAGCAGGGCCTGGACCTGCGCAAGGCCGGGGACATCGACGGCGCGACGGCCCGGCTGGGCCGCGCGGTGCAACTGGCCAGCCGCTCCGGCCACGAGGACACCGCCAAACTGCTCGCCAAGGTGGTGGACGTCGTGGACGCGGCGAACGGTACTGTGCGGCTGAAGACGAAGGTCTCGGAGGAAGCGGAGATGACGCTGGAGACGCGCTCCACCAAGACCGTTCGCGTCAAGAAGTGACGAGGGGGAATCCACCGCCATGCCGACCTGCCCGAACGGCCACCCTTCGGGGGCCGACGACTGGTGCGAGGTGTGCGGCCACCGGATGCCGGAGGCCGGCGCGCCCGCACCCGTCGTTCCTCCGCCCCCGCCCGGCCCGCCGCCCGGTCCGCCGCCCGGCCCCGGCGGCTTCGGCTACGGGGGCGACGCCACCGTCCAGGCCGAGCTGTGCCCGCAGTGCCGTACGCCCCGCGAGGCGCAGGCGCCGTTCTGCGAGGAGTGCCGCTACAACTTCGCGACCCGCACGGCCAATCCCTACGCGTCGCCGCCCCCGCCCGTGCAGGGCTTCCAGTCGGCGCCGCCGCCCCCTCCGCAGCACGCCCCGCCGCCGCAGAGCTTCGAGTACCACGGTTCCCGCCCGTCCCGGGTGAACCGCCCGGCCGAACCGCTGGGGCCGCCGGAGCCGGCCGCTTTCGGGGAGCCCTTCCCGGCCGACGACGACTGGATGCTGTCCCCGCCGACCGCCGCGCCGGTCGCCGCGCCGCCCGCGCAGGGGGGCGGCTGGGTGGCCCTCGTGGCGCCCGACCGCGAGTACTTCCTGTCGATGATGCACCGCAGCGGGCCGGAGGCGGCGGGGCTGAACCTGCCCGCGTACGCGCCCGAGCTGCGGTTCCCGCTCGGCGGCCACCAGGTCACCATCGGGCGCCGCCGGCACAGCACGGGCGAGTCGCCGGACATCGACCTGTCCCGCCCGCCGGAGGACCCGGGCGTCTCCCACCAGCACGCCATGCTGGTGCAGCAGCCGGACGGCGGCTGGGCGGTCGTCGACCAGGACTCCACCAACGGCACCACGGTCAACGGCTCCGAGGAGCCGATCCAGCCCTACGTGCCGGTGCCCCTCGGCGACGGCGACCGGGTGCACGTGGGGGCGTGGACGACGATCACGGTCCGGCGGAGCTGAGCGCCCGGCCGGTCGCGGGGGACCGGGCGGGTCCGGGCGGGGCGGGGACGGGGCGGGTCCGGGCGGGGCGGGGGACGGGGCGGGTCCTGAGGCCCCGGTCCTCGGCCGGGTGGTCTGAGACCATGGAGGGGTGAATGAGATTCCGCGCGGCACGCTTCAGGAGCAGACCTTCTACGAGCAGGTCGGCGGCGAGGAGACCTTCCGGCGCCTGGTCCACCGCTTCTACCAGGGCGTGGCCGGGGATCCCCTGCTGCGGCCGATGTACCCGGAGGAGGACCTCGGCCCGGCCGAGGAGCGCCTGGTGCTCTTCCTGATGCAGTACTGGGGCGGCCCGCGCACCTACAGCGAGAACCGCGGTCACCCGCGGCTGCGGATGCGCCACGCGCCGTTCACGGTCGACCGCGCCGCCCACGACGCCTGGCTGCGGCACATGCGCGACGCGGTGGACGAGCTTCAGCTCGCGCCCGAGCTGGAACGGCAGCTGTGGGGCTATATGACCTACGCGGCCGCCTCCATGGTCAACACCCAGGGCTGACGCACGCCGGCCGCCGCCTGACGACGCCGTCGTCAGGCGGGCGTGACCGTCAGATCGCGCAGACCGCCGCCGGTGCGTACGGCGACGGAGCCGTAGGGCGTGCGCAGCCGCAGCCAGCCGCGCGCGGCGAAGAGGGCGAGCGGCTCGGGTGCCACGGCCGTCGCGCCGCCGGCCCGGGCCGCGGGAGCCGCCGCGCCGGCGCCGTTGGCCACGGCGTGCCCTGCCGGGGTCCGCTCCTCGCGGACAGGGCGCAGGAAGCCCAGCGACTGGGCGGCGTGCACGGCGCGCAGGGGCAGACCGGTGTCGCCCAGGGTGCGCGACCAGATCTCCCGGCCGATGCGGTCCCGCTCGGCGCGGGTGCGGCGCTGCTCGGGCAGCGCCTCGTCCCGGGCCCGGAACTCCGCGACGGCGGCCGCGACCGCGCCCCGGACGTCCGCGCCGGCGGGGAAGGGCTCGACACGCCGCCAGCCGCCGCGGGGCGGCAGGACGCCGGCCCAGGGCGGGCCGGTGACGGCCTCGGGGACGACGACCTCCAGGCCGCCGTCCGCCACCGGGACACCCGCGTCGAGGGCGTCCGCGAGCTGTCCGGCCGAGACGGTCGCGTCCAGCTCGGCGCCGGCCGCGAGGCGGGCCGTGCGGATGGCGAGGACCTCGAAGGACGGCGGGCGCCCGAAAACGCCGAGCACGCCGCCGCCGGCCTGGAGCCGGACGGCGGCGGCCCGGTCGTAGTGGATCAGCCGGGCCAGGAAGGCGGCCAGATCGGCCGCCTCCCCGGCGTCGGCGAAGCACAGCCGGTGCATCAGCCCCGGGTCAGCTTCTTGTAGGTGGCGCGGTGCGGACGGGCCGCGTCCGGGCCGAGCCGCTCGATCTTGTTCTTCTCGTACGACTCGAAGTTGCCCTCGAACCAGAACCACTTCGAGTTGCCCTCGTACGCCAGGATGTGCGTGGCCACTCGGTCCAGGAACCAGCGGTCGTGGGAGACGACCACCGCGGCGCCGGGGAAGTCCAGCAGCGCGTTCTCCAGGGAGGACAGGGTCTCGACGTCGAGGTCGTTGGTCGGCTCGTCGAGGAGCAGCAGGTTGCCGCCCTGCTTGAGGGTCAGCGCCAGGTTGAGGCGGTTGCGCTCACCACCGGAGAGCACACCGGCCGGCTTCTGCTGGTCCGGGCCCTTGAAGCCGAACGCGGACACATAGGCGCGCGAGGGCATCTCGACCTGGCCGACGTTGATGTAGTCCAGCTCGTCGGAGACGACGGCCCACAGCGTCTTCTTGGGGTCGATGTTGGCGCGGCTCTGGTCGACGTAGGAGATCTTGACGGTCTCGCCGACCTTGATGGTGCCGGAGTCCGGCTTCTCCAGGCCCTGGATCATCTTGAACAGCGTCGTCTTGCCGGCGCCGTTCGGGCCGATGACGCCGACGATGCCGTTGCGCGGCAGGGTGAAGGACAGGTCGTCGATGAGGACCTTGTCACCGAACGCCTTGGAGAGGTTGTTGACCTCGACGACGACGCTGCCCAGACGCGGGCCCGGCGGGATCTGGATCTCCTCGAAGTCCAGCTTCCGCATCTTGTCGGCCTCGGCCGCCATCTCCTCGTAGCGGGCGAGACGCGCCTTGGACTTGGCCTGCCGGCCCTTGGCGTTGGAGCGGACCCACTCCAGCTCTTCCTTGAGGCGCTTCTGGCGCTTGGCGTCCTTCTGGCCCTCGACCTTCAGACGGGCGGCCTTGTTCTCCAGGTAGGTGGAGTAGTTGCCCTCGTAGGGGATGGCGCGGCCGCGGTCCAGCTCCAGGATCCACTCGGCGACGTTGTCGAGGAAGTAGCGGTCGTGGGTGATCGCCACGACGGTGCCCGCGTACTTGGCCAGGTGCTGCTCCAGCCAGTTCACGGACTCGGCGTCGAGGTGGTTGGTGGGCTCGTCGAGGAGCAGCAGGTCGGGGGCCTCCAGCAGCAGCTTGCAGAGGGCGACGCGGCGCTTCTCACCACCGGAGAGGTTGACGACCGGCCAGTCGGCGGGCGGGCAGCCCAGCGCGTCCATGGCCTGCTCCAGCTGGGCGTCGAGGTCCCAGGCGTTGGAGTGGTCCAGCTCCTCCTGGAGCTTGCCCATCTCCTCCAGCAGCGCGTCGGAGTAGTCGGTCGCCATGAGCTCGGCGATCTCGTTGAACCGGTCGAGCTTGCCCTTGACCTCGGCGACGCCGTCCTGGACGTTCTCGAGCACCGTCTTGTTCTCGTCGAGCTCCGGCTCCTGCATGAGGATGCCGACGCTGTAGCCCGGGGAGAGGAAGGCGTCGCCGTTCGACGGCTGCTCCAGACCGGCCATGATCTTGAGGACGGTGGACTTACCGGCGCCGTTGGGGCCGACCACACCGATCTTCGCACCGGGCAGGAAGCTCAGCGTCACGTCATCGAGGATGACCTTGTCGCCGTGCGCCTTGCGCGTCTTGCGCATGGTGTAGATGTACTCAGCCAAGAGAAACCGTCCGGCAATCGAGAAGGGCCAATGTGCGGCTCCGCCGCGTGAGGGCAGATACACCCCATCTTGCCGTACCGGAAGCCCTGGACGGAAACGCGTTGCGGCGACGTGCCGGTGACCGTGGGAACTCCCCCGGTCACCGACCGTGCGCGAGGCCGCGGGCGGGCGTCGCCTCCCCGCCTCTCCCCCGTCGAGGCGCGCTCGCGGCGCAGCAGGAAGACGGCGGTGCCGCCGACCACGATGAGCGCGATGGCCACGCCCGCGATGACCGGGGTGGTGCCGCTGCCACCGGTGGTGGCGAGGTCGCCGCTGGTGGCGGACCCGGCGCCGCCCGTTCCGCCGGTGGTGGCCGGGGCGGCCTTCCCGGACACCGGGGTGGCGGCGGTCGCGGGGGTGCCGGCGCCGCCGGCGGAGCCGCCGGTGGAGCCGGTCTCGGCGGTCTTGCAGTCCAGGATTCCGGAGAACGTCTTGGTCAGACCGTTCGGCCCGGTGATCGTGAACTTGTACGCCCGGTCCTCGTCGACCTTCATCAGGACGGTCTCGGAGCCGCCCGGCGCCACGGTGTGCCGCCGTCCGTCGAGGGTGAAGGTGAAGGGCTGGTCGCCCGTGTTGCCGGCGGTGATCTCCACGCCGCCCTTCGCGCAGTCCTTGCGGGCGTCGAGGGCGGGTATCGCGCCCTTGCCCGCCCAGTTCGCGGTGGCGGTGGCGGAGACCGTGCTCTCGCTGGAGCCGGCCAGGATCATCGTCTGGGTGCGGGTGTGGTCACCGATGAAGGCCCGGCCGACCGGGACCTTGGTGGCGGCCGTGACCTTGAAGGCGGCGGACCCGTCCGGGGCGCCGGCCGGGACGTCGAACCAGAGCTCGCCGCCGTCGCCGGTCGAGGTGAGGGGCTTGCCCGCCTTGTCGACGACCTTCACGCCCTTGCCCGCCGCCTCGCCGGTGGGGGCGACGGTGGCGGTGCCCGCGTCGGTGCGGACGGTGACCGGGCCGACGCGCCGGCCGGGACGGCCCGAGACGGCGGGCGGGTCGAGCGTCAGGGAGGCCTTGGGCTCCCCGGTGCTCTCGGCGCTCTTCTGGAGGTAGTCCGCGAGCTTCTCGGCGGCCGGGTCGCGGGCCTCGACGTCGACGTGGTCGGAGTAGCGCCAGATGGCGACCTGGGTGCCGGCGGCGGCGGTGTTGGCGTCGAGGGTGCCGGCGCCGGAGTCCTTGGCGAGCGCGGCGAGGTCGTTGATCTGGGGATAGGAGTGCTGGAGTATCCAGCGGATCTTCCCCGCGTCGCGGTTGGCGTGCAGCGAGGACTCGCCCCAGCCGGTCTCCTTGTACTTCGCCCCGTCGACCGTGTTGGTGAGGATGTCGACGCAGTAGGTCTGGAGCGTGCCGCCGCCGTCGACCTTCATCTCGAACAGGCCCGCCATGACGGTCCCGGTCTTGCGCCGGTCGTGGACCACGGCCCCGCCGCCGGCCGTGAGACGGCCGAGGGTGGCGGTCACGCCGCCCTGGCTCTTCCGCCCCTCGTCGGCCGCTACCGCCCCGCTCCCGGCGGCCACGGTGCCGACCACCGCCAGACCTGTCGTCAGAATCGCCACGGCGAGACGCCTCACGCCCCGCCCCTTCACAGAGTTCATGGATTTCCTTTCGGGCGGGCGCGGCTCGCACGACGCTCGGTCCGGACCGTCGCGGGCGCGCCCCACCGGGCAACTCAAAACTCAGAAGCCCCCGTTGCTCTGCAGGGGATCTTATGGAGCGCACGGAAGGCACCCTTCCCGCACGCCTGCACAGGGCCGATCCGAATCGGAATCGTTATCGCATAGCCGTACCGGCCCTTGGATTATCGACAAATCGCCGGGACAAACCGCCCGTTTCAATGGGGCGGAGCGGCTGCCCGATGCGTCATCACCGCAGCCCCGGCCGGGTCCGGGGGTTCCGCGAGAGTCTCCGGTGGAGCCCCCGGACCCACGCACGCCATCCGCACCGGATCGACCGGAAGCGGAAGCACCTGCGAGGCCGGTGACGCTCTGCGGAACGCCGACGTACCGCGCGTGAGGTCATGACCGACCGACACGGCGTCGATGTCGGCCGACACCCAGCGCCGGCCCTCCCGCTCCTCGTCCACGACCCTCAACCGCCCGTGGACGACGACCGGTTCCCCCAGGCTCACCGAGCCCACCACGTTCACCGCGAGCGCGCGCCAGGCGCGCACCGTGTAGAAGCTGGTGTACGCGTCGGTCCACTCCTCGCGCTCGCGGTCCCAGCGGCGCACCGTCGCCGCCAGGCGGAAGCGCGAGAGCACCGAGCCGCTCGCCGTCTCCCGCAGATCGGGCTGCGTGGCCACGTTGCCCAGGACCGTCACCAGTGTCTCGTTCATGCGCGCGCCTCCCCCGTCACCGACCCGCGGCATCCGCCCGCGGTGTCGTCCCGGCCCTCATCGTGCCCGGGTCCGCCGGACGCCGCGCGGGCCTGTGGACGGCCGCCCGCATGTGGACAACCGCCTCACCCATGAGGGTGAACGACCTCCGGGGGCCCGCGTCCGGGTGCCTGCCTTCGCGCGCCTGCCTCCGGTTGCCTGCCTCCGGTTGCCTGCCTCCGGGGCCCTGCCTCCGGGGGCCTGCCTCCGGGGGCCTACGCCTCGCCCGCCGCGATCACGTACTGCGCCCGCACCTCCCGGTAGCGCAGGAGCTCGGCCGCCACCGGTTCCAGCACCCTGGCCCGCCCGCACCCCGCCGCCGCGCCGCGCAGCCGGTGCTCCGTCTCCAGCCCGTGGCCCCGCGCGGGCCCCCGCGCCGCGATCCGGCCGCACCACGCCAGGACCGGGCCGCCCAGGCTGCCGCCCGCCAGCAGCTCCGCCGGGAGCCACCACGGCCCGCCGAAGTCGCCGGTGACCGTGCCCACCAGCCAGACCGCGCCCAGCAGTTGCATCGCCAGCAGCACCCCCTGGCCCGCCGCGATCGCCGCCCACCAGCGGGGCCGCACCCCGCGCGCCGTGCCGCCCGCGCACGTCGCCGCGGTCTCGGCCGCCACCGCCGCCACCTCGTCCAGCGCCTCCGCCAGCCCCTCGGCGCCCCGGGCCGCGGCCTCGCGCACCGCCTGCGCCCAGGGGTCCGGCAGCCCGGCGGAGGCCTCGTAGGCCAGCGCCCGCACGGCCCGTTCGACCAGCGGCCGGGAGGCGGTCCGGCGCGGCGGCGCGAGGCAGCCGCCGGGCACGGTGTCGTCGTCGGTGCCCCGCGCCCGGGCGCCCAGGAACAGCCGGTCGTGCCAGCCGCGCACCCGCTTGAAGGCCGTGCCGCACGCCCGCTCGGCGTCCCGCCGCCAGGCCCGCTCCGCCGACAGCCCGGCGGCCTGGGCGCCCACCGCCTCCGCCAGGCGGTCCTCGAACTCCTGCCGGGCCCGTTCCGTCAGCCCCGGCCGCCCCTCGGCCACGTAGGCCGCGCGCAGCCGCGCCGACACCCCGTCCACGTCGGCGGTCAGCCGCAGCTCCGCCGCGCTCCGGCGGCTGGTGAACACGCCCAGGGCCTCGCGGAGTTCGCCGACCCCCTCCCCGGTGAGGGCGGACAGCGCCAGCACGGCGGCGCCGGGCTCGCCGTGCTCGCCCAGCGCGAGCCCGTCCTCGTCGAGCAGCCGCCGCAGGTCGTCCAGGACCTGGTCGGCCGCGTCCGCCGACAGCCGGTCCACCTGATTGAGGACGACGAACATGACCTCCGCGTAGCCGGCCAGAGGCCGTAGATAGCGCTCGTGCAGCACCGCGTCGGCGTACTTCTCCGGGTCCACCACCCAGATCACCGCGTCGACCAGCCCCAGCAGCCGCTCGACCTGCTCGCGGTGGCCGGGCGCCGCCGAGTCGTGGTCGGGGAGGTCCAGCAGCACCAGCCCGCCCAGCGCCGGGTCGTACGGCCGGACCGGCTGCCGGCGGGCCCGGGCGGGGATGCCGAGACGGTCCAGCAGCCCGTCCGCGCGGTCGGTCCAGGCGCACGAGACGGGCAGCGCGGTCGTCGGCCGGCGCACCCCGGCCTCCGACAGCTGGGCCCGTGCCAGGGCGTTGAAGAGGGACGACTTGCCGCTGCCGGTGGACCCGGCGATGGCCACCACCGTCAGGTCCAGCGCGTGCCGGTGGCGGGCCGCGGCCTCCTCCAGCACCCGGCCGGCCTCGGCGAGCGTGCGCCGGTCCAGGCGGGCCCGGGAGAGGCCCACCAGTTCGCGCAGCGCGTCCAGCCGGGGCCGCAGGGCCTGCCCGGCGGGCGAGGTGGTCGCCCGCGGGCCGGGGGGCGCCGGGGGGCGCGCGACCGGCACCGGGTGCTCGGCCTCGGCCACCGCCCGCGGGCCGGCGTCCGGCCGGCCGCGGCGTGCGATCAGACCGTCGTTCCAGAAGCGGCCCACCTCGTCTGCTGACGCCACGGCGGTCATCTCTCCTTCTGCAATAGGGACAGCACCGCGATGAGTTCGACCTGGTGATCGGGGGTCAGGTCGAGGGATTCGAGCGGGGCGGTCCTGCGCTCCCGCTCGCTCTCCAGGACCCGTTCGAGACAGTCGGACAGCAGCTCGCCGCCCCGGTCGCGCAGCCGCAGCGCGGCGGCCGCCCCGAGCGTCCGGGCCAGGGTGTCCCCGGCCGTGCTCGCCCGGCCGCCGCCGAGCAGCGCCGCCGCCAGCAGCGCGGCGGTCTTCTCCGCCTCGTTGCCGCGGTCGCGCTCGGCCGCCCGCACCTCCTCCTGGGCGATCTCCTCCAGACAGCGCCGCCACCGGCGCACCGCGACCCCGACCCTGCCTCCCGCCCCGTCCGGGTCGCGGGGCGCGAGGGCGGCGCCGGCCGCCGGGTCGCCGCCGAAGGCCGCCTCGACCTCCTCGTCCGCCGCGTCGGCCGCGCAGGTCAGCAGGGCGATGACGGAACCGGTGAGCGCGTTCAGCAGCTCGTCGGGGGTGCTGTCGTGCGGATGCCCGCGCCAGTGGGTCAGCGCGTCGCCGGCCAGCGCCTCCCCCGCGGCGATCTCGCGCCGGACGCGCTCGACCGCGCGCCCGTACGCCTCCTCCACGCACTGCGCCATCCGGACGGCCGCCGCGTGCTGCACCGCGGCGGCCCCGGCGAGCCCGGGCAACCGCGACCCCAGCGAGGACAGCACGCCCCGCGCGGTGCGCGCGGTCGCCACCGTCCGTGCCGCGGGGTCCTCGGCCCGCTGGGTGAGCCAGGCGCGCAGGCCCGCGACGGCGGTGGCCGGCAGCAGGCCGCTGCTGCCGTCGGCCGACTCCGGCAGCTCGGGGATGGTGAAGCGGGGCACGTCGCCCAGGCCGGCGCTCTCCAGCATGGCGTCGTACTGCCGGGAGACCTCGACCGCCACCTGGTGCGGCACCCGGTCCAGGACGGTGACCAGCGTGACGTCGTACTCCTTGGCCGTGCGCAGCAGGTGCCACGGCACCGCGTCGGCGTACCGGGTCGCGGTGGTGACGAGCACCCAGATGTCGGCGGCGCAGATCAGCGAGGCGGCGAGGTCGCGGTTGTGCTCGACCAGCGAGTCGATGTCCGGCGCGTCCAGCAGGGCCAGCCCGCGCGGCAGGGCGCGGTCGGTCTCGATGCGCAGGGCGAACGGCTCGTGCTCCAGCGCCTCCGCCGCCTCGTCGTCCAGCACCTCCGCCTCGTACGCCGCGGCCGCGCACTCCTGCATGGGCACCCACACGCGCTGGAGCCGGGGCAGCACCCGTGATCCGGCGAACCAGTGATGATCGTCCGGGTGGCAGACGAGGACGGGTGTACGGGTCGTCGGCCGCAGCACCCCCGCCTCGGTGACCCGGCGGCCCACCAGCGAGTTGACCAGGGTGGACTTCCCCGCACCGGTGGATCCCCCCACGACGGCCAGCAGTGGCGCCTCGGGGGCGCACAGGCGGGGCACCAGGTAGTCGTCGAGCTGCGCCAGGAGCTCGGCCCGGTTCCGGCGGGCGCGAGCCGCGCCGGGGAGGGGGAGCGGAAAGCGTGCGGCGTCCACGCGGTCACGCAGTGCGGACAGCGCGTCAAGCAGTCGGGGCCGTACGTCCAAGGTCGCCACACGTGCAGAATGCCCAATTCTGGTGTGTTTTTGAAGCGTATAACCCCTGGCGCGCGAGGCGTGGCGCAAGAGGCCCAGGCATAACGAGTGCACAACACCCGGCACCGAACGCGTCAAAAACGATGCGAAATTCGCACCTGCCTGCGATTATCAGGACCGCTTCACCGAACCTCCACATCGTGTCACGGAGGTGAAGCAACCGGGACGAGGTACGCGGAGCCCTATCCTTGTCCCCGGCAAGGTCACGGCACCACCGAGCCCGGGGCTTCAGCCGTCCGCGACCGCCACACACCGGCCCCCGTAGCTCAGTGGATAGAGCAGGCGCCTTCTAAGCGCTTGGCCGCAGGTTCGAGTCCTGCCGGGGGCGCTCGCGCACCACACCACGCCTCTCCCCTCCGGGAGGGGCGTTCCGTCTTTCCGGCGTCCTTACGGCCTCTTTCAGGTGCCCCGCGCGCCCGGCGCGACCGAGCCCAGCCAGAGGGTGTCCCTGGCACGGGTCATCGCCACGAACAGCTGGGTGCGGGCGAGTTCCGCGCGTTCGAGGGCGATGTCGTCGTCCGCCGCCGACGCGGGCGGGGGGAGCTCGTGGACCGGCAGATAGACGTGCTTGAACTCCAGCCCCTTCGCCCGCCGGTAGCTGCCCAGTTTCACGCCGGCGACCGGTCGGCCGTCGTAGCGTTCGAGGGAGCACAGGGGGATGCCCGCCCGGCCCAGGAGCCGCTGGTAGTGGAGCGTCTCGCGGCGGCAGCGGCAGAGCACGGCGGAGTCGGGCCAGGACGCCTCGCCACGGGTGCGCAGGGCCGCCAGCAGGGCCTCGTCGTGCTCGGCGGGCGTACCGGAGACGGAGCGGGTGACCTGGCCGCCGGGGCAGGTGGGGTCGACGTCGCGGCGGCCGGCGAGACGGGAGCCGTCGATGTCGTCGAAGGCGTCGTCGGCCACCACCGCGAGGGCGGCGCCGAGGATGCGCGCGCCGTTGCGGTAGTTCGTGCGCAGCACCTGCCCGCGGTCCCCGCGGACGTCGATGCCGGCGTCCGAGAGCCGGAACCCGCCCGGGTAGACGGCCTGCTGGCCGTCGCCCACCAGCAGCAGGCCGTTGGGGGCGTCCCCGACGAGCGCGTGCAGCAGCCGCACCCCGACGAGCGTGAGGTCCTGCACCTCGTCGGCGATCACCGCCGCGTAGGGGGAACGGCCCGGCCGGGCGAGGGCCTCGGCGAGGGCGAGGCCCAGGATGTCGTTGAAATCGTGCACCCCGCGCTCGGTGCGGACCCGCTCGTACTCCTCGTACAGCGCCCAGACCGCCTCGCGGTGCCAGCGGCGCAGCGCGGCCCGGCGCCGCTGGCGCCGCAGCGTCGCGTACTCCTCGAAGCCCGTGATGCCGCGCCCCTTTATGACGCAGTCGATCTCCTCGTGCCAGTAGCGCGGGCACGGGTCGAGGGTCGCCAGGACGCTGGGCCGGCCGCGCCGGACCCAGGCCCTGCTGAAGGCGTCCTCCGCCCGTCCGCCGTGCAGCCGGTGCGGAATACCGCGCTCCGAGAGGAACTTGCGCGCCCACGAGTGCAGGCTGCGGAACTCCACCCGGTCGGCGACCGCCGGGGACATCGTCCGCAGGAACGTGCTCTGCACGCGCGGCAGGTTGCTGGCGAAGGTGACGTACAGGATCCGCCCGTCGGTGCGCTGGGCGAGGTGGGCGGCGCGGTGCAGCGCCACGACCGTCTTGCCGGTGCCCGCCGGACCGCTGACCCGCGCCGGGCCCGACCAGTTGCGCCGTACGAGGGCCACCTGTTCGGGGTGCAGGAAGGTCATCCACCGCTCGATCGGCGCCCGGCGCGCGGACTCCAGGGCCGCGTCGCGCAGGCGCGCGATGTCGAAGAGCGCGTCACTGTCGCCGGAGGGCGCGTCCTCAAGGGACGTCTCCGTGGTGGCCGCCTCCGCGGCCGCGGGCCGGGCCTCCGGCACCCTCGACCCCTCGTACGCCGGGAACACCACTTCCAGGTGATCGGCGACCTTCCGCACCATGGCCGCCTCCAGCCGGGTGCGTTCCGCCAGGAGTGCCGGGCCGACCTCCCGCTCGCCCAGCAGTCGTACGCGGTCGAGCGAGCCGTCGAACGAGCGGCCCGCGAAGACCATCACCGGCCGGACCGCCACCGGCGACAGTCCGATCGACGCCAGCGCGGCCTCCGCCACCCGCGTCACCGCCAGGAGCTTGCCGATCTCGCCGTCCCGCCGCTGGCGGCCGGCCGTCAGATGGCCGTCGTCGGCTCCGGGCGCCGCCCGCCAGTTCTTGACGTCGATGACGAAGACCCCGCCGGGTCCCACCAGCAGCATGTCGACGTTGGCCGCGCGCGTGCCCGGCCACCGCCGGTCCACCAGCAGCCGCCAGCCGCGCCGGGTGAGCATCAGCAGCTGGGCCGCCACCTTGCGCTCGCCCTCGCTCGCCGCCTCCCACCGCCGGGCCTCGCGCTGCGCGGCCAGCAGCTGCTCGCGCAGCTCGCGCTCGTGCCGCCGGGCTTCCTGAGCCCTCTCCGATGCAGAACCACCAGCCCCCATGTCCGCCCCCCTCGCCTACACACCTCCCCATGAAATTGCATATATACACAAAGTAATGATCAGCAAGGGGGGCGAAACGGCGTATGGCGCCCGCCGACTCGGTGTCGGGGGCGCCATACACATGGGCGCCTGGGTCAGCTGTTGACGCAGACGTTCCCGGAGGCGGCGTTCAGCAGACCGACGATGTCGATCGTGTTGCCGCAGAGGTTGATCGGCAGGTGGATCGGGACCTGGATGACGTTGCCCGAGATGACACCGGGGGAACCTGCCGCCACACCCTTGGCTCCGGAGTCGGCGACCGCGCCGCCGGCCACACCGGCGAGAGTGGCGCCCACGGCGGCGGTGATGACTGCTGCCTTGGCGATACGTGACATGGGGAGACACCTTTGCTTGGTCGTACGGGACGAGCACCCGGTCGGTGACGGCCGGGAGCCCGGATCAACGTTTGGACGTCGCAAAGGTTTCGTCCGTGAAGCGTCCGGGTGACGCCCCCTCACATCGCCCCAGTGGCGCCCCTTTCGCACCGGTGCGCGGAGATAGGGGTTTCCGGGCCGCCCCGGGGCTGGCAGGGTTCCTTCCGTGCATCAGGCTGAGACGACCGAGACCGGCCCGCGGCCGGCCGAGACGGCCGGGGCGCGGCCCGCGGAGATGATCGGCGCGCTGCTGCCCCCGGCGGTCGCGTACGAGGAGTCCTTCCGCGACCCGGACCACCCTCCGGCGCTCTTCCCCGAGGAGGAGGCGCTGCTGACCAAGGTGGTGGACAAGCGGCGCAGGGAGTTCACGACGGTACGGGCCTGCGCCCGCACCGCGCTGGGCCGGCTGGGCATCGCCCCGGCGCCCATCCTGCCCGGGCAGCGCGGCGCGCCAGGGTGGCCCGAGGGGGTCATCGGCAGCATGACGCACTGCGAGGGCTACCGCGCCGCGGCCGTCGCGCACGCCCGCGACATGCTGACCGTGGGGCTGGACGCCGAGCCCAACCTGCCGCTGCCGAACGCCGGGGTGCGCGACCTCGTCACGCGCCCCGAGGAGCGGGGCCCCCTGGCGCGGCTGGCCGCCGAGCGGCCCGGCGTGTGCTGGGACCGGCTGCTGTTCAGCGCCAAGGAGAGCGTCTACAAGGCGTGGTTCCCGCTCACCGGGCTCTGGCTGGACTTCGAGGACGCCGTGCTCGACGTGGACCCCGGGACGGCGGCCTCCGGGCCCTCGGGGCCGGCAGGGCTCTCGGGGCCGTCGGCGCTCTCGGGGACCTTCACGGCACGGCTGCTCACGCCCGAGCCGCTGCGCGCGGCCACCGGGAACCGGCTGTCCGGCTTCAGCGGCCGCTGGCTGGTGCGCGACGGCCTGATCGTGACGGCCATCGCCGTGACGGCCTGAGGGCGACGGGCGACCGGGCGGACGGGGCGCACCGACCGCCGGTGGGCGGTCGGCGGCCGGCGGTCGCTCACCCCTGCTGTGACGCCACCCGGTCGGCGAAGGCGGCCAGTTCCTCGCCCCAGCCGGCGGCCAGGGTGAGCGACTCCGCCGTGCGGCAGGCGCGCTCGACGAGCTCCTGGATGAGCTCCTCGGCCACGTCCCGCTCCTCCGGCTCCAGCAGGAGGTCCCGCAGCAGCTGCGCGTCCCACGCGTACTCCGGGCCGCCGTCGAGGAACCCCCGCAGCCGCCAGGCGGCGTGCAGCGGACGGGCGTACGCCTCGTAGGGGCCGTCGAGGTCCGGCCGCCCGGCGAGCGCCGCGCCCAGCCGCAGCGGGTGGCGCAGGGCGTACCACCCGGCGGTACAGCCCAGGTCGCAGCCGGTCACACAGCGGCCCGGCCAGGGGTCCTCCAGGTATTCGGCGGCCATGGCGTGATGGCTGTACGAGCCGATCGCGCGCTCGGTGCGCAGGTCGTCCCAGATCCGGCGCGCCTCGGCGGGCAGCGGGCCCATGAGCCGGTCGGCGTGGGCGAGGGCGAGGTCGCCGGCGAGGGTGGCCGAGGACTCGCCGAAGCGGCGGGCCTCGCCCGCCCAGCCGCCCCTCTCGTGCTCGGCCGCGCGGCTGACGTGGAGGGTGGGCATGCCCCGGCGCAGGGCGGCGTTGTCGCGGACGTCGCTCCGTATGAGGGTGCAGGTGTCGAGGAGTTCGAGCGCGACCGCGGTGTCCACGGCGCGGGGCGCGTCGGGGTCGCCGCCGGCCGCGAGGTAGCCGGTGAGGAAGACGAGGGGGCGGGCGCGGTCGCCGCCGGCGGTCACGAACTCGGCGAGGGCCTCGACCAGCCCGGCGCCGCGCGCGTCCGCGGTGCGCCAGCGGCGGTGCGCGTCGTCGAGGACGGTGCGCAGCCGCTCCTCGACCCGGTCGAGCATTCTCGCCCGCTGGAGCCGGGGCGACACCGTGCGAGGAGCCACCGTATGGGGCGGCTGGGGTTGCTGCGTCATCGTGTATCTCCATGGATCGGCTGCGGCCGTCTCCGGCCCCGACGGGCGGGTGGCCGAAGTTCTCGGCGTTCTCCCGCCGCTTTCCGGCGTTTCCCGGCGTGTCCCGCCGGTTCGAGGCAGCGGAGCGCGGCTGTGGGTGACCGGCCTGACGACTACCCCGGCCCGGCGCGCCGAAAGCGCCGGTTTCCTGCCATCCCCTCGTCGTCCTCCCTTCGTCCTCCCGTCGTCCTCCCGTCGCCCCTGAGGCCGTACCCGGGCCGTCGCCGGAGCCCGGGTGACCGCCGGCGCGCCACTCGCGTGCCGTCTGTACAGCGTGCGCCGTGGAGGGTTACATCGGGGACGAGCCACGGAACCCGGTTTCTCGGAGGCAACCATGCGCAGGATCGCGATCGTCGGCGCGGGCCAGGCGGGGCTGCAACTGGCCCTGGGACTGCAGGCGGCCGGCGGCTACGAGGTGACCGTGGTCTCCGCGCGCACCCCCGAGGGCGTGCGGGGCGGCCGCGTGATGTCCACCCAGCTGATGTACGGGCCGGCGCTGGCCCTGGAGCGCGCGGCGGGTCTGAACCTCTGGGACGACGCGGCGCCCCGCGTCGACGGCCTGCGGATCGGCCCGGTCGACCCGCCCGGCGTCCCCGTCCCGGAGCGGGCCATCACCGCTCCCCTCGACGAGCCCGCGCAGTCCGTCGACCAGCGGGTGAAGACCGCGCACTGGCTGGAGCTGTTCGAGCGGCGCGGCGGGCGGGTGGAGTACCGGGAGATCGCCCCCGAGGACCTGGCGGCGCTGGCCACCGGGCACGAGCTGACCGTGGTGGCCGCCGGGCACGGCCCGCTCGGGCAGGTCTTCGGCCGCGACGACCGGCACAGCCCGTACGCCGGCCCCAAGCGCGTCCTCGCCTGCGTCTATGTGCACGGTGCCGCCCCGGACCCCGGGTTGCCGCCCTCCTATCTGCGGATGTGGGGCTTCCCCGAGGCGGGCGAGTTCTTCGTGATGCCGGCGCTGACCGGCTCCGGTCCCTGCTCGATCCTGCTGTGGGAGGGGCACCCGGGCGGACCCTTCGACTGCTGGGGCGACGTCGCGGGGCCGGACGCGGCCCTACTGCGCTCGCGGGAGCTGCTGCGGACGTACGCCCCGTGGGAGCACGACCTGCTCGCCGGTGCCGAGCCGACGGACCCGGGGGCGTGGCTGACCGGCGGACTGACGCCGGTGGTGCGGCATCCGGTCGCGGAGGTCGCCCCGGGCACGCACGTCCTCGGCATGGCGGACGCGGTCGTCCTCAACGACCCGATCACCGGCCAGGGGTCGAACAACGCCGCCCGCTGCGCCGGGCGCTATCTGGCGTCGGTGCTGGAGCGCGGGGACCGGCCCTTCGACCGGGCGTGGATGCAGGGGACGTTCGCCGGCTGGTGGGAGCACGCCCGGCACACCACGGCCTTCACCAACATGGTGCTGGACGCGCCGCTCCCCGAGCACGTCCAGCACGTCCTGTCGGCGGCCGCGCGCCATCCCCAGCTGGCCCACCGCTACGTCAACGGCTTCGCGGACCCGGCCGGCTACCAGGACTGGCTGATGGACGCCGACCGCGCGGAGGCGTGCCTGGCCACCGTGGCCGGACCGGTGGCCTGAGGGCCGCCGGAGCGGGGCTAGCCTGAACGGATGGGCACGACGCCGATGGGTACGACGCCGATGGGTACGACACAGCCGGGCGCGGTGGCCCGGACCGGCGGGCCGGGCACGCCCGTGCGACGGCGCGGGACGCCGGGTCAGGGGCCGGTCGTCTGCGCCGTGTCGCTCGGCGGGGCGATCGGGGCCGTCGCCCGCTACGCCGCCGGGCTGCTCCTGCCGACGCCGGACGGCGCCTTCCCCTGGACGACGCTGCTGGTCAACGCGGTGGGCTGTGCGCTGATCGGGGTGCTGCTGGTGACCATCGCGGAGGCCGGCACCCCGCACCGGCTGGCCCGGCCGTTCCTGGGGACGGGCGTGCTCGGCGGCTTCACCACGTTCTCCACCTACGCGGTGGACATCGAGGAGCTGGTGCGCCACGGCCGCGCCGGGACGGCGGCGGCGTACGCGGTCGCGACGCTCGCCGCCGCGATGGCGGCGGTGTGGGCGGCGGCCGCGGCGACCCGCCGGCTGACGGCCCGGAGGGCGCGATGAGCGCCGCGGGTCCCGAGCCCGGCGGCGTCGGCGAGGACAACGACGCCGACGCCGACACCGACACCGACACCGGCACCGGCACCGGCACGTACGACGGCCTCGGCACGCACGAGGGGCTGCGGCTGACGGTCCTGGTCGGCGAGTCCGACACGGTGGCGGGGCCGGCGGGACGGGGTCGCCGCCCCCTCTACTCCGAGATCGTCCATCGCGCGCACGCGGCCGGGCTGGCGGGCGCGAGCGTCTTCCGCGGCATCGAGGGGTTCGGCGCGTCGTCGCGGATCCACACCTCCCGGCTGCTCTCCCTGAGCGAGGACCTGCCGGTGGCCGTGGTGATCGTGGACACGGCCGAGCGTGTGCGGGCCTTCCTTCCGGTGCTGCGCGAGCTGACCGGGGAGGGCGCGGGGCCGGTCGTCCTGGACCGGGTGGAGATCGCCGGGCCGGGGAGCACCGGGCCCGGGAGCGCGGGGTCCGGAAGCACGGGGGCCGGGAACACGGGCGCCGGGAACACGGGCGCCGGGAACCCGCCGGGGGCGGCGTCCTCGTGAACTGGTTCCTCGTCGTCGCCGGCGCCATGGCCGGCGCTCCGCTGCGCTACCTCACCGACCGCTTCGTCCAGTCCCGGCACGACTCCGTCTTCCCATGGGGGACGTTCGCGGTGAACGTGGTGGGCTCCTTCGTCCTGGGCCTGCTGACCGGCGGCCTGGCGCCGGACGAGCATGTGCGGCTGCTCCTCGGCACGGGGCTGTGCGGCGCGCTGACCACGTACTCCACCTTCTCCTACGAGACCCTGCGCCTGGCCGAGGACGGGGCGCGGGGGTACGCCGTCCTCAACGCCGCCGCGAGCGTGGTGTGCGGGGTGGGGGCGGCGCTCGCGGGGGTGGGGATCGCCCTCCCCGGATAGTCTTCCACGGTTTTCCACAGCGGAAACTCTACGGTTGCCATGACGGAAACAGCGTGGTTCACTTTCCGTCATGGCAACCGAGAACCCGCGGCCCGCAGGCCCGTCCATGCCCACCCCCGAGAGCGCCGCCCAGGCCCTGGCACTGGCCGAGGAGGCCCAGGCCGCCGTCGGCGCGATCCCCCCTCCGCGCTGGTATCAGCCCTCGCTGTCCGCGTTCGTGATGGCGATATTCCTCACCAATCTGGTGCCCGACCCCTTCGACCTCGTCGCCGTCGGCGTCGTGTTCGCGGGCATGATGGTCTTCCTGGTGCTCAGCGTGCGCCGGATGGGCGTGATGCACCGTATGACGCCGGTGACGAAGCGCCAGATGGCCACGGGAGCGGCGCTGGGCCTCGGCGTCTACGTCGCCGCGCTCGTCATCGAGCGACAGGCCGGGATGCCCTGGGTCTGGGTGCCCGCCGCCCTGCTGGTCGCCATCGGAACGGGCATCCTGGGACAGGACAAGACCTCCCGCACGAAGGGCATAGCCGCAGAGTGACCGCTCCCGAGGACGGCTTCAACGAGACGATCCACGCGCCGAACCGGCTGCGCATCTGCGCCGCGCTGGACGCCGTCGAGGAGATCGAGTTCGCCGTGATCCGCGACACGCTGGGCGTGAGCCCGTCCGTGCTGAGCAAGCACGTCACGGTCCTGTCCGACGCCGGCTACGTCGAGCAGCGCCGGGCCGTACGCGACACCCGGCAGCGGGTGTGGCTGCGCCTGACCAAGGAGGGACGCGCCGCCTACCACGCCCATCTCGCCGCGCTCCGCGCGATCGTCAACGCCGATCTGTCCCAGGACACCGGCCCGTCCCAGGGCTGAGACGCTCCGCCTCCAGGTGCTCCAGCAGCACCCGCCGCAGCTCGCGCGCCGCGCGTGGCGGTGCGGCGTCCTTGCGGTGCGCGACGGCCACGGTCCGGCGCATCCGCTCCCCCTCGAACGGGGTGACGCGCAGTCCGGAACGGGCCGCGACCATCCCGGGCACGACGGCCACTCCGAGCCCTGCCCGTACGAACCCCAGGACGGCGTCCATCTCGCCGCCCTCGACCACGAACGACGGGTCGAAGCCCGCCTCCCGGCAGGCGGCGGTGGTGATCTCCCGGAGGTCGTAGCCGCGCCGGAACATCACCATCGGCAGGTCCCGCAGCTCATCCACCCGAATAACGCTCCCGGAAACGGGCGCCGGGACGGAGGGGGACGAGACCACCACCAGGTCCTCCCTCAGCAGCTCCGTCGTCTCCAGCGCCGGGGCGCCGGGGCCGAGCGGGGTGATGATCAACGCCAGGTCCAGCCCGCCGTCCGCCAGGGCCCGGACCAGGTCCCGTGAACCGCCCTCGTCGACATGCAGCTCGATGCCGGGGTAGCGCGCGTGGTACGCGCGCAGCACGTCCGGCACCAGGCTCGCGCACAGGCTGGGCGGGGCGCCGAGCCGGACCCGGCCGCGCCGCAGCCGGGCGACCTCCTGCACCTCGCGGTGCGCGGTCTCGGTGTCGGCCAGGATGCGCCGGGCGAGCGGCAGCAGGGCCTCGCCGGCGTCGGTGAGGGTGATGTTGCCCCGGGCCCGGTGGAAGAGCTCGGCGCCCAGCTCCCGCTCCAGCGCCCGGATCTGCTGGGACAGCGAGGGCTGCGCGACGTGCAGCGCCTCGGCGGCCCGGGTGAAGTGCCGGACCTCGGCGACCGTGGCGAAGTAGCGGAGCTGCTGGAGTTGCACCCGGCCACGATAGCCACGCGGAAGGGAGCCTGGATAGGAGATGCCTATGGAAACGAGCTCGTTCATGTCTTGGACGCATCGAGGGCCGCCGCCCTAGCGTCGGCGGCATGGCACTGGCGACCCGGACGGGCCCACCTCCGTCCCTCATCCGCTCCGTGTGGCGCTCGACCGTCGGCAAGAAGGCGGTCATGGCCGTCACCGGCCTGATCATGCTGGCGTATCTGGTCGCCCACATGATGGGCAACCTCAAGGTCTTCTTCGGGGCCGGGGAGTTCAACCACTACGGGCACTGGATCCGCACGATCGGCGAGCCGTTCCTGCACCGCGAGTGGTTCCTGTGGCTCGCCCGGGTGGTGCTGGGCACCTCGGTGGTCCTCCACGGCGTCGCCGCGTACCAGCTCAGCCGCCGCGACCGGGCCGCGCGCCCCGCGCAGTACGCGCACCGGCCGCCGCGCCGGGCGAGCTACGCCACCCGCACGATGCGCTGGGGCGGGGTGATCCTCGCGCTGTTCGTCGTCTGGCACATCCTCGACTTCACCACCCTCGACGTGAACCCCAACGCACAGGAGGGCCGTCCCTACGAGAACCTCGTCGCGTCCTTCGACCGCTGGTACGTCTCCGCCTTCTACATCGCCGCGATGCTCGCGCTCGGAGCGCACATCCGGCACGGCTTCTGGAGCGCGGCGCAGACGCTGGGCGCCGCCTCCGCCCGTCGCGACCGGGCGCTGAAGATCGTGGCCAATGCCCTGGCCGCCCTGCTGACCTGCGGCTTCATCGCCGTACCCCTCGGAGTCCTGACGGGAGTCGTGAGCTGAGATGAGCGAGTACCTCCACTACGCCACCGGTGAGCCGCTCACCGACACCGCGGTCCCCGGCGGCCCGATCGCCGAGCGCTGGGACCGCCGCCGCTTCGAGGCGAAGCTGGTCAACCCCGCCAACCGCCGCAAGCACACCGTCATCGTCGTCGGCACCGGCCTCGCGGGCGGCGCGGCGGGCGCGACCCTGGCCGAACAGGGCTACCGCGTCGTGCAGTTCTGTTACCAGGACTCGCCGCGCAGGGCCCACTCCATCGCCGCGCAGGGCGGCATCAACGCGGCCAAGAACTACCGCAACGACGGCGACTCGGTCCACCGCCTCTTCTACGACACCGTCAAGGGCGGCGACTTCCGCGCCCGCGAGTCCAACGTCCACCGCCTGGCGCAGATATCCGTGGAGATCATCGACCAGTGCGTGGCCCAGGGCGTGCCCTTCGCCCGGGAGTACGGCGGGCTGCTGGACACGCGCTCGTTCGGCGGCGTGCAGGTGTCCAGGACGTTCTACGCCCGCGGGCAGACCGGGCAGCAGCTGCTGCTCGGCGCCTACCAGGCGCTCAGCCGCCAGATCGACGCCGGGAACGTCGAGATGCACCCGCGCACCGAGATGCTCGACCTGATCGTCGTCGACGGCCGGGCCCGCGGCATCGTCGCGCGCGACCTGGTCACCGGCCACGTCGGCGTCCACCTCGCCGACGCCGTCATCCTGGCCACCGGCGGCTACGGCAACGTCTTCCACCTCTCGACCAACGCCAAGAACTCCAACGCCACCGCCGTCTGGCGGGCCCACCGCCGCGGCGCGTACTTCGCCAACCCCTGCTTCACCCAGATCCACCCCACCTGCGTCCCGCGCTCCGGCGACCATCAGTCCAAGCTGACGCTGATGAGCGAGTCGCTGCGCAACGACGGCCGCATCTGGGTGCCCCGGGCGAAGGGCGACACCCGTCCGCCCGCGTCGATCCCCGAGGACGAGCGCGACTACTACCTGGAGCGCGTCTACCCCTCCTTCGGCAATCTCGTCCCGCGCGACATCGCCTCCCGCGCCGCCAAGAACGTCTGCGACGAGGGGCGCGGCGTCGGCCCCGGCGGCCAGGGCGTCTACCTGGACTTCGCCGACGCGATCGCCCGCATGGGCCGCGCTGCCGTCGAGGCCCGGTACGGCAACCTCTTCGAGATGTACGAGCGGATCACGGCGGAGAACCCGTACGAGACGCCCATGCGCATCTACCCGGCCATCCACTACACGATGGGCGGCCTGTGGGTGGACTACGACCTGCGGACGACGGTGCCCGGTCTCTTCGCGATCGGTGAGGCCAACTTCTCCGACCACGGCGCCAACCGCCTCGGCGCCTCCGCCCTGATGCAGGGCCTGGCCGACGGCTATTTCGTACTGCCCGCCACGCTCAACGACTACCTCGCCCGCCACCCCCACGACGAGGTGCAGCCGGACCACCCCGCGGTGACCGGGGCGGTCGCGGAGGTGACGGACCGTCTGCGCCGGCTGCTGGAGGCCCGCGGCGACCGCACCCCCGAGTCCTTCCACCGCGAGCTGGGCGAGCTGCTGTGGGACGAGTGCGGCATGTCCCGCACGGAGAGCGGTCTGCGCAAGGCGCTGGACCGGATTCCGCGGCTGCGCGAGGAGTTCTGGCGGCGGATCAGGGTGCCCGGCTCCGGCGAGGAGCTCAACCAGTCGCTGGAGAAGGCCAACCGCGTCGCCGACCACCTCGAACTGGCCGAGCTGATGTGCCTCGACGCGCTGCACCGCGACGAGTCCTGCGGCGGCCACTTCCGCGAGGAGAGCCGGACGGCCGAGGGGGAGGCGGCGCGGCGGGACGACGCGTTCGCGTACGTGGCCGCCTGGGAGTTCACCGCCCCCGGGGCCGCGCCCGTGCTGCACAAGGAAGACCTGCGTTTCGAGTACGTCCACCCCACCCAGCGGAGCTACGCGTGAACCTCACCCTGCGCATCTGGCGCCAGCGCGACGCGGCCGACGCCGGCGCCATGACCACCTACGAGGTCTCGGGCATCAGCGAGGACATGTCCTTCCTGGAGATGCTCGACCAGCTCAACGAGGAGCTGATCCTCGCCGGCGACGATCCCGTCGCCTTCGACCACGACTGCCGCGAGGGCATCTGCGGCGCCTGCGGCATGGTCGTCAACGGCCGTGCGCACGGCCCCGAGCGCACCACCACCTGCCAGCTCCACATGCGCCACTTCCGTGACGGCGACACCATCGACGTCGAGCCGTGGCGCGCCGCCGCCTTCCCCGTGATCAAGGACCTGGTGGTCGACCGCTCGGCCTTCGACCGCGTCATCGGCTCGGGCGGCTACGTCACCGCGCCCACCGGCTCGGCCCCCGAGGCCCATGCCACGCCGGTGCCCAAGCCGGTGGCGGACCTGGCGTTCGAGCACGCCGAGTGCATCGGCTGCGGTGCCTGCGTGGCCGCCTGCCCGAACGGCTCGGCCATGCTCTTCACCGCGGCCAAGGTGGTCCATCTCAACGCGCTGCCGCAGGGCGCCCCGGAGCGGGAGTCGCGCGTGCTGGGCATGGTCGACGCCATGGACGCCCAGGGCTTCGGCGGCTGCACCAACACCGGCGAGTGCGCCACCGCCTGCCCCAAGGGCATACCCCTCACCGCGATCGGCACGATGAACCGCGAATACCTCCGCGCCACCCTCAAGGGCGGCGCCCGGCGCGGGCGGTGAGGCCGGGCGGGGCGGGGGCGCCGCCCGGTCCGTCCGATCGGGCGGTTTACCGGAGGGCCGCGCATGACGTCCCGTCACCGTGCCGACGCTTCCCGGCGTGGCACGCGACGCGTACGCGATGGACAAGGACCGGCTGCTGGCGTTCGCCGACGCGGTGACGGCGATCGCGATCACGCTGCTCGCCCTGGAGATCCAGGTGCCGGAGGGACTCGACGCGGCACGGCTGGGCCACGCGCTGGGCGAGGCGCTGGTGAAGGTCTACGCCTATCTCCTCAGCTTCGCCGTCGTCGGGCTGCTGTGGCTCGCCCACCACCGGCTGTTCAGCCTGATCGGGGCGCTGGACCGGACGACGGTCCGGCTGGAGCTCCTGCTGCTGGCCGTCCTGGCCGCGCTGCCGTTCCCCACCCGGCTGCTCAGCGCGTACGGGCAGACGGCGGAGGCCACCGTCGTCTACGCCGCCGCCATCGCCCTGACGGGGGCGCTGATGACCGTCATGACCCTGCGGCTGCGCGCCCCCGGGCCGCTGCGGGCGCCGGATGCCTCCGCGGGGCAGGTCGCGGAGCTGCTGTCCGCCAACCTCCGGCTCACCGCCGTCTTCGCCACGTCCGTCCCGGTGGCCCTGGTCAGCCCCACCGCGGGGAAGTACTGGTGGCTGCTGCTCGTACCGGCCGGCCTGCTGTCCCGCCGACTGCCCCGCCGGCTGCCCCGCCGGCCGTGGCGACGGCCGGCGGACGGGAGCGGCGAACAGCGCGGGAACGGCGGGCCGGCGGCTTAGCGCGCCCCGAAGACCTGGGTCCACCTCGGGCCGCCGGGGGCGTTGTTGATGCCGATCCCGATCTCCTTGAAGGAGCAGTTGAGGATGTTCTTGCGGTGGCCCGAGCTGTTCATCCACGAGTCCATGACGGAGGCGGCGCCCTGCTGGCCGTAGGCGATGTTCTCGCCGTACGTGCTCCAGCGGTAGCCGGCGGCGGTGATGCGCTCGCCGGGGCCCTTGCCGTCGGGGTTGGTGTGGTCGAAGAAGCCGCGGGCGGCCATGTCGTCGGAGTGACCCTGGGCGGCGGCGTCGAGGAGGCTGTTCTCGGTCACGGGCGAGCAGCCGGCCTTCGCCCGCTCGGCGTTGACGAGGTTGATGACCTGCTGGGCGAGCGGGCCGCCGCCACCGCCGGACGGGGCCTTGGTCTTGCGCGGGGTGGCCCGGGTCGCGGCGGGCTCGGGGGAGTCGTCCGACGCGCTGGGCGAGGCGGACGACGGCTTCGCGGAGGGCGACGAGGCGCTGGGCGAGGGCTTCGCCGAGGCCGAGGCGCTGGGCTTGGCGGACTGCGAGGGGGTGGGCGACAGGGGCGACGGGTCGGCGGCGTTGAGCTGCTTCAGGTCGGTCGTGGCGGCGTCCGCCTCGGTCTTCACGGTCGCGTCGGAGGGGCTGGTGAAGAGCTGGGCGCCGCCGAGGACGGCGCCGGTGATGAGCGCCAGCACGCCCGCGCCGATCGCCACGCGCCGGGTCGTCCGGTTCGGGCGGGCCGCGCCGCGCCCGTGGCCCCCGCCGGCGCGGCGGCCGTGGCCTCCCGCGCGGCGGGCGTGCGCCCGGCCGCCGGCCGGCATCGCGTGCGCCACCGGCTGGGCGGACAGCGCGGCGCCGGAGCGCCCGCTCCACCAGGCCAGCAGCGCACCGCCGACCGGCACCAGGCCGAGGCCGACGAGCAGCCCCTCGGCCGGGACCAGCACGGCCAGGGCGCCGGTGCAGCGGCCGCAGCCGCGCACGTGGCGGGCGACGCGCTTGCGCCACAGCGCGGAGGGGACGCCGTCCCAGGTGGCGGTGGTCTCGGCGAGCTGCGGGCAGCGGGGGTGGGCGGCGAGGGCCTGGACCACGCCCCGGGCGATGTCGAGCTGGGCCTTGGTCCGCTGGATGCGGACGGCGGTGTGCTGGGGGGTGAGCTCCAGCGCGGTGGCGACCTCGGCGCGGGACAGCTCGCCGGCGGCCTCCAACCACCACAGCGACAGGACCTCCTGCTCGCCCTCGTCGAGCCAGCGCGTGGCCTCGGCGGCCTCCTTGCGCTGCCCCTGCAGGCCCAGTCGCACGATGGTGAGGTCGACGAAGTCGGCCTCGGGGTCGGCGACCTCGCCGACCACGTCCTGAAGACCACTGACGGGCGCCTCGGGGCGGGCGTCCCGGCAGTGGCTGCGTATCTGGTTCATGGTGATCGCCACGAGCCAGGAGCGGAAGCTCCCCGGATCGCGCAGCCCGTCCAGGCCGTTGATCACGCGGAGCATGGTCTCCTGGACGACGTCGTCGACGTCCGCGTGGCCGTTGAGCGCCCGGCCGACGATGTTGTAGACCAACGGCAGGTGGGTGGAGACGAGTTCGTCCTGTGCCGCCGTGTCCCCGGCCCGCGCCGCCTCGATCACGGCCACGCTCACACTCTTCACGCCCGCACCTCTTTCCGCACGCGCCGCGTTGGCGCTCGATCCGACACCTGGGAGACCGGGCGGCGGCCCGCAGATAACAAAAAGTTGGGTGCGAATGTACGACAGACTTTTCAGGCGTTTGTCTGGATCAAGAACTCTCGGACGATTCCTGGAGCCGCGAATTCCGCGAACTCGGCCGCTTCCACGGCTGACATGTCCCGTATGCGGTATCCGTCCTCCCCCGCGGGCACCGCGGCAGTGAGAGTCACCACACCTGCCCGCCGCGCACGGGGCGAATCGGTAAATATCCACGCCTGTACGGCATGCCGGTCGAGCGTCACCGTCTCCCGGGCGAACACTCCGGACCGCACGACGAGATACCGCCCGCGCACCGCGTGCCCCAGCGCCCGGTACGCGTCCCGCGCGAGCAGCGCGGCCACCGGGGAGGCCACCAGCGCCCACCCCGCCGCGCAGTACAGCAGCACGGGCAGCGAGAGCAGCGCGCCCAGCACCGTGAGCACCACGACCACCGGCAGCACCCACCACCCCAGCGCGGCCACCACCCGCCTCCGCAGCCCCACCCGGGGGTGCGGCCGCAGCCCGGTCACGTCGACCGCCTCGCCCAGCACCTCCGCGCACATCCGCTCGGCCTCCGCCACCGGCGAGGGCGGCAGGACCACGCTGCGGGAGCGGTTCTGGTCGCGATCGCCCAGGCCGCCCGCCACGGCCCGTACGGACGCGCCGCCGCCGGCGCGCAGCAGCAGGGGCTCGCACAGGGCGACCCCGTGGAGCAGGGTGGGATCGATGGTGACGGACGCCTTGCCGGACGGGCCTCGGTGGACGGTCAGGCCGCCGCCGTCGTCCCGCTCCAGCCGGTACCGCGACCAGGTCAGCAGGTGGACCACCAGGGCGCCCGCGACGCCCAGCAGGGTCAGGACGAGCAGGGCGAGCGGGATCGTCACCCATGACGCGCCGCCCCAGAGCGCCTCCGCCGGGCGGCGCACGAAGCCCAGCCGCCAGGGGTCGGTGCGGGTGACCGCCTTGAGGATCTTCCAGATCGTGCCGGCGGCGATGAGGACGCCTCCCCAGACCCAGAAGGTGAGGGGGGCGTAGCGGAGCCGGCGGCGGTCCGCCGTGGCGAGGGTCCTCACGCCGGCACCTCCCGCCGGATGCGCTCGGCCAGCGCCCGCGCCTCGGCCTCGGGCACGCCGGTGATGCGCAGGCCGGCCGCGGCCGACCCGGTGGTGACGGTGACGGTGGCGAGCCCGTAGCGCCGCTGGAGCGGCCCGCGCCGGACGGCGACCTCGCGCACCCGGTCCAGCGCCACGATCCGGCGGCGGCGCAGGTACCAGCCGTCCACCGCGTAGACGGCCGACCGCCCCACCTCCCAGCCGTGGACGCGGGCGCGCCCGGCGGGCATGGCCAGGGCGTAGCCGAGGGCGGGCAGCACCAGGACGGCGGTGGCGAGCGGGGCGAGCCAGGGCAGGGCGCCGGGGAAGAAGAGGGCGGAGTTCGCCAGGAGGGCCGCGGCGACGAGGAGCGCCGGGGCGCCGACGGTGAGCCAGGCCTGGGCCGTCCACCAGCCGCGGGCGCGGCGGCCCGCACGGCGGTCCGGCGGCCGGAGCCTCGCGACGCGTGTGAGGTGCGGCTGTCCGGTCACCCGGTCCCCCGTTCTTCATTCTTTCCAAGTCAGTTGTACTGCCAAGCGGCAGCGTATGACAATACAATCGACCTGCAAAACTGAGCACCAGATCTGAGCCACAGACCCCGGAGGAAGCGACCGTGCCCAAGCGCGTCGATCACGAGGAACGCCGTCGCCGCATCGCCGAGGCCCTCTGGCGGATCGCGTCCACCCGTGGTCTGGAGGGCGCGAGCCTGCGCGACGTGGCCGCCGAGGCGGGGATCTCCCTGGGCCAGTTGCAGCACTACTTCCGCAGCCGGGGCGACATGCTCGTGTTCGCGCTCGGCCACATCAACGAGCTCGCCGCGCGCCGCATCACCGCGCGGATCGGGGCGCCGGACACCGCCCCCTCCGCCCGCGCGGTCCTGCGGGAGACGGTCGCCGAGATGCTGCCGCTGGACGACAAGAGCCGCAGCGGGAATCTGGTGCAGATCGCGTACTTCACCCAGGCCGTGCACGACGAGCGGCTGCGGGGCCATGTGAAGGAGGGAGTCCCGCTGCTGCGCGGGCTGTTCGCGGACCAGATCCGGCGGGGCGTGGCGGCCGGCGAGATCGCGCCGGACCGCGACCCGGACACCGAGGCGACGCTGCTGATCTGCCTGGTCGACGGGCTGACCAGCTACACCCTGCTGGACGTCCACACCCCGGACGAGGCGATGGCGCTGGCGGACGCCCACCTCGACCGGCTGTTCACGCCGTAGGCCGGGCGCCGGGCCCGAACGGTCACACCGCGGGCCCCCCGGGCGGCCGCCTCCTGCCCGGGGCCACCGCCTCCGCCAGCTCGTCCAGCGCGTCCAGCAGGAGTTCCGTGGCCCGGAACGCCACGCTCTCCTCCCCCTCCGCCTCCCGCCACGCGGCGTGCGCCCGATGGGGGCCCGACCAGTCGGGGCGGCGCCGCTCCCGTACGGCCGCCTCGGCGTCGGGCAGGGCCGCGCGCAGCGCGTCGGCGAAGTGCCCGGCCCCCGGGGACGGCCGGCCGTCGCGGTCCGGGATGTGGGCCTCCATCAGCAGCGTGGCGCGGCCCGTCGTCACCAGGGCCGACTCCGCCGCGCGTTCCGCCCGGCGGGAGATGCCGCGGTGGCGCACCGGCTCCTTCTCGGCGCGGGCCACCGCCTCCTCCCACTCCAGGCGGGCCGCGCGCGAGTCCAGCAGGGCCTCGCGCACCTGGCGCGGCCTGCGCAGGCCCGGCACGGCGTGGAGGGCGAGGACCGCCAGCGCGTAACGGCCGTTGGCCTCCAGCCAGTCGGCCAGCCGGTCGCGCAGCCGGAGCGTCTCCCAGGCCGGGAAGACGGCGTACGCGACGAGCGCCAGCACCCCGCCCAGCAGGGTCAGCGCCAGCCGGGCCCACACGGTCTGGCTCCAGCCCTCGCCCGCGATGCCCAGCAGGAAGACGACGTAGGCGGCGATGCAGGCGGAGGCGACGCTGTAGCCCGTGCGCATGAGCAGGTACATCAGGCCGATGCACAGCACCGCCAGCGCCGCGCACGGGTACGGGCCGGGGTGGACGAGCGCCATCAGCCCGCCGGCGAGCCAGACTCCGACGACGGTGCCGGCGAAGCGGGCGACGCCGCGCGAGTAGGTCTGCGCGAAGTCGGGCCGCATGACCATCACGGACGTCATGGGCGCCCAGTAGCCGTGCCCGAGGGGCAGCGCGGTCCCCAGGGCGTAGCCCGCCGAGACGACGGCCGTGACCCGGACCGCGTGCCGGCCGATGGCCGAGGACCACCGTGCCTCGCGGCGTACGGCGCGCAGGGCGACGGGCACCAGGGTGGGTACGGAGGGCCGCAGCAGGTGGCGGCGTTCCCCGGGCGCCTCGGGACCGGTGGGCTCGACCCGCTCGTCGGCGGCCTCGACGACGTCGGCGAGCAGCACCATCAGGCGCAGCGCGGACCGCCGGGCGGCGCCGGTGAGGACCAGCCGGTCCTCGTCGGGCAGGTCCAGGACGGCCATGACCTCCGGCGGGACCTTCACCGGCCGCCCCCAGCGCACGGCGTGCGCCACCGCGTCCAGCACGGTGGCGGCGGCGCCCAGCAGTTCGCGGACGCGGTCGCGCTCGGGGCCCTCGGTCGGCGCGCCGAGCACGGGGTCGGCGAGGGCGGCCAGGACGGGCCGCAGCCGCTCGGCCAGGCCGCGCGGGCCGCCGAGCTGGCCGGGCCGGCGCCGGGCCTGACGTGGCGTCATGGCGGCCGCGTCGCGGGCGTCCATCAGCGGCTGCGGGTCGAAGGGGGCCGTGGGGTCGTGGCGCAGCCGGCGCGCGTAGTCGGCCTCGGCGGCGAGCGCGTCCGCGAGGGCGTCGCGCTGCCGCCCCCAGGGCCGGATGGGGAGGAGGACGATGAGCGCGGCCTGGACGAGCCCGCCGAAGGCGATGAGGCCGGCGTGGCGCAGGGCGCCCGGGACGGAGGTGGGCAGGGTGACGGTGAACAGCATGACGGCGACCGTCTGCGAGGCCACCATTCCCGAGACGGGCCCGATCGCCCAGGTCAGGCCCGCCATCAGGGTCCAGACGGCCAGCAGGAGGGCGAACAGGAGGTGACTGCCGACGGTCACGTAGCCGACGAAGGTGCTGACGCCCAGCGCCACCGCCACCGCGAGGGCCAGCACCGGCCGGGGGCGCCAGCTGCGCTGGAAGGTCGCCAGGCCGGCGGCGAAGGCGCCGAACGCCGACGCCACCGCGAGGGCGGGCGTGGCGAGCCAGAGGTTGAGGCCGATCACGACGGCGACGCCGCACGCGCCGCGCAGGGCGACCAGCGGCTCCAGATGGGTCCGCTCGATCGTCAGTCCGGCGCGTGCGGTGGCCTTCAGCGCGCTCGACCAGGTCATGCCCCGAGCTTACGGTTCATATCGCGACATTCCGGGCAGCCCGGGGCGCTGCCCGGGGCTGCCCGGGGCGCTGCCCGGGGCTGCCCGCCCGTGGCCTACTTGTGGCTGGGGAAGCCCAGGTCCACCCCGCCGTCCTCCGGGTCCGGCCAGCGGGTGGTGACGACCTTGCCGCGCGTGTAGAAGCGCGCCCCGTCGGTGCCGTAGACGTGGTGGTCGCCGAAGAGGGAGTGCTTCCAGCCGCCGAAGGAGTGGTAGCCGACCGGCACCGGGATGGGCACGTTGACGCCCACCATGCCCGCCTCGACCTCCAGCTGGAAGCGCCGGGCCGCGCCGCCGTCACGGGTGAAGATCGCGGTGCCGTTGCCCCACGGGGAGGCGTTGATCAGGGCCAGGCCCTCCTCGTACGACTCCGCGCGCAGCACGCACAGCACCGGGCCGAAGATCTCGTCGCGGTACGCGTCCGCCTCGACCGGCACCCTGTCCAGCAGGGACAGCCCGATCCAGTGGCCCTCCTCGTAACCGGCCACCGTGAAGCCCGTCCCGTCGAGCACCACCTCGGCGCCCTGGGCGGCGGCGCCCCGGACGTAGGACGCGACCTTGTCGCGGTGCTCCTTGGTGATCAGCGGGCCCATCTCGGAGGCGGGGTCGTCGCCCGGGCCGATCCTGATCTTCTCGGCGCGCTCGCGGATCTTCGCCACCAGTTCGTCGCCGGTGTCGCCGACCGCGACGACCGCCGAGATCGCCATGCAGCGCTCGCCCGCCGAACCGTAGGCCGCGGACACCGCGGCGTCCGCGGCCGCGTCGAGGTCGGCGTCGGGCAGCACCAGCATGTGGTTCTTGGCCCCGCCCAGCGCCTGGACGCGCTTGCCGTGGGCGGAGGCGGTGGTGTGGATGTGCCGGGCGATCGGCGTGGAGCCCACGAACGACACGGCGGCGACGTCCGGGTGCTCCAGCAGCCGGTCGACGGCCGTGCGGTCGCCGTTGACGACGTTCAGCACGCCGTCCGGCAGGCCGGCCTCGGCGGCGAGCTCCGCGAGGCGGATCGCGGGCGAGGGGTCCTTCTCGCTCGGCTTGAGCACGAAGGTGTTGCCGCAGGCCACGGCCAGCGGGAACATCCACATCGGCACCATGGCCGGGAAGTTGAAGGGCGTGATGCCGGCGACCACGCCCAGCGGCTGCCGGATCGAGGCGACGTCCACCCGGTTGGAGACCTCGGTGGAGAGCTCCCCCTTGAGCTGGGTGGTGATCCCGCAGGCCAGCTCGACGATCTCCAGGCCGCGGGCGACCTCGCCCAGCGCGTCGGAGTGCACCTTGCCGTGCTCGGCGGTGATCAGCGCGGCGATCTCGTCGCGGTGGGCGTCCAGCAGGGCGCGGTAGCGGAAGAGCACGGTGGTGCGGGTGGCCAGCGAGGAGCGGCTCCACGTCGCGTACGCGGCCCGGGCCGACGCGACGGCCGCGTCGACCTCCTCGACCGAGGCGAACGCGACCCGGGTGGTCACGGCACCGGTCGCCGGGTCGGTCACCGGCCCGTAGGTGCCGGAGCCGCCCTCGACGGACTTGCCGTCGATCCAGTGGTTGACGGTCTTCATCTGCTGCGGCCTTCCTTACGGTCAAAGATAGCGACGACGGGCGGCGGCGTTGCGGTCGTACTCCGCCCGGGCCGTCACGGCCGCCGGGCGGGTCGCGGTCTCGGCGACAGGCACATCCCACCACGCCTGGGCGGGCGGCGCCCCGGACACTGTGTCGGCTGTTTCGGTCTCCACGTAGACACATGTGGGCCGGTCCGCCGCGCGCGCCTCGGCCAGCGCCGCGCGCAGCTCACTGGTGGTGCGGGCGCGCAGCACGGTCATGCCGAGCGAGGCGGCGTTGGCGGCGAGGTCGACCGGCAGCGGACCGCCGGTGTACGTGCCGTCGGGGGTCCGGAAGCGGTAGGCGGTGCCGAACCGCTCGCCGCCGACGGCCTGCGACAGCCCGCCGATCGAGGCGTAGCCGTGGTTCTGCACGAGGACCACCTTGATGGCGATCCCCTCCTGCACGGCCGTGACGATCTCGGTCGGCATCATCAGGTACGTGCCGTCGCCGACCAGCGCCCACACCGGCCGCGCCGGATCGGCCAGGCGGACGCCGATGGCGGCCGGGATCTCGTAGCCCATGCAGGAGTAGCCGTACTCCAGGTGGTACTGGCGGCGGGAGCGGGTCCGCCAGAGCTTGTGGAGGTCGCCGGGGAGCGAGCCGGCGGCGTTGACGATCACGTCCTCGTCGCCCACGACGGCGTCCAGCGCCCCGAGCACCTGGGCCTGGGTGGGCCGGGCCCCGTCGCCCCGGCCGTCCCGGGGTGAGTAGGCGCGCGCGACCGCCGTCTCCCACTCGGCCTTCCCCGCCGTGTACGCGCTGGCGTACGCGTCCGGGACGCGGTGGCCGGCGAGGGCCGCCGTCAGCGCCTCCAGGCCGCTGCGGGCGTCGGCGACGAGCGGCAGGCCGGCCATCTTGTGGGCGTCGTACGGGGCGATGTTGAGGTTGACGAAGCGGACGTCCGGGGCGGCGAAGAGGGTGGCCGACGCGGTGGTGAAGTCGCTGTAGCGGGTGCCGACGCCGATGACGACGTCGGCGGTGCGGGCGAGCGCGTCGGCGACGGCGGTGCCGGTGTGGCCGATGCCGCCGACGTCGCAGGGGTGGTCGTGGCGCAGCGAGCCCTTGCCGGCCTGGGTGGAGGCGACGGGGATGCCGGTGGCGTCGGCGAGGGCGCGCAGGGCGTCCTCGGCCTCGCTGTGGTGGATCCCGCCGCCGGCGATCAGCAGGGGCCGCCGGGCGCCGCGGACGGCGGCGGCCGCCGCCGCGAGCTCGGCCGGGTCGGGGGCGGGCCGGCGGACGTTCCAGACGCGGTCGGCGAAGAACTCCTCCGGCCAGTCGTGGGCCTCCGCCTGGACGTCCTGGGGCAGCGCGAGGGTGACGGCCCCGGTCTCGACGGGGTCGGCGAGGACGCGCGCCGCCTGGAGGGCGGCGGGGATCAGCGCCTCGGGCCGGGTGATCCGGTCGAACCAGCGGGAGACGGGGCGCAGGCAGTCGTTGACGGAGACGTCGCCCGCGCCGGGGTGTTCGAGCTGCTGGAGGACGGGGTCGGCGGGGCGGGTGGCGAAGGTGTCGCCGGGCAGCAGCAGGACCGGCAGCCGGTTGATCGTGGCGAGCGCGGCGCCGGTGACGAGGTTGGTGGCGCCGGGGCCGATGGAGGTGGTGACGGCGTGGGCGGAGAGCCGGTCGTTGTGCCGGGCGTAGCCGACGGCCGCGTGCACCATGGCCTGTTCGTTGCGGCCCTGGAGGAAGGGCAGGGCGTCGCCGGTCTCCAGGAGCGCCTGCCCGATCCCGGCGACGTTGCCGTGGCCGAAGATGCCCCAGCAGGCGGCGATCAGGCGGTGCCGGCGGCCGTCGCGCTCGGTGTACTGGTGGGAGAGGAACTCCACCAGCGCCTGGGCGACGGTGAGCCGACGGGTCGTCATCGGGGGCCTCCGGAGGGGGCGTCGTAGAACGGCAGGCGGGCGTCGGGGCTCTGCCGCGGCCAGGTGGCGCGGATCCAGGCGTGGTCCGGGTGGTCGCGGATGAGCCACTCCCGGCCGGGGCCCGGTCCCGCCATGACGTTGAGGTAGTACATGTCGTGGCCGGGGGCCGCGGCGGAGGGGCCGTGCCAGCCGTCGGGGATGAGCACGGCGTCGCCGGTGCGCACCTCGGCCAGCACGTCCGTGCCCTTCTCCCGGGAGGGCGACACGCGCTGGTAGCCGAGGCCCGGTTCGCCGCCGGGACCGGGGGCGATCTCGAAGTAGTAGATCTCCTCCAGCTCCGACTCCTCGCCGGGGTGGTGCTCGTCGTGCTTGTGGGGCGGGTACGAGGACCAGTTGCCGCCGGGGGTGAGGACCTCGACCGCGATGAGCCGGTCGCACGCGAGGACGTCCGCCGCGGCGAAGTTGTTGACCTGGCGCGAGCACGTCCCGGTGCCGCGCAGCTCGACGGGGACGGCGGAGGCGGGCACGTGACGGGCCGGCAGGACGCGGTCGCAGCGCGCCCCGGCGAGGGCGAAGCGCCCCCCGCCCGGCGAGACGAGGGTGGTGCGGGCGTCGCGCGGGACGTACGCGAAGTCGGTGACCGCGCCGAAGACGCTCGCGCGGCCCTCCAGGGTGAACTCCGTACCGTCGCCGGAGCCCGGGCCCGTGGTGACGGAGCAGCCGCCGGCGAGGGGCAGCACGATCCACTCGCTGTCGCCGGAGGCGAAGGTGTGGCTCCCGCCGGGCGCGAGGGTCAGCACGCGCAGGGAGGAGTAGCCCCAGCCGGCCCGTTCGGGCGCGATGTCCAGGTCGTAGGCGCCGCGCGCGGCACCGCCGGCCGGCAGGTGGCGTTCCGCATCGGTCATGTGGGTCTCCGTGAGTCCGTTCCCGCCGGTCGCCCCGCCTCCCGGCCACCGGTCACTCCTACCCCGCGGGCGCCGTTCACAACAGCCCCACGGCCGTGTCGACCGCCGCGGCCACGTCGCCGTCCGCGGGGTAGAGCAGGGCGCGCCCGACCACCAGGCCCTGCACGGACGGCAGCCGCAGGGCGCCGCGCCACCGTTCGTAGACGGCGTCCTGGTCGTCCCCCACGTCGCCGCCGAGCAGCACGGCGGGCAGCGTCGAGGCCTGGAGCACCCGCTCCATGTCCCGGGCGTCCTCGGTGACCGGCACCTTCAGCCAGGTGTAGGCGGACGTCCCGCCCAGGCCGGACGCGATGGCGAGGGACGTGGTGACCGCCTCCGCTCCCAGGTCGTTGCGGACCCGGCCGCCGACCCGCCGGGAGAGGAAGGGCTCGACGAAGACGGGCAGCCGGCGGGCCGCCATCTCGTCGATGGCGCGCGCGGCGGACTCCATCGTGGTGAGCGATCCGGGGTCGTCGTAGTCGATGCGCAGCAGGAGCTTGCCGGCGTCGAAGCCGCGCCGGACGATGTCGTCCGCGCGGGGCCCGGTGAACCGGTCGTCCATCTCGAAGGAGGCCCCCAGGAGGCCGCCGCGGTTCATGGAGGCCATGACGACCTTGTGCTCCAGCGCACCGAGCAGCAGCAGGTCGTCCAGGATGTCGGCGGTGGCGAGCACGCCGTCCACGCCGGGCCGGGAGAGGGCGAGGCACAGCCGCTCCAGCAGGTCGGCCCGGTTGGCCATGGCCAGGTGCCGGTCGCCGACGCCGAGCGCGCCGCGTGCCGTGTGGTCGGCGGCGACGATCATCAGCCGGCCGCTGTCGCCGACGAGCGGGCGGCGCCCCCGGCGGGCCGCCGCCTCGGCCACGGCCTCGGGGTGGCGGCTGCGTACGCGCGGCAGGTCCGCGATGCGGATGCTCACCGCGGGCCCCCACCCGTGGCGGAACGGTCCAGCAGCTCCGCGACCTCGTCCCGCGTCGGCATCGCGGAGGAGCAGGCCAGCCGGGCGGCCACATGGGCCCCGGCGGCGTTGGCGAAGCGCATGACGCGCTCCAGTGCCCAGCCCTCCAGCAGGCCGTGGCACAGGGCGCCGCCGAACGCGTCGCCCGCGCCGAGCCCGTTGACGACGTCCACCGGCACCGGCGGGACCTCGGCGGTGGTGCCGTCCCGGTGGACGGCCAGCACGCCCTCGGGTCCCCGCTTGACGACCGCGAGCTCCACCCCGGCGGCCAGCAGCGCCCGGGCCGCGGCGTGCGGGTCGCGCTCGCCGGTGGCGACCTCGCACTCGTCGACGTTGCCGACGGCCACGGTGGCGTGGGCGAGGGCTGCCGCGTACAGCGGGCGGGCGGCCGCGGCCCCGTCGTCGCCCCAGAACACCGGCCGCCAGTCCAGGTCGAGGACGGTGACCGCGCGCCGGGAGCGCGCCTGGAGGGCGGCCAGGGTGGCGGCGCGGCTGGGCTCCTCGCACAGGCCGGTCCCGGTCGCCCAGAAGACCCGGGCGGCCCGGACGGCGTCCAGGTCCAGCTCGCCGGGGTGGATCTCCAGGTCGGGGGCCTTGGGGCGGCGGTAGAAGTAGAGCGGGAAGTGGTCCGGCGGGTGGACCTCGCAGAAGGTGAGCGGCGTGGGACAGGCGGCCACGGGGGTCACCCAGCGGTCGTCCACGCCGAAGTCGCGGAGCGCGTCGTGGAGGTAGCGGCCGAAGGGGTCGTCGCCGGTGCGGCTGATGAGCGCGGTCCGGCGGCCCAGCCGGGCGGCGGCGACGGCGACGTTGGCCGCCGAGCCGCCGAGGAACTTCCCGAACGTCTCGACGCGTTCCAGCGGCACACCTGTCTGGAGCGGATAGAGGTCGACCCCGAGCCGGCCCATGGTGATGAGTTCGTACGGACCGGTCATGACCTTCCCTTCCACCGTCCCCTTCCACCGTCCCGGCAGCGCGAGCCCCGGGTTCGCGCGCTCCAGGTCTAGCGGTGGGCGGACGAGCGTGTCAAGGAATTGTCCTGACATACGGACGTCACAGGGACGGTATTGACGTTACGTCCGTATGTCCGGACGAAATCTTGACACTCCTCCGCACGGCCGGGAAGCTACGGGCAACCCCAGCCTTCCCCGGTCGACGACGACCGGCGAGAGGAGAGCCGCCGCATGGACCCCGCCGCCGCGCCCTCGCCCCCACTCCCCTCCCTGGACCGCATCCGTGTCGGCTCCGCGCCCGACTCCTGGGGCGTCTGGTTCGCCGACGACCCGGCCCAGGTGCCGTGGCGGCGCTTCCTGGACGAGGTCGCCGAGGCCGGTTACGCGTGGATCGAGCTGGGCCCGTACGGCTATCTGCCGACCGACCCGCGCGTCCTGCTGGAGGAGACCGGCGCCCGGGGGCTGAACGTCTCGGCCGGCACCGTCTTCACCGCCCTCCACCGCGGCCCCGCCGTCTGGGACGAGACCTGGGAACAGGTCGCCCGCGTCGCCGCCCTCGCCCGCGCCACCGGCGCCGGCCACCTCGTCGTCATCCCCTCCTTCTGGCGCGACGACCGGACCGCGGAGGTGCTGGAGGACCGGGAGCTCACCGCCGAGCAGTGGCACCACCTCGTGTCCGGGACGGAACGCCTCGCGCGCGAGGTCCGCGACACCTACGGGCTGTCCATCGCCGTCCACCCCCACACCGACACCCACATCGCCACCGAGGCGGACGTCGAGCGCTTCCTCGACGCCACCGACCCGTCGCTGGTCTCCCTGTGCCTGGACACCGGGCACTACGCCTACTCCGGCGGCGACAGCGTCAAGCTCATCGAGACCTACGGCGAACGGATCGGCTACCTCCACCTCAAGCAGGTCGACCCGGCCGTCCTCGCGGACGTGGTGGCGCGGGGCACGCCGTTCGGCCCGGCCGTCCGGCAGGGCGTGATGTGCGAACCGCCGCGCGGCGTCCCCGCGCTGGAGCCCGTCCTGACGGCGGCCCAGGGCCTGGGCGTGGACCTCTTCGCCATCGTCGAGCAGGACATGTACCCCTGCCCGCCCGATCGGCCACTGCCCATCGCCCGGCGCACCCGCGCCTTCCTGCGCTCCTGCGGCGCGTGACCCCCACCGGCCCCATCTTCATCAGCACTTCCAGCACAGAGGAACCCGCGATGACGCGAGACGGAACACTCGGCGTGGCCGTGATCGGCACCGGCAGGATGGGCGCGGACCACGTCCGGCGCCTCGACCGGGTCGTCAGCGGCGCCCGGGTGGCCGCCGTCGTCGACATCGACGCCGAGCGCGCCGAGGCCGTGGCCGCCGGCATCGAGGGATGCTCCGCCCACACCGACCCGGTGGCCGCGATGACCGCCGACGGCGTGGACGCCGTCCTCGTCGCCTCCCCCGGCCCGGCCCACGAGGCGGCCCTGCTGGCGGCGCTCGACCGCGACCTCCCGGTGCTGTGCGAGAAGCCGCTGACCCCGGACGCGGCCGCCGCGCTGCGGGTGATGGAGGCGGAGGTCCGGCTGGGCCGGCGGCGGGTGCAGGTCGGGTTCATGCGGCGCTACGACGCCGAGTTCCAGCGGCTGAAGGCGCTGCTGGACGGGGAGGCGTTCGGGCGCACGCTGATGCTGCGCTGCGTCCACCGCAACGCCGCCACCCCACCCGGCTTCACCAGCCGGATGACGATCGAGGACTCGGTGGTCCACGAGGTCGACGTCACGCGCTGGCTGCTGGACCAGGAGATCACCTCCGTCACCGTACGGCGCCCCACCCCCTCCGCCGGGGCGCCCGAGGGGCTGACCGACCCCCAGCTCGTCCTGTTCGAGACCTCGGGGGGCGCGCTCGTCGACGTCGAGGTCTTCCTCAACTGCGGCTTCGGCTACCAGGTCCGCTGCGAGGCGGTCGGCGAGCGGGGCACGGCACGGGCCGGCGACGCCCACGGGCTCTACGTCAACGCCGCCGGCCGGTGGGGCGGGGAGATCGCCCCCGACTACGTGGAACGGTTCCGCGACGCCTACGACCGCGAGGTCCAGGCCTGGGTGGACGCCACGCGCGCCGGCCGGACCACGGGCCCGGGCGTCTGGGACGGCTACGCGGCCGCCGCCGTCTGCGAGGCGGGCGTCCGCGCCCAGGCCACCGGCGAACGCGTCCCGGTCGCGCTCGTCCCCCGCCCGGCCCTCTACGGCGGGTGACCGGCGTGACGGGCGGCGGCGGACTGCGGATCGGGCTGCTGGGCGCCGGCCGCATCGGCACCTTCCACGCCACGGCACTGGCGGCGACGGACGGCGTGGCCGACCTGGTCGTCGCGGACGCCGAACCGGACCGCGCGGCGGCGCTCGCGCGGGCCGTCGGCGCCCGGCCCGCCCGGACGGTCGGCGAGGTCCTCAACCGCTGCGGCGTGGACGCGGTGGTCATCGCCGCCGCGACGACCGCGCACGCGGACCTCATCACCCGGGCGGCCCGGGCCGGGCTGCCCGCGTTCTGCGAGAAGCCGGTCGCGCTCGGCCTCGCCGGCACGGTCGCGGCGCTGCGCGAGGTGGAGGCGGCGGGCACCCTGCTGCAGATCGGCTTCCAGCGCCGCTTCGACCCCGGCTTCCTGGCCGCCCGCGAGGCCCTGCGGTCGGGCGCGCTGGGGCGGGTGCACACCATCCGCTGCGTCACCTCGGACGCCGTGCCGCCCCCACCGGAGTTCCTGCCGCACTCCGGCGGACTGATCCGCGACTGCCTGGTCCACGACTTCGACGCGGTGCGCTGGCTGACCGGGCGCGAGGTGGTGGAGGTGTACGCGCGGGGCGCGGACGCGGGCCCCGCCTACTTCCGGGAGGCGGGCGACATGGACACAGCGGCGGCGCTGCTCACCCTGGACGACGGCACCCTGGTCACGGCGACCGCCACCCGCTGCAACGGCGCCGGGTACGACGTACGGACGGAGCTCGCCGGGGAGCGCGACCAGTGGGTGGTGGGGCTGTCCGGCCGCGCCCCGCTGACCTCGGCCGAGCCGGACGGCCCCGGGGCACCCGTACGGCCCTGGCGGGGCTTCCTGGAGCGGTTCGCGGGGGCGTACCGGGCCGAGCTGGCGGCGTTCGTCCGGGCGGTGCGGGAGGGCGGACCGAGCCCCTGTCCCGGCGCCGAGGGGCTGCGCGCGCTGCACATCGCCGAGGCCTGCGAGGTCTCGCGGCGCGAGCGGCGTCCGGTGCGGCTGGCGGACGTGGGCTGAGGCGGCGGGTCCTCTCCATCACCTTCGTTACTGAGTCATCTTCCTGTAACGAGCGTCACATCCGCGCGAGCCTTCCGTCACAGGAGGCCGACAGCCCCACCCGCTTGATCACCGTGCGTCGTTGGCCGGGGACAGGCTGACGATCAGCAAGGCGCGCCCCGGCTCCCCCAACGGACCCCCCTCCGTGGCCGTGGCGCGGCGGAGAGGCGCGAGAGATGACCGACCGTCGACTCTGGTCCTACAGAGAGATCGCGGCGCACATCGGCGTGCAGACCGACACGGTGCGCTCGTACCGGAAGCACGGGATGCTGCCCGCCCCCGACCTCCACGAGAACGGGAAGCCGTACTGGTTCGCGGACACCATCCGGCACTGGGTCGCCGCCCGGCCCGGCAACCGCAACCGCCGCCCGCGCGCCTGAGGCCCGCGGCGTATTTCCCCTCACCCTCACCCCCCGGAGATACCCCCGGGGGGTAGTCTTCTCCCTGTCGCCACCACGGCACGCGAACGTCTTCCCTACCGAGGAGTGCACCATGACCACCACCGTCTACAAGGTGACCGGCATGACCTGCGGCCACTGCGAGTCCGCCGTGACCGAGGAGGTCTCCGCGATCGCCGGCGTCACCTCGGTCCAGGCCGTGGCGGCCACGGGCCTGGTCACCGTCACCGCCGGCGCCGACCTCGACGACGAGGCCGTCCGCGCCGCCGTGGACGAGGCCGGCTACGAGCTCGTCGGCCGCGCCTGAACCACCCCGCCGGACACCCCACCCCGGGAGACCTAGATCACAGCGATTGGCAGGTAACCATCACGGGGGGACATTGGTCTAACCGGGCAGTGCTGGATCGTCTTGGGGGACGGACCGGCTACGCGTGGCCGGGACACGTACCCGGGGAGCTTTGAGCGGCCCTCCCGTACGTACGCGTCCCGGCAGATCGCGTCCGTCGGCTCCCGGCCGGATCCCGTGGGGGGAATCCGCGCCGGGGCAGGAAAGCGCCTCGCTCCGACCCGTGGGGGGATCGGAGGCGGGGCGCTTTTCACATATTCCTGGGCATCCTTCACCGGGACCGTGTACGGCGAGGCGCCCCGCACCATGTGGTGCGGGGCGCCTCGGACGTGCTGCGGGTGCGGCGGGTCAGCGCTGCTCGACCGGCACGAAGTCGCGCTCGACGATGCCCGTGTAGATCTGGCGCGGACGGCCGATGCGGGAACCCGGCTCCTTGATCATCTCGTGCCACTGGGCGATCCAGCCGGGCAGCCGGCCGAGCGCGAAGAGCACGGTGAACATCTCGGACGGGAAGCCCATGGCCCGGTAGATCAGACCGGTGTAGAAGTCCACGTTCGGGTAGAGGTTGCGCGAGACGAAGTACTCGTCGCTGAGGGCGTGCTCCTCGAGCTTGAGCGCGATGTCGAGCAGCTCGTCGCTCTTGCCCAGCGCGGAGAGGACGTCGTGCGCCGCGGCCTTGATGATCTTCGCGCGGGGGTCGAAGCTCTTGTAGACCCGGTGCCCGAAGCCCATCAGGCGGACGCCGTCCTCCTTGTTCTTCACCTTGCGGATGAAGGCGTCGACGTCGCCGCCGGAGGCCTGGATGGACTCCAGCATCTCCAGCACCGCCTGGTTGGCGCCACCGTGGAGGGGGCCCCACAGGGCGTTGATGCCGGCGGAGATCGACGCGAAGAGGTTGGCCTGCGAGGAGCCGACCAGGCGCACGGTCGAGGTGGAGCAGTTCTGCTCGTGGTCGGCGTGGAGGATCAGCAGCTTGTCCAGGGCGCTGACGACGACCGGGTCCAGCTCGAACTCCGCGGCGGGCACCGAGAAGGTCATGCGCAGGAAGTTCTCGACGTAGCCGAGGTCGTTGCGCGGGTAGACGATCGGGTGGCCGATCGACTTCTTGAACGCGTAGGCCGCGATCGTCGGCAGCTTGGCCAGCAGCCGGATCGTGGACAGGTGACGCTGCTGCTCGTCGAACGGGTTGTGGCTGTCCTGGTAGAACGTCGACAGCGCGCTGACCACGGAGGACAGCATGGCCATCGGGTGGGCGTCGCGCGGGAAGCCGTCGAAGAACCGCTTGACGTCCTCGTGCAGCAGGGTGTGCTGGGTGATCTCACCCTTGAAGGTCGCCAGCTCGTCGACGGTGGGCAGCTCGCCGTTGATCAGCAGGAACGCGGTCTCGAGGAACGAGCTGCGCTCGGCCAGCTGCTCGATCGGGTACCCGCGGTAGCGCAGGATGCCCTGCTCACCGTCGAGGTAGGTGATCGCGGATTTATAGGCGGCGGTGTTGCCATAGCCGGAGTCCAGGGTCACCAGACCGGTCTGGGCACGCAGCTTGCCGATGTCGAAGCCCTTGTCGCCGACAGTGCTGTCGACCACCGGGTAGCTGTACTCGCCGTCCCCGTACCGCACTACTACAGAGTTGTCGCTCACGTCATCCCTCACCGACGTTGTGCCTCTTCTTCGAGGTGCCCTGACTACCCCTACCTTCCCCCATTTGGACGATGTACGTGCACTCGGGGTCGGCCATAGGGCCTATGTGCGGCACTCAGTGCCGCCCAGCCTGCCCATCCTGCCCCCTTCGCCCGCATTGGTAAACCGTTCAGAGACGAAGACCACCTCCGGCACCCCTTCCAGGATCCCTCGCGAGCCGGTGATCGAGCGCGGTGAAGCGTCTGCCCGCGGACACCGTGCGGACCGCCTGGCCCAGGGCCCTTCGGGACCCCACCAGCACCACGAGCCGCTTGGCCCTGGTGACCGCCGTGTACAGCAGGTTGCGCTGCAGCATCATCCAGGCCCCCGTGGTGACAGGGATCACCACGGCCGGATACTCGCTGCCCTGGGAGCGGTGGATGGTGACCGCGTAGGCGTGGGCGAGTTCGTCGAGCTCGTCGAAGTCGTACCCGACCTCCTCGTCCTCGTCCGTGCGCACGGTCAGCCGCTGTTCGACGAGGTCCAGCGCGGTGACCACCCCGACCGTGCCGTTGAAGACGCCGTTCTGTCCCTTTTCATAGTTGTTGCGAATCTGGGTGACCTTGTCGCCCACCCGGAACACCCGGCCACCGAAGCGCCGCTCGGGCAGATCGGGCCGGGCGGGCGTGATGGCCTGCTGGAGCAGGCCGTTGAGCGTGCCGGCGCCCGCCGGGCCGCGGTGCATCGGGGCCAGCACCTGGACGTCCCGGCGCGGGTCCAGCCCGAACCGGGCGGGGATGCGCCGGGCGGCCACGTCCACGGTGAGCCGGCCGGCCTCCTCGGTGTCCTCCTCGGCGAAGAGGAAGAAATCGGTCATGCCCTGGGTGAGCGGGGGCGTACCGGAGTTGATGCGGTGTGCATTGGTCACCACGCCGGACTGCTGCGCCTGCCGGAAGATCCGGGTGAGCCGGACCGCCGGGACCGGGCCGCCCGCCGCCAGCAGATCGCGCAGCACCTCGCCGGCGCCCACCGACGGCAGCTGGTCCACGTCCCCGACGAGGAGCAGATGGGCGCCCGGGGCCACGGCCTTGACCAGCTTGTTGGCCAGCAGGAGGTCCAGCATGGAGGCCTCGTCGACCACGACGAGGTCGGCGTCCAGGGGGCGGTCCCGGTCGTAGGCCGCGTCGCCGCCGGGCTTGAGCTCCAGCAGCCGGTGGACGGTGGAGGCCTCCGCGCCCGTGAGCTCGGAGAGCCGCTTGGCCGCCCGCCCGGTGGGCGCGGCCAGCACCACCTTGGCCTTCTTGGCCCGGGCGAGCTCCACCACGGAGCGGACCGTGAAGGACTTGCCGCAGCCGGGACCGCCGGTGAGGACCGCGACCCGGCTGGTGAGCGCGAGCCGGACCGCCTGCCGCTGTTCCTCGGCCAGCTCGGCCCCCGTCCGCGTCGCGAGCCAGGTCAGGGCCTTGTCCCAGTCGACGTCGCGGAAGGCGGCCAGGCGGTCCTCCCCGGTGCGCAGCAGCCGCGTCAGCTGCCCGGCCAGGGAGAGCTCGGCGCGGTGGAAGGGCACCAGATAGACGGCGGTGACCGGCTCTCCCCCGTCGGGCCCCGGCACGCTCTCGCGCACCACGCCCTCCTCGTCCGCGGCCAGTTCGGCGAGGCAGTCGATGACGAGACCGGTGTCCACCTGGAGCAGCTTCACCGCGTCCGCGATGAGCCGCTCCTCCGGCAGGAAGCAGTGCCCCTGGTCGGTGGACTGCGACAGGGCGTACTGGAGCCCCGCCTTGACCCGGTCGGGGCTGTCGTGCGGGATGCCCACGGACCGCGCGATGCGGTCCGCGGTGAGGAAGCCGATGCCCCAGACGTCGGCGGCGAGGCGGTAGGGCTGGTTGCGGACGACGGAGATCGAGGCGTCGCCGTACTGCTTGTAGATGCGCACGGCGATGGAGGTGGAGACGCCGACGCCCTGGAGGAAGACCATGACCTCCTTGATGGCCTTCTGCTCCTCCCAGGCGTCGCCGATCGACCGGGTGCGCTTGGGGCCCAGCCCCGGCACCTCGATCAGGCGCCGGGGATCGCCCTCGATGACGTCGAGCGTGTCGGTGCCGAAGTGGCTGACGATGCGGTCGGCGATGCGCGGCCCGACGCCCTTGATGAGGCCCGAGCCCAGATAGCGGCGGATGCCCTGGATCGTGGCGGGCAGGACGGTCGTGTAGTTCTCGACGGTGAACTGCTTGCCGTACTGCGGGTGGGAGCCCCAGCGGCCCTCCATGCGCAGCGATTCGCCCGGCTGGGCGCCGAGCAGCGAGCCGACCACCGTGAGGAGATCGCCCCCGCCGCGCCCGGTGTCGACGCGGGCGACGGTGTAGCCGTTCTCCTCGTTGGCGTAGGTGATCCGCTCGAGAACCCCTTCGACCACAGCCAGTTGCGCCATGACCCGACAGTACCGTCGCGGTCCGACAGGCGTTCGGGCCTGTGGACAACCCTTCTCCCGGAGGTGAACGGCGAGGCGGGCGGCAAAGATTCGAGGGGCCCGGTCCGACGACCGGGCCCCTCGGGTTCCCCCCGGAACCGGCTTCCCCTGAATCCCCCCGGATCCCTCCCCGGGAAGCCTGATGTTCATAACGACCCTCCGGAGCCGCGAAGGGTTGCACCGATTCCGAGGCGTTATGATTCCGTTACCCAGAGTCCCGAACCCCAGGTCACAGCACATGCGTGCGATATCGCCCCAGGATCTCGGCCAGCACCTCCGCGCCGTCGCGGGCCCAGAGCGCGGGGCTGAAGATCTCCGTCTCGGCGGGTCCGGCGTAGCCCGCCGCCTCCACCCGCTCGCGGAACCACCGCAGGTCCACGCACCCGTCGCCCAGCTGCCCCCGGCCGAGCAGCGCGCCCTCCGGCAGCGGCGTGACCCAGTCGGCGAGCTGGAAGGCGGCGATCCGGCCGCCCTCCCCCGCCCGGACGAGCTGCCGCCCCACCGTGTCGTCCCACCACAGGTGGTACGTGTCCACGACCACGCCCACCTGGCCGGACGGGAAGCGCTCGGCGAGGTCGAGGGCCTGCCCGAGGGTGGAGACCACGCACCGGTCGGAGGCGAACATCGGGTGCAGCGGCTCGATCGCGAGCCGCACTCCGCGACCGGCCGCGTACGGCCCCAGTTCGGCCAGGGCGTCGGCCAGCCGTTCCCGCGCGCCGGCCAGGTCCCGGTCGCCCGCCGGCAGTCCGCCCGCCACCAGCACCAGGACGCCGGCGCCGACCTCCGCCGCCTCCTCGACGGCGGCCCGGTTGTCCCGCAGCGCGCGGGCCCGCCCGGCGGGGCCGGCCGCCGTGAGGAAGCCCCCTCGGCACAGGGTGCTGACGGTCAGTCCGGCGCCGCGCACCAGCCGGGCCGCGGCCGCGACGCCGTACTCCCGCACCGGTTCCCGCCACAGTCCGACGGCCCGCACCCCGGCCGCCGCGCAGCCCGCCACCAGCTCGGGCAGCGACCACTGCCGGATCGTCCGCTGGTTGAGGCTGAACCGCGCGATATCGGAATCCAGCATTCCGCTCACTCCCTCACCCCCTGGGCCGCCAGCCAGCGGGCCATCCGGTCCCGCGCGCGGCCGGGGTCGGGGAAGAGACCGAGCCCGTCGGCCAGTTCGTACGCCCGGGCCAGGTGGGGCACCGTCCGCGCGGTGTGCAGCCCGCCGGGCATCACGAAGTGCCGCTGGTGGCCGGAGAGCCACGCCAGGAAGACGATGCCCGTCTTGTAGAAGCGCGTGGGCGGCGCGAAGAGGTGCCGGGCCAGCGGGACCGTCGCATCCAGCGCCGCCCGGAAACCGCCCCGGTCGCCGGCGTCGAGGAGACGCGCGGCGTGCGCGGCCCACGGCCCCAGCGGGTCGAGGACGCCCAGCAGGGCGTCGCTGTGCCGGCCGTCCTCGCCCTCGATCAGCGCGGGGTAGTGGAGGTCGTCGCCGGTGAAGCAGCGCACCCCCGGCGGCAGCCGCCGCCGCAGCGCCCGCTCGCGGCCGGCGTCCAGGAGCGAGACCTTCACTCCGGCGACCTTGCCGGGGCGGGCGCGGACGATCCGCAGCAGGGTCTCCGTGGCGGCGTCGAGGTCGTCGGCGCCCCAGTAGCCCGCCAGGGCCGGATCGAACATCGGGCCGAGCCAATGGAGGATCACCGGCCGTTCCGTCTGGCGCGTCAGCCGCCCGTAGACCCGCTCGTAGTCGTCGGGCCCGCGGGCGACGGCGGCCAGGGCGCGGGAGGCCATGACGACGGCCGGCGCGCCCGCCGCCTCCACGGCCTCCAGCTGCCGCTCGTAGGCGGCCACGACGTCCGCGAGCGTGCCGTACGGCGGCACGAGGTGGTCGGTGCCCGCGCCGCAGACGATCCGGCCGCCGACGGCCGCGGCCTCGGCCGCCGAGCGCCGGATCAGTTCGGCCGCGGTGTCCCAGTCCAGGCCCATGCCGCGCTGGGCGGTGTCCATGGCCTCGGCGACGCCCAGCCCGTGGGCCCACAGATGACGGCGGAAGGCGAGCATGGCGTCCCAGTCCAGGGCGGCGGCGCCACCGGCCGGGTCGGCCACGACGTGGGCGGCGGCCAGCAGGAGCCGGTCGCGCGGCGGCGGGCCGGGCGGCACCGGCCGCGCGGGCCCGGGGACGTACGGGCGCAGCCGCCCGGAGGCGTCCGGCAGCCGGATCACGGGGCCGGCTCCGGCACGGCCAGCCGCCGGCCCTCGCGGGAGGACCGGCCGGCGAGCTCGGCGAGGTGGACGCCGCGCGCGCCGGCGAACAGGTCGTGGGACCACGGGGTGCCCAGCGCGACGTGCCGCAGGAAGAGTTCCCACTGCGCCCTGAAGGCGTTGGCGTCGTCCCCGGGGGCGTCCGGCACCTCGTACCAGCGGGCGCGGAAGTCCTCGCCGGACGGCACGTCGGGGTCCCACACGGCCCGGGGCGTGGCCGACCGCGGCTGGATCCGGCAGCGCCGCAGCCCGGCCACCGCCGAGCCGTCCGTCCCGTCGACCTGGAGCTCCAGCAGCTCGTCCCGGTGCACCCGGACCGCCCAGGAGGAGGCGAACTGCGCGACGATGCCGCCCTCCAGCTCCAGGACGGCGTAGGCGGCGTCGTCGGCGGTGGCCTCGTAGGGCCGGCCCCGCTCGTCCCAGCGGCGGCCGATGTGGGTCGCCAGGCGCGCCTGCACGGTCCGCACCGGGCCGAAGAGCTCGCGCAGCAGGTACTCCCAGTGGGGGAACATGTCGGCGGCCATGCCGCCGCCGTCCTGGGCGCGGTAGTTCCACGAGGGCCGCTGGGCGGGCTCCCCATCACCCTCGAGGACCCAGTAGCCGAACTCCCCGCGCACCGACAGCACCCGGCCGAAGAAGCCCGCGTCGAGGAGGCGGCGGAGCTTGCGCGGCCCGGGCAGGAAGAGCTTGTCCTGGACGACGCCGTGCCGGACGCCGGCGGCCCGGGCGAGGCGGGCCAGCTCCAGGGCCTCCGCGTGCCCGCCGGCGACCGGCTTCTCGCAGTAGACGTGCTTGCCCGCGGCGATGGCCCGGCGCAGGGCCGCGGGCCGGACGGCGGTGGCCTGGGCGTCGAAGTAGACCGTCACGGCGGGGTCGGACAGGACGGTGTCGAGGTCGGTGGACCACCCCTCGACGCCGTGCCGGGCGGCGAGCGCCGCCAGCCTGCCGCCGTCGCGGCCGACGAGGAGTGGTTCGGGCCGCAGCGCGGTGCCGTCGCCGAGCGGGACGCCGCCGGCCGCGCGGAGGGCGAGGAGGGAGCGCACGAGGTGCTGGCGATGGCCCATCCGGCCGGTCGCGCCGTTCACGGCGACACGGACGTCCCTGGTCCGTCCGCGCGCCGTCCCGTCCTCCGGTGCCGCCATGCGCGCGCCTCCCGTCCCCGGTGCGGGCCCGACTTCGACAGGAAGGGCATTTCCCGCGGCCCGGCGGGGAAACCGCTCAGCATGAAGCTGGCCTTCTCCACTCTCGGAACACCCGGGCTGCCGCTGAGCGACGTGGTGCGGCTCGCGACGACCCACGGCTACGACGGGGTGGAGCTGCGGGCCCACCCCGAGGAGCCCGTGCACCCCGGCGTGCCACCGGGGACGCGGGCCGCGGCGGCCGCCGCGTTCGCGGAGGCGGGCGTGGCGGTCCTGGCGGTGGCCGGGTACGCGCGCGTGGCCGCCGCCGGGCCCGACGAGCCGGTGCTGGCCGAGCTGGACGGCCTGGTGCGGCTCGCCGGCGACCTGGGGGCCGGGTACGTCCGGGTGTTCCCCGGCGGCGGCGAGCGGCCCGCGGCCGAGGCCGACGAGGCGGCCGCGCGGCGGCTGGGGACGATCGCGCCGCTGGCCGCCGACACGGGCGTGCGCGTCCTGCTGGAGACCCACGACTCGCACCCCCGCGCCCAGGACGCCGTACGCGTGCTGGGGCCGGTGGGACACGGCAGCGTCGGGGCGCTGTGGGACGTGCTGCACACCTGGCGGGCCGGCGAGGAGCCCGCCGCCAGCTTCCCCGCGCTGGCCCCGCACCTGGGCTACGTCCAGGTCAAGGACGTCGGGTCGGCCGACGACAGCACCCCCTTGCAGCTGGGCACGGGGGTGCTGCCACTGGGCGCGTGCGTGGGGGCGCTCAGCCGGGCGGGGTGGGACGGCTGGCTGTGCTGGGAGTACGAGAAGCGGTGGCACCCGCAGGTGGCCGAGTTCGCCCAGCTGGCGGGGCCGGGGGCCGAGTATCTGCGGGGACTGGTCGCCGCCGCCCCGCGAGGGAGGTGACGGCGACCCCGCCCACCAGCAGCACCGCCGCGCACAGCCGCAGCGGCCCGGGCGTCTCCCCCAGCAGCAGCGCCGCCGAGGTCATGCCGAAGACCGGCACCAGCAGGGTGAAGGGGGCGACGGACGAAGCGTCGTAGGAGCGCAGCAGGAAGCTCCAGGCGCCGAAGCCCAGGAGGGTGCTGACCCAGGCGACGAACAGCAGGGCGCCCGCCCCGGAGAGGTCCAGCGAGCGCAGGGCCTCGGCGTCGGCCTCCGGCCCCTCGAAGAGGAGCGAGAGCGCGAGGAGCGGCAGCACCGGCACGGTGCTGATCCAGATGGTGAAGCGCAGCCCGTCGGCGGGCGCGGCCTTGCGGGTCAGGACGTTGGAGACGCCCCAGCAGGCCGCCGCGACGACGACCAGGACGAAGCCCAGGAGCGGCCCCGAGGCGCTCTCGTCGACGGCGGCGAGGACGATGCCCGCCGCGGCCACGGCCATGCCGGCCAGCCGGACCCTGCCGGGGCGCTCACCCAGGGCGAGGATCGCGAAGAGGGCGGTGAAGACCGCCTGTGACTGGAGCACGAGCGAGGACAGCCCGGCCGGGGCGCCGCTCCGCATGCCGACGAAGAGCAGACCGAACTTCCCGACGCCCAGCGCCAGCCCGACCCCGATGATCCAGCGCCACCGCACGGGCGGCGGCCCGGCGAAGAGGACGGCGGGCAGCGCGGCCACGAGGAAGCGCAGCGCGCAGAAGAGCAGCGGCGGGAAGTGGTCGAGGCCGACATCGATCACGACGAAGTTGACGCCCCACAGGGCCGCGACGGCGACGGCGAGGGCTATGTGCGGTGGACGCATGCGACCAGCGTGATCGTTCACGACCCTGTAGCACCAGCGCGCGATTCTTCATGATGGGATTCAGCGATGCTGAATCCACAGGGGGGTTGACCTGATGCTGGACCTGTCGCGACTGCGCGCGCTGCACGCCGTCTCCGTGCACGGTTCGGTGAGCGCGGCGGCCGTCGCGCTCGGATACACACCGTCCGCCGTGTCGCAGTCGATCACCAAGCTGGAGCGGGAGACCCGCACCACCCTGCTGGAGCGCCGGGGGCGCGGGGTGGTGCTGACCGACGCCGCGGTACGGCTCACGGAGACCGCGCGGGAGCTGCTGGCCCTGGTCGAACGGGCCGAGACCGATCTGGAGGAGCGGCGCGGGCAGCCCACGGGCCGGCTGGTGGTCGGGGCGTTCGCGTCGGCGGCCCGTGGGCTGATGCCGGGCGTGCTGGCCGCGCTCGGCCGCGCCCACCCCACCCTGGACGCCCGGCTGTCCGAGATCGACCCGCACCTGTCCATCGGCCTGGTGGCGCGGGGCGCCCTCGACCTGGCGGTGGCGTTCGAGTGGGATTCCGAGCCGCTGCCCGCGCCCGACGGCCTGGAGCGGGTGCGGATCGGCGACGACGTGTGCGACGTGCTGGTGCCGGAGGACCATCCGCTCGCCGGGCGGGAGTCGTTGGGCGCGCGGGACCTGACGCACCGGCGCTGGGTCTGCCAGCCGCCCGGCACGGTCTGCCACGACTGGCTGGTGCGCACGCTGCGCGGTGCCGGCAGCGAGCCGGACCTCGCCTACCAGGTGGCCGAGAACCACACCCAGGTCGCCCTCGTCGCGGCCGGCCTCGGCATCGCGCTGGTGCCCCGGCTCGGCCGCGGGCAGCTCCCCGTCGGCGTACGGGCGGTGCCCCTCGAACCCACCCCCACCCGGCGGCTGTTCGCCTACTGGCGCGCGGGGGCGGCCCGCCGCCCGGCCATCCACGAGACCGTCCGGCTGCTGCGCGAGCAGTGGCCGGAGCGCAGTTTCTGACCGGTGCGCGGGCCCGCCCCCGCGCCCGGCCGCCCGGGCCCGTGAACCGTATGATGAACGCTCGTCGAGGGGGCGGCTCATGTCGGTGGAGACCAGGGAACGGCTGATCACGGCGGCGGGCGCGGTGCTGCGGACCCAGGGGTACGGCAAGGCCAGCGCGCGGACCATCGCCCGGGAGGCCGGCGTCAACTCCGCCCTGGTCTTCTATCACTTCGGCGGCGTCGATCCCCTGCTGTTCGCCGCCCTGGACCGGTCCTCCGCCGAGCGGATGGAGCGGCACACCGCCACCGTGGGCGGCGCCCGCACCCTGGAGGAGCTGGCCGAGGCGGCCACCCGCGTGTACCGCGACGACCTCGAAGGCGGTCACATCACCCTGCTGTCCGAGCTCGTCGCCGCGGCGGTCGCCAAGCCGGAGCTGCGCGAGGAGATCCGGACGCGGGTCGAGCCGTGGCTGGCGTTCATGGAGGAGACCCTGGAGCGGGTCATCGGGGGCACCCCGCTGGGCCGGCTGATGCCGCCCCGGGACCTGGCCAACGCGGCGGTCACCTTCTACCTCGGCGTCAACCTCTTCACCGTGCTGGACAGCGACCGCTCCCGCACCGACTCGGTCTTCGCCATGGTCCGGCGGCTCGCCCCGCGGGCCGGGCTGCTCGCCCTCCGCCCCACCATGCGGCTGGGCCGGGCGCGCGGCGTCCGGGGGCCGCGCCGCGCCGCGGGCTGACCCCGCGGCGGCCCTCCGGCGGCCCCTCCCACGGGCCCGGAGCGCGCGTGGCCGGCGGAACCGCTCCGGCGCGCGTCCCGTCCAACGGGCGTGCTGCCTCCGGGTTCCGCAGAGCGGTGTCGGCTCCGCCGCTGGCCGCGTCGCCGACCGCCCTCTCCGCCGCCTGCGGACGGCGGCACGCCGCCGCCGGTGCACCCCCTCCGACGCACCGGTGGCGGATGCCCGGCGACCGGCGACCGGCCGGTTCCGCCCGGCCCGGGGGCGCGCGGTCACCCTCCGCGAAGCCTCCCGCACGCCTGGTGTGCGCCGGTGGCCGTCGGGTAACTCTGGACGCCCGTAGGGTGGGTTGGGGGAGACCATGCGCCATCGAGCGCTGCCGCGGGCGCTGTTCGCGCTCGCCGTGCTGTACGGCTCCTACGCGCTCACCGGCTGCCAGGCGGCCGGCCGGGCCGGATCGGAGACCGTCGCCCAGGGCGGGGAGGCCGTCACGCCCGCCGGGCCGCGGGGCGGGGCCGCGTTCCTGGCCCGCGGCGCGTGCACGGGCCGTGGCGTGCCCGCCTTCGCCGAGGTGGACTGCGGGAGCGACCAGGCGGCGGCGAGCGTCCTGGCCCGCTACTACGGCCCGCGCGAGGGCGGCCCGCGCTGCCCCGACACCACGGACTTCGTCCTGCACATCACGGCGGTCGACGCGGGGACGTCGGAGTCGGAGAGCGTCCCCGAGGGCTACGCCTGCATGCGCAACCTGCGGCCGCCGCACCCGGGCGACCCCGGCAGGGGCGGCGGACCGCTGACCGTGCCGGGGGACTGCGTCTACACCGAGCGGCACGGCGTGGTGAAGGAGACCGCCTGCGACGGCGCCGGCGACCACGCCCCCGAGTTCCGCGTGGAGCGGGCCGCGCGCGACCGTGAGGACTGCCCGCCGGGCACCGACCTGTACGTACAGATCGGCGGCGGGGCACCCGTGGGGTGCGCCCGCCGCCTACCGGTCTGACGGTCCTGCCGGTCCTGCCGGGGTGCTACGGACGCAGGCTGGAGCGGCGCTCCACGTCCTTGCGGTCGAGCTTGGAGTTGAACGGCGCCAGCGGCTTGGCCTCGCGGTCGTCCTTCTGGACGGCGGCGGGGGCCACACCGGCCCAGCGCAGGACCTCGGCGGTCGCCTTGGCCCGCTCGTCGGCGACCAGGTCGGCGATCTTGGTGCCGTGGTTGCCGCCCGGGGCGAAGAAGCGGTAGTCGTGCCGCTTCTCGGCGTTCCGGCCGAGACGGAACGGCTCGGCGCTCCACGGGTCGTTCTGACCGTAGACGAAGAGCATGCGCGTGCTGTCCTCGCGCACCCAGCGGTCGACGTCGGTCATCGAGCCCTTGCGGAAGCTCATCGGTATGTCACGCGGCACGTAGTTGCGCGGCGAGTAGATGCCGGGGTACCGCAGCAGGCCCTTGAGGTGGGGCGACTTGAAGGTCGGCGCGCCCAGTTCGGTGCCGGCCTGGTAGTAGTACGGCGTGAACTTCTCGAGGCCCTGGTCGGTGTAGCCGTCGAAGCCGGAGATCTCGTCGATGAACTTGTAGAGGTCGTCCGTGGACGCCTTGGTGGCCGGGACGGTCTTGCAGTCGCTCTGCAGGTGGTACTGCCAGAACGCCCACACGAGGTCCAGGACGACGTTCTCGTAGGCCTTGTCGGCGCTGCCGACGACCTTGAACGTCTTGCCGTTGGCGTCGGCCCACTTCTGGTAGCGGGCGACGATCTCGTCGCGGCGGACCAGCGCCTCGCGCTGCACCGAGTTGAGCTGGGTGCGGCAGGCCTTGTCGCCGACGTTCGCGAAGAACCGGTCGTAGGCCGAGTCCTCGTTGTTGTCGACGTCGTTGGGCGCGACGTAGGCGACGGTGCCGTTCATGTCGTTCGGGTAGAAGCGACGGAAGTAGGTGGCCGTCATGCCGCCCTTGCTGCCGCCGGTGGCCAGCCAGTTCTTGTTGTAGACCGGCTTGAGCGCCTGGAAGAGGCGGTGCTGGTCGCTGGCGGCCTGCCATATGTCGAGCTTCGACCAGTCGGCGGGCTGGGGCCGCGACGGGGTGAAGAAGCGGTACTCCATCGACACCTGGTTGCCGTCGACGATCCGGGCCGGCTCGCTGCGCGACGGGGTGGTGTTGACGTTGTAGCCGGAGGTGAAGAACACCGTGGGCCGGTCGGTGGACTTGTGCAGCAGGGTGAAGCGCTGCTCGAACGTCCCCTTGGCCGGGTTCCGGTGGTCCACCGGCTGCTTGTAGTTCAGGACGAGGTAGCGGAAGCCCTCGTAGGGCTTCTCCTCGACGAAGCTCATCCCCGGAATCTTCAGGACGCGCTCCTTGATGTCCGGCACGGTGCCGGCGTCGGTCGCCGCCCCTGCCGCCGCGCTGCCGGCACCGACCGTCCCTATGGACATCGTCAGTGCCAGCAGCGCTCTGAGTGCCTTGCGCATACGCCCTCCCCTGGGTTCGCAAAGGTCGCCGCGAACCTACCGGGGGTACCGTGCGCCACGCCAGAGTCAGCGGGGAAGGAATTCGATCTTGATGGTGCTGCGGCCCCGCTGACGCTCAGGCCGGGACGGTCTCGCCCTTGAACGTCCGCCACAGCCGCGCGTAGTGGCCGTCCAGCGCCAGCAGCTCGGTGTGGGTGCCGTCCTCGACCACCCGGCCGCGGTCCAGGACGACCACCCGGTCCGCGCGGGCCGCGGTGGTCAGCCGGTGGGCCACCACCAGGGTCGTGCGGCGCCCGGCCAGCCGGTCCGTCGCCTCGTTGACCAGGGCCTCGGTCGCGAGGTCCAGGGCCGCCGTGGCCTCGTCCAGCAACAGGACGTCGGGGTCGACCAGTTCGGCCCGGGCCAGGGCGATCAGCTGCCGCTGGCCCGCGGAGAGGTTGCGGCCGCGCTCGCTGACGGCGTGGAGATAGCCGCCGTCCAGCGTGGCGATCATCTCGTGCGCCCCCACCGCCCGTGCCGCCGCCTCGACCTCCGCGTCGCTCGCGTCCGGCCGCCCGTAGGCGATCGCGTCGCGCACCGTGCCGGGGAAGAGGTACGGCTCCTGCGGGACGACGCCGAGCCGGTGCCGGTACGCGACGGGCTCCAGCCCGCGCAGGTCGCGCCCGTCCACGCGCACCGCGCCGGACACCGGGTCGTAGAACCGGGCGACCAGCTTGACCAGCGTGGACTTGCCGGCGCCCGTCTCGCCGACGAACGCCACCGTCTGGCCCGCCGGAACGGTCAGCCGGACGCCGTCCAGCGCGGGCGCGTCACCGTCGGCGCCCGCGTACCGGAAGCGCACGTCGTCGAAGACGACCTCGCCGCTCAGCTTCCGCACCTCGTACGGCTCCGCGGCCACCGGGGTCGTCGTCGGCTCGCGCAGCAGCTCCTGCACCCGGCCGAGGGAGACGGTGGCCTGCTGGTAGCCGTCGAAGACCTGGGACAGCTGCTGGACGGGGGCGAAGAACAGGTCGATGTAGAGGAGGTAGGCCACCAGGGCGCCCGCCGTCAGCGTGCCCTGCTCCACCCGGCCCGCGCCGACGATCAGCACCGCGGCCGACGCCACGGACGACAGCAGCTGCACGAACGGGAAGTACACCGAGATCAGGAACTGGCCGCGCACCCGCGCCTCGCGGTAGGAGGCGCTGCGGTCGGCGAACCGCCGGCCGCCCGCGGCCTCCCGGCGGAAGGCCTGCACGATCCGCAGCCCGGCCACGCCCTCCTGGAGGTCGGCGTTGACCAGGCCGACCCGCTCGCGGGCGAGCTCGTACGCCGCGACGCTCTTCCGGCGGAAGACGACCGTGCCGACGACCAGCGGCGGCAGGGTGGCGAGGACGACGAGGGCCAGCTGGGCGTCGAGGACGACGAGCGCGACGAGTATGCCGAAGAAGGTGAGGACGGAGACCACGGCGGTGACCAGACCGGTCTGCAGGAACGTCGACATGGCGTCGATGTCCGTCGTCATCCGGGTCATGATCTTGCCGGTGAGCTCGCGCTCGTAGTAGTCCAGGCCGAGCCGCTGCAACTGGGCGAAGATCTTCACGCGCAGCGAGTAGAGCACCCGCTCGCCCGTGCGTCCGGTCAGCCGCGTCTCGCCGATCTGCGCCGCCCACTGGACGAGCACCACCAGCAGGGCGAGCCCGGAGGCCGCCCAGACCGCGCCGAGCGCCAGGCGCTGGACGCCCTGGTCGATGCCGTGCCGGATCAGGACGGGCAGCAGCAGGCCCGCCAGCGCGTCGACGGCCACCAGCAGCAGGCTGACGGCCAGGGGCGCCCCGAAGCCGCGCAGCAGGCGGCGCAGCCCGTACGACTCCTCGGGCCGCGCGGCGCCGTCCTCGTCGACGTCGGGGGTGTCGTCGGCCGGCGGCAGCGCCGCGACCTTGGCGAGCAGCTCGGGCGTGGCGGGCGCCCCGGCGCCCGCGCCGGCCCCGGCCTCGCCGGCGTCCTTGCGCACCCACAGGCCGGGCGTGATCCCGTCGACCGCACGGCGGCCGGCGGGACGACCGTTCCCGGCGGCGGCCACCGGCGTGCCGTCGAGGACCGCCACGGCGCCCGCGGGGTCCTTGGTGACGCCCGCGAGCTCCTCGGGGTCGGTGAGCAGCCGCCGGTACTGCGCGCAGCGCTCCTCGAGCTCCTCCGCCGTGCCGACGTCGACGAGACGGCCGCCGTCGAGGACGGCGATGCGGTCGGCCAGGGCGAGGGTGGAGGCGCGATGGGCGATCAGCAGGGTCGTACGGCCCGCCATGACGCCGCGCAGCGCCTCGTGGATCTCGTGCTCCACGCGGGCGTCGACCGCGGAGGTCGCGTCGTCCAGGAGGAGCAGCCGGGGGTCGGTGAGGATCGCGCGGGCGAGCGCGATGCGCTGGCGCTGGCCGCCGGAGAGGGTCAATCCCTGCTCGCCGACCTCGGTGGCGTAGCCCTCGGGCAGCGCCGAGATGAAGCCGTCCGCCTGCGCGGCGCGCGCGGCCGCCCGGACCTGCTCGTCGGTGGCGTCCGGCACGCCGTAGGCGATGTTGTCGCGGATGCTGTCGGAGAACAGGAAGCTGTCCTCAGGGACCAGGCCGATCGCCGACCGCAGGGAGGGCAGGGTCAGCTCGCGCACGTCGTGGCCGCCGACCCGCACCGTGCCGGAGGTGGCGTCGTAGAAGCGCGGCAGCAGCAGGGCGAGCGTGGACTTGCCGCTGCCGGAGGCGCCGACGACGGCCAGGGTCTCGCCGGGCTCGACGCGCAGGCTGAGGCCGGCCAGGACGGGCCGCTCGGGGTCGTAGCCGAAGGTCACGTCGTCGAACTCGACGGTGGCGGGGGCGTCCTCGGGCAGCTCGCGCGCCCCGGCGCGCTCCCGCACCACGGGCTCGGTGTCGATGAGCTCCAGTACGCGCTCGACGCCCGCGCGGGCCTGCTGGCCGACGGTGAGCACCATGGTCAGCATCCGCACCGGGCCCACGAGCTGCGCCAGGTAGGTGGAGAAGGCGACGAAGGTGCCGAGGGTGACCTGGCCGCGGGTGGCCATCCAGCCGCCCAGCGCCAGCATGGCGACCTGGCCGAGCGCGGGCACCGCCTGCAGGGCGGGGGTGTAGCGCGAGTTCAGCCGGATCGTGCGCATCCGGGCGGCGAACAGGCTCCGCCCGGCCTCGCGCAGCTTCCCGGACTCCTGCGCCTCCTGGCCGAAGCCCTTGACGACGCGGACGCCCGTCACGGCGCCGTCCACGACGCCCGCCACGGCCGCCGCCTGTCCCTGGGCGACCCAGGTGGCCGGGAAGACCTTGACGCGGCTGCGCTGGGCGAGGAACCAGAGCGCGGGGGCGACCGCCAGGGCCACCACGGTGAGCAGCGGCGAGAGCACCGCCATCACGATGAGGGAGATGACGAAGAGCAGGATGTTGCCGATCATCATCGGCAGCATGAACAGCAGGCTCTGGATCAGCTGGAGGTCGCTGGTGGCCCGGCCGACGACCTGGCCGGTGGAGAGCTCGTCCTGCCGCCGGCCGTCGAGCCGGGCGATAGAGGCGTGCATCTCGGTCCGCAGGTCGTGCTGAACGTCGAGGGCGAGCCTGCCGCCGTAGTAGCGGCGGACGTACGTGAGGCCGTAGACGACGACCGCGGCCACGATCAGCAGCGTGGCCCAGGGGGCGAGCGGCCGCTCGCCGGAGCCTATGACGTCGTCGATGATCAGCTTGGGTATGAGCGGGACGAGCGCCATGACGGCCATGCCGGCGAGGGAGGAGCCCAGCGCGAGCAGCACCGCGCCGCGGTACCGCCAGCAGTACCCGGCGAGCCTCCTGGCCCACCCTTGTCCCGTCGCATCCCTCGCCGCCACCCCGGACCTCCCGCTGTCCCGCTCCCCTGTTCCGACGGAAGGCCCCAACGCCGTGGGCTGCGGATTTCATCCCGCCGCAATGAAATCGGCGGTCGCGTACGCGTCACATGCCCGGGATGTACTGGATCAGGAGATCGATGAGCTTGATCCCGATGAAGGGCGCGACCAGCCCGCCCAGGCCGTAGAGGCCCAGGTTCCGGCGCAGCAGCGCGTGCGCGGAGGAGGGGGCGTAGCGCACGCCGCGCAGGGCGAGCGGGATCAGGGCGACGATGACGAGCGCGTTGAAGACGATCGCGGAGGCGATGGCCGAGGTGGAGCTGTGGAGGCCCATGACGTTGAGCTTCTCCAGGCCCTCGTAGCCGGCCACGCCGCCGAACATCGCGGGGACGATGGCGAAGTACTTGGCGACGTCGTTGCAGATGGAGAAGGTGGTCAGCGCGCCGCGCGTGATGAGCAGCTGCTTGCCGACCTCGACGATCTCGATGAGCTTGGTGGGGTCGGAGTCGAGGTCGACCATGTTGCCGGCCTCCTTGGCGGCCGAGGTGCCGCTGTTCATCGCCACGCCCACGTCGGCCTGGGCCAGGGCGGGCGCGTCGTTGGTGCCGTCGCCGGTCATGGCGACGAGGTTGCCGCCGGCCTGTTCCTCGCGGATGCGGGCGAGCTTCGCCTCCGGGGTGGCCTCGGCCACGTAGTCGTCGACGCCCGCCTCGGCGGCGATGGCCCGGGCGGTCAGCGGGTTGTCGCCGGTGACCATGACGGTCCTGATGCCCATGGCCCGCAGCTCGGCGAAGCGCTGGGCGATGCCCGGCTTGACGACGTCCTTGAGGTGGACGGCGCCCAGCACCCGGGTGCCGCCGGGGTCCTCGATCGCGACGAGCAGCGGGGTGCCGCCGCCCGCGGCGATGGAGTCGGCGATCCACCGGGCGTCCTCGGGCACCGTGCCGCCGCGCCGCTGGACCCAGTGCAGCACCGCGTCGGTCGCGCCCTTGCGGATGCGGCAGAAGTCGCCCTCGTAGGAGAAGTCGACCCCGCTCATCCGAGTGCCGGCGGAGAAGGGCACGAAGCGGCCGTGCGCGTAGTCGGCGGCGGCGCGGTGGATGCCGTGGTGTTCGGCGAGCTCGACGATGGAGCGGCCCTCGGGCGTCTCGTCGGCGAGCGAGGAGAGCTGGGCGGCGTCGGCCAGCAGGTCGTGCGTGACGCCCTGGACGGGCACGAAGGAGGCCGCCCGGCGGTTGCCGAGGGTGATGGTGCCGGTCTTGTCCAGCAGCAGCGTGCCGACGTCACCGGCGGCCTCCACGGCCCGTCCGGAGAGCGCGATGACGTTGCGCTGCACGAGCCGGTCCATGCCGGCGATGCCGATCGCGGAGAGCAGGGCGCCGATGGTGGTCGGGATGAGGGTGACGAGCAGCGCGACGAGCACGGTGATGCTCTGCGGGGCGCCCGCCCAGCCGGCCATGGGCTGCAGCGAGACGACGGCCAGGATGAAGATCACGGTGAGCGAGGCGAGCAGGATGTTGAGCGCCAGCTCGTTGGGCGTCTTCTGCCGGCTGGTGCCCTCGACCAGGCCGATCATGCGGTCGAGGAAGGTGCTGCCGGCCCGTGAGGTGATCCGGACGACGATCCGGTCGGACAGTACGGTCGTGCCGCCGGTGACGCCGGAGCGGTCGCCGCCGGACTCCCGGACGACGGGGGCGGACTCGCCCGTGACGGCCGACTCGTCCACCGCGGCGGCGCCGTCGACGACCTCGCCGTCGCCGGGGATCGTCTCGCCCGCCTCGACGACCACGACGTCGTACGGCCGCAGGTCACCGGCCGCGACCCGCTCCTCCACCCAGTCGCGCCGGTCCATGCTCACCCGCCAGGTGCGCAGCCGGCGCGCGGTCGTGGTGGAGCGGGTGCGGCGCAGCGTCTCGGCCTGGGCCTTGCCGCGGCCCTCGGCGACGGCCTCCGCGAGATTGGCGAAGACGACGGTGAGCCACAGCCAGACGCTGATCAGCCAGGCGAAGACGGAGGGGTCGAGGAGGGCGGAGACCGTGGTGAGGGCGGAGCCCACCTCGACGGTGAAGAGCACCGGGTGCCGGACCATCACCCTCGGGTGCAGCTTGCGCAGCGCGTCCGGGAAGGAGGCCAGGAGCAGCGCGGGATCGACGGCGCCGCCCGCCACACGGCGGTGGCGGCGGCGCCGGGGCGGCCGGCCGGCGGGCGGCGGGAGGAGGAGGTCCTGTCGGTCCTGTCGGGGGGCTTCGGTCGCCAGGTGCGGCATCAGAGGGGTGGCCTTCGGCGGTCACGGCGGCGGTTGCGGCCGCCTCGGCGGGAATGACCGCCTCAGCAAACCGCCCCGGGCACGCTCCGCGACCGCGTCCTGACGCGCCCTTGTCGCGCGGCGGCCCCGGACTTACGCGGTCTTCACACCGCCGCCGGAACCGCCGGCCCGCCGGACGCGCCGACCCCCTGCCGGCGCCCGGACGTCAGCCGCGCGCGTCCGCGATCTGCCGCGACATGATCGTCGTCAGCTCGTACGCCGCGTGCGAGGCGGCGACCGAGGTGATCTCGGCGTGGTCGTACGCGGGGGCGACCTCGACCAGGTCGGCGGAGACCAGGTTGCAGGAGGACAGTCCGCGCAGGATCTCCAGCAGCTCGCGGGAGGTCAGACCGCCGGCCTCGGGCGTACCGGTGCCGGGCGCGTGGGCCGGGTCCAGGACGTCGATGTCGATGGAGATGTAGAGCGGGCGGTCGCCGACGCGCTGGCGCAGCTGGTCGGCGATCTCGTCGACGCCGCGGCGCATCACGTCGGCGGACGTGACGATGCCGAAGCCCATCTTCTCGTCGTCGGTGAGGTCCTTCTTGCCGTACAGCGGGCCGCGGGTGCCGACGTGCGACAGCGCGGAGGTGTCGAGGATGCCCTCCTCGACGGCCCGGCGGAACGGCGTGCCGTGGGTGTACTCGGCGCCGAAGTAGGTGTCCCAGGTGTCCAGGTGGGCGTCGAAGTGCAGCAGGGCCACGGGGCCGTGCTTCTTGGCCACCGAGCGCAGCAGGGGCAGCGCGATGGTGTGGTCGCCACCGAGGGTCATCATGCGGGCGCCGGTGCCCAGGATGTCGTCGGCCGCGGCCTCGATGGTCTCGACGGCCTCGTCGATGTTGAACGGGTTCGCGGCGATGTCGCCGGCGTCCGCGACCTGCGCGAGGGCGAAGGGCGACGCGTCCTGGGCCGGGTTGTACGGGCGCAGCAGGCGCGAGGCCTCGCGGATGGCGTTGCCGCCGAAGCGGGCGCCCGGGCGGTAGGACACGCCCGTGTCGAACGGCACGCCGACGACGGCGATGTCGGCGCTGCCGACCTCGTCGAGGCGGGGCAGGCGGGCGAAGGTCGCGGGGCCCGCGTAGCGCGGGATGCGGGAGGAGTCGACCGGGCCACGCGGTTCACGGGGGGCGGGGGTGCTCATGCTGGGGCCTCTCGGATCACGGACGGGGCGCCGACGGGTCACGATCGCGTCGACGTCGGAGCGGTCGCCCCGGGACGTACCCGAGGGTAGGCAGCACGGCGGATTCCGCACATGTACGGAAGTGAAGGATCCGCCGGGTCATATGGACACGACGTCCATCGCGCTTCACCGGGGGAGAATGAGCCCATGCCGATACCACCCAGCCGCGCCGAGCTGATCGATCACCTCGTCCGTACGCGCATCGCGGGCCACGTGGCCACTCCCCGGGAGAACAACCTCGACCACTACCGCAGGCTCGCCCAGGGCGACCGGCTGTACTGGCTGGGCGTGGAGCTCGGCGACCGGTGGACGGACGAGCAGGACGTGCTGGCGGTCATGGCCGAGCGCTGCGGCGTCAGCGACGACCTGGAGCACCGGGCGGGCCAGGACACCATCGACCCGGAGCTGACGGTGGCGGCGCTGGAGCGGGCGGCGACCTTCCTCCGCAAGGCGGCCGAGGACGGGCGGCGGGTGCTGTTCGCCACCGGCCATCCGGGCGGGCTGCTGGACGTGCACCGCGCGACGGCCGCCGCGCTGCGGGCGGCGGGCTGCGAGATCGTCTCCATCCCCAGTGGGCTGCGCGCGGACGACGGATCCGTCTACCAGGTCGCGGACGGGGTGGCGGTGTACGAGCGCGGGGCCACCCTGTGGCACACCCACTCCCCCGCCCCCATGGCGGCGATCCTCGACGGGCTGGAGTTCCAGGGCCGTCCCCGCCCCGACCTGGTGGTCGCCGACCACGGCTGGGCGGGCTGCGCGGCGCAGCGCGGCATCGACACGGTGGGCTTCGCCGACTGCAACGACCCGGCGCTCTTCCTCGCCGAGGCCGAGGGCACCCTTCAGGTGGCCGTCCCGCTGGACGACCACGTCCTGGACCCGCGCTTCTACGAGCCGATGACGGCGTACCTGCTGGGCGCGGCGGGGCTGGCGTAGCGGGCCGCTCCCGGGCGGGACACCGGGCGGGGCCGGGCCGGCCCTAGGCCCGCTTGTCCCAGCGGCCGTTCCAGCCCTTGACGGCCAGCCAGGAGCCGCCGTAGAGCACGGCGGCCTCGGCCCCGCGCAGCGCCAGGCCGGACATCAGCCTGGCGCTCCCGGTGAGGTCGACGATCCGGCCGTGGGCGAAGAAGGCGAAGACGATCCCGGCGGCGATCAGCGCCACGCCCCCGGCCATCAGCAGCGCCCGTATCGCGTTGCTCATCGCCACCTGTCCCTGTGCCATGCGGCCCCTCCCCTGGATGATCGGCCATCAGAGGGTAACGGCCTCAGCCGCGCGGCACCCGCACCACGCCCTCCTGGATGACGGAAACGGCCAGCCGCCCGTCCGCGGTGAAGATCCGGCCGCGGGCGAGGCCCCGGCCGCCCTGCGCCGTGGGGCTCTCCTGGTCGTAGAGCAGCCACTCGTCCGCCCGGAAGGGACGGTGGAACCACATGGCGTGGTCCAGGCTCGCGCCGACGACGTCGCCGATGGCCCAGCCGCCCCGCCCGTGGGCGAGCAGCACCGAGTCCAGGAGGGTCATGTCGGAGACGTAGGTGGCCAGGCACACATGCAGCAGCGGGTCGTCCGCGAGCTTGCCGTTGGTCCGGAACCACACCTGCGAGCGGGGCTCGCGCGGCTCGCCGACACTGGCCAGCGGCGGCTGGTCCACGTAGCGCAGGTCGACGGCGTCGCGCGCCTCCAGGATCCGCTCGACGGCCACCGGGCCGCCCAGCAGGTCCTCGTAGCGGGGCAGCAGCTCGGCGGCGGTGGGCAGGGTGAGCGGGTCGGGCGCGGCCGGCATCGGCTCCTGGTGCTCCAGGCCCTCCTCGTCGCACTGGAAGGACGCGGAGAGGTGGAAGATCGGCTGCCCGTGCTGCACGGCCACCACGCGGCGGGTGGTGAAGGAGCGGCCGTCGCGGATGCGGTCCACGGTGTAGACGATGGGCACCTCGGGGTCGCCGGGGCGCAGGAAGTAGGAGTGCAGCGAGTGGGCCTGCCGGTCCGCCGGGACCGTGCGCCCGGCGGCGACCAGGGCCTGGGCGGCGACCTGGCCGCCGAAGACGCGCGGCACGATGGTGGCGCTGCCGGCGGCGCCGCGGAAGATGTTCTCCTCGATCGGTTCGAGGTCGAGCAGGCCGAGGAGGTCGTCGAGGGCGGTGAGGGGCTCGTTCATGGTCGGAGGTCTCACAGTCCCATCGACTTGGCGATGATCGAGCGCATGACCTCGCTGGTGCCGCCGTAGATGCGGCTGACGCGGGTGTCCGCGTACAGGCGTGCGACGGGGTACTCCATCATGTAGCCGTAACCGCCGTGCAGCTGGAGGCACTTGTCGATGACGACGGCGGCGCGCTCGGTGGTGAAGAGCTTGGCGGAGGCCGCGTCGGCGGCGGTCAGCTCGCCCGCGTCGTGCGCCTCCAGGGCCCGGTCCACGACCGCCTGCATCGCGTCGACCTCGGCCCGGCAGTCGGCCAGCACGAACTTGGTGTTCTGGAAGGACGCCACCGGCTGTCCGAAGACGGTGCGCTCCCGTACGTAGGCGAGGGCGAAGTCCAGGGCGGCGGCCGACTGCGCGTAGGCGCCGAAGGCGATGCCCAGCCGCTCCTGCGGGAGGTTGTGCGCGAGGTAGGAGAAGGCCTCGCCCTCCTCGCCGAGGAGGTCCTCGACGGGCACCTTGACGTCGGTGAAGGAGAGTTCGGCGGTGTCGGAGGTCTTCAGGCCGAGCTTCTCCAGCTTGCGGCCGACGGCGTAGCCCTCGGACGCCGCGTCGACGACGAGGAGGGAGATGCCACGGCGCCGGTCCTCCGCGCCGGGCGGGGCGGTGCGTGCGCAGACGATCACGCGGTCGGCGTGGACTCCGCCGGTGATGAACGTCTTGGCGCCGTTGAGGACGTAGTGCGTGCCGTCCTCGGAGAGCCGGGCGGTGGTCCGCATCCCGGCGAGGTCCGAGCCGGTGCCGGGCTCGGTCATGGCGATGGCGGTCATCATCCCGCCGGAGACGAAGGGCGGCAGCCAGCGCCGCTTCTGCTCCTCGTTCGCGTACGCCAGGAGGTAGGGCAGGCACAGCGCGGTGTGCACGCCGGCGCTGCCGAAGGTGACGCCGGCGCGGGCGCACTCCTCGGCGATGACGGCCTGGAACTTGAAGGTGCGCAGGCCCGCGCCGCCGTACTCCTCGGGCACCTCGATACCGAAGACGCCGAGCGCGCCCAGCTTCCGGTAGAGGTCGCGCGGCACGATGCCCGCCTCGCGCCATTCGTCGTGGTGGGGAACGACCTCGGCGGCGATGAAGTCCCGGATCGTGGCCCGGAATGCCTCGTGGTCCTCGTCGAAGACGGTGCGGCGCATACGGCGTCCTCCCGGCTGTATAAGCGCTTGCTCAGGCAAGCTACCGGCCGGTACCGGAGCTGTCCAGATCCGATCGGCCGGATCGCGACGGTCCGCTCCCGCGGCCTTCCGGCACCGCCCCGCGTCAGGTCGAGAGCGCGGCCAGCGCCCCCAGCGCGAGGCGGCGCAGGAGGGCGGCCGTGGCCGCGCGGCCGGGCAGGGCGCCGGGCCGGCCGAGGTGCGGCGTGGAGTTCAGCAGCCCGAAGACGGCGTGGACCGCGGCCCGCGCCTCCGCCTCGGCGGCCTCCGGGTGCAGCCGGCGCACCACGTCCACCCACAGCTCGACGTACTGCCGCTGGAGGGAGCGGACCAGCTTGCGGTCGCTGTCGCGGAGCTGGCCGAGCTCGCGGTCGTGGAGGGTGATCAGCGCGCGGTCGTCGAGCGCGAAGTCGATGTGCCCGTCGATCAGGGCGTCGAGCACCGCGGCCGGCCCGGCCGCGGACCCCGCGGCGTCCGCCACGCGCTGCCGTCCGCCCGTCAGGAGTCGGCCGCTGATGCCCACCAGCAGCTCGGCGAGCATCGCGTCCTTGCCCGCGAAGTGGCGGTAGAGCCCGGGCCCGCTGATGCCGACGGCCGCGCCGATCTCGTCCACCCCCACGCCGTGGAAGCCGCGCTCGGCGAAGAGCCGGGCGGCCTCCCGGAGGATCTGCTCGCGGCGGGTGGGCCGGTCGGTACGGGTGCCGGTGGCTGCGTCTTTCACGAAATCGATTCTAGACAGCGGCGTTAGTGGTCGTTAACCTGAAGGCGGATGTGTTAACGCTCATTAACCGAGCAAGGGAGCTCGAGGACATGCAGCAGGCACCGGCGCTGAGGAGCGCCGTGGATCCGGCGTCCGACGGCCGGCGGGCCAATGAGGCCGCGCACCGCGAGCTGCTCGCGGAACTGCGGGAGAAGCTCGCCGCCGCGCGGCTGGGCGGCGGGGCGAGGGCCCGCGAGCGGCACACCGCGCGCGGCAAGCTGCTGCCCCGCGACCGGGTGGACGCCCTGCTGGACCCCGGTTCGCCGTTCCTGGAGATCGCCCCCCTGGCGGCCGAGGGGATGTACGGCGGGGCCGCCCCGGCGGCGGGCGTCATCGCGGGCATCGGGCGGGTGTCGGGCCGCGAGACGGTGATCGTCGCCAACGACGCCACCGTCAAGGGCGGCACCTACTACCCCATGACCGTCAAGAAGCACCTGCGCGCCCAGGAGATCGCCCTGGAGAACAGGCTCCCTTGCCTGTATCTCGTCGACTCCGGCGGCGCCTTCCTGCCCATGCAGGACGAGGTCTTCCCCGACCGCGACCACTTCGGCCGGATCTTCTACAACCAGGCCCGTATGTCCGGCGCCGGCATCCCGCAGATCGCCGCGGTGCTCGGCTCCTGCACGGCCGGCGGGGCGTACGTCCCGGCCATGAGCGACGAGGCCGTCATCGTGCGCGGCCAGGGCACGATCTTCCTGGGGGGTCCGCCGCTGGTGAAGGCCGCGACCGGCGAGGTCGTCACGGCCGAGGAGCTGGGCGGCGGCGAGGTCCACTCCAAGGTCTCCGGCGTCACCGACCACCTCGCCGAGGACGACGCCCACGCCCTGCGCATCGTGCGGACCATCGTCTCGACGCTCCCGGAGCGCGGCCCGCTGCCCTGGACCGTGGAGCCGGCCGAGGAGCCCGCCGTCGACCCCGCCGGGCTCTACGGCGCCGTCCCGGTCGACTCCCGCACGCCGTACGACGTGCGCGAGGTCATCGCCCGCGTCGTCGACGGCTCGCGCTTCGCCGAGTTCAAGGCGGAGTTCGGGCAGACCCTGGTCACCGGCTTCGCCCGGATCCACGGCCACCCCGTCGGCATCGTCGCCAACAACGGCATCCTCTTCTCCGAGTCCGCCCAGAAGGGCGCCCACTTCATCGAGCTGTGCGACCAGCGCGGCATCCCGCTGGTCTTCCTGCAGAACATCTCCGGCTTCATGGTCGGCCGGCAGTACGAGGCCGGCGGCATCGCCAAGCACGGCGCCAAGATGGTCACCGCCGTGGCCTGCGCGCGCGTGCCGAAGCTGACGGTCGTCATAGGCGGCTCCTACGGCGCCGGGAACTACTCGATGTGCGGCCGCGCCTACGGACCCCGCTTCCTGTGGATGTGGCCCAACGCCAAGATCTCCGTCATGGGCGGCGAGCAGGCCGCCTCCGTCCTCGCCACCGTCAAGCGCGACCAGCTCGAAGCCCGCGGCGAGGAGTGGGGCACGGAGGACGAGGAGGCCTTCCGGGCCCCCATCCGCGAGCAGTACGAGCAGCAGGGCAACGCCTACTACGCGACCGCCCGGCTGTGGGACGACGGCGTCATCGACCCCCTGGAGACCCGGCAGGTGCTGGGACTGGCCCTGACCGCCTGCGCCAACGCCCCCCTGGGCGAGGGTGGCTACGGCGTCTTCCGGATGTGAGGCGGAGCATGTTCGAGACTGTCCTTGTCGCCAACCGCGGCGAGATCGCCGTCCGCGTCATCCGGACGCTGCGCGCGCTGGGCATCCGTTCCGTCGCCGTGTACAGCGACGCCGACGCCGGTGCCCGGCACGTCCGCGAGGCCGACACCGCGGTGCGGATCGGCCCGGCGGCCGCCGCCGAGAGCTATCTGTCGGTCGAGCGCCTGCTGGAGGCCGCCGCCCGCACGGGCGCCCAGGCCGTCCACCCCGGCTACGGCTTCCTCGCCGAGAACGCCGCCTTCGCCCGCGCCTGCGCCGACGCCGGGCTCGCCTTCATCGGCCCGCCCGCCGCGGCGATCGAGCTGATGGGCGACAAGATCCGGGCCAAGGAGACGGTCCGCGCCGCGGGTGTGCCGGTCGTGCCCGGTTCCTCCGGCAGCGGCCTCACCGACGAGGAGCTCATCGCGGCCGCGCGGGAGATCGGCACCCCGGTGCTGCTGAAGCCGTCGGCCGGCGGCGGCGGCAAGGGCATGCGGCTCGTCCGGGACGAGGCCCTGCTCGCCGAGGAGATCGCCGCCGCCCGGCGCGAGGCACGCGGCTCCTTCGGCGACGACACCCTCCTCGTCGAGCGGTGGGTCGACCGCCCCCGGCACATCGAGATCCAGGTGCTCGCTGACGGCCACGGCGGTGTCGTCCATCTCGGCGAGCGCGAGTGCTCCCTGCAACGGCGCCACCAGAAGATCATCGAGGAGGCGCCCAGCGTCCTGCTGGACGACGCCACGCGCGCCGCGATGGGCGAGGCGGCGGTCCAGGCCGCCCGGTCCTGCGGGTACGAGGGCGCGGGCACGGTGGAGTTCATCGTCCCCGGCGACGACCCCTCCTCCTACTACTTCATGGAGATGAACACCCGGCTCCAGGTCGAGCACCCCGTCACTGAGCTGATCACGGGCCTGGACCTGGTGGAGTGGCAGATCCGGGTGGCCGCCGGCGAGGCGCTGGACCGGACCCAGGAGGACGTGACGTTCTCCGGTCACGCCGTGGAGGCCCGCGTCTGCGCCGAGACCGCGCGCGTGAGCGGCGAGCGGGTCGACTTCCTGCCCTCGGCGGGCACGGTCCTGGTGCTGCGCGAGCCGGCGGGCGAGGGGGTCCGGGTGGACTCCGGCCTGCTGGAGGGCGCGGAGGTCGGCACGTCCTACGACCCCATGCTCGCCAAGGTGATCGCCCACGGCCCCGACCGGGCCACCGCCCTGCGCCGGCTGCGGGCCGCGCTCGCGGAGACCACGGTCCTCGGCGTCGACACCAACGTGGGCTTCCTCCGCCGCCTGCTGGCCCATCCGTCCGTCGTCTCGGGCGACCTCGACACCGGCCTGGTCGACCGGGACGCGGCGTCCCTGGTCCCCGCGGAGGTGCCGGAGGAGGTCTATGTGGCGGGCGCGCTGCGGGCCCGGCGGGAGCTGGTCCCGGCTCCCGGGGCCGCCCCGGGCGGCTGGGTGGACCCGTTCTCGGTGCCGAGCGGCTGGCGCCTGGGCGGCGAGGCCGCCTGGACCCCCCACCACTTCCGCGTCCCGGGCCACACCCCGGTGACGGTCCGCGTCCGCGGCGACGTCCCGGCGACGGAGTTCCTGGTGGAGCCCTCGGACGGGACGCCGTCCGCCCGGGAGCCCGGCACCGCGCGGCTGCTGCCCTCGGCAGAGGGCGGGGCGGGGGAGCGGCTCACGCTCGACCTCGACGGCACCACCCGCGCCCTCACCACCACCCGCACCCCCGACGGCGCCATCTGGCTGGCCCACGACGGGGACACCTGGCACCTCCTCCCCCACGACCCCGTCCAGGCGTCCCTGAGCGGCGGCGGGTCCGCGGCCCACGCCGGCACCCTCACCGCCCCCATGCCCGGCACGGTCACGGTCGTCAAGGCGGCCGTCGGGGACGAGGTCGCCGCCGGCCAGAGCCTGCTCGTCGTCGAGGCGATGAAGATGGAGCACGTCATCGCCGCCCCCCACGCCGGCACCGTCACCGAGCTCGATGTGACCGCCGGTGCCACGGTGGCCATGGACCAGGTGCTGGCCGTGGTCGCCCCGGCCGCGCCCCAGGAGGAGTCATGACCGGCGGACTGCCGATGACCGTCCCGGACCCCACCCTCCCGGCCCGGGTCCGCATCCACGAGGTGGGCCCCCGCGACGGCCTGCAGAACGAGAAGACGGTCGTCCCGACGGAGGTCAAGGCGGAGTTCATCCGCCGGCTGGCGGACGCCGGCCTGGACACGGTCGAGGCGACGAGCTTCGTACGGCCGGAGTGGGTGCCCCAGCTGGCCGACGCCGAGCGGCTGCTGCCGATGCTGGAGGGCGTCCCGGCCCGGCTGCCCGTGCTGGTGCCCAACCGGCGCGGCCTGGACCGCGCGCTCGCCCTCGGCGTCCGGGAGATCGCCGTCTTCGGCAGCGTCACCGAGTCCTTCGCCAAGGCCAATCTCAACCGCACGGTCGACGAGTCGCTGGAGATGTTCGCGCCGGTCGTCGCCACGGCCCGCGAGGCGGGCCTGCGGGTCCGCGGCTATCTCTCCATGTGCTTCGGCGACCCCTGGGAGGGCGCCGTGCCCGTCGAGCGGACGGTCCGCGTGGCCCGCCGCCTGCTCGACCTGGGCTGCGACGAGCTGAGCCTGGGCGACACCATCGGCGTGGCCACCGCCGGCCACGTCGCCGCGCTGCTGACCGCGCTGGGCGAGGCCGGCGTGCCCGCCGAGCGGCTCGCCGTGCACTTCCACGACACCTACGGCCAGGCCCTGGCCAACACCCTCACCGCCCTGCGGCACGGCGTCACCACCGTCGACGCCTCCGCCGGCGGCCTCGGCGGCTGCCCGTACGCCAAGAGCGCCACCGGCAATCTCGCCACCGAGGACCTCGTGTGGATGCTCGACGGCCTCGGTGTCAGCACCGGGGTCGACCTCGGCCGTCTCACCGCCACCAGCGTGTGGATGGCCGGCCACCTGGGCCGACCCAGCCCGTCCCGCACCGTCCGCGCCCTCTCCCACCAGGAGCCCTGAGCCATGTCGCTGGACCACCGCCTCTCCCCCGAGCACGAGGAACTCCGCCGCACCGTGGAGGAGTTCGCGCACGACGTGGTCGCCCCCAAGATCGGCGACTACTACGAGCGGCATGAATTCCCGTACGAGATCGTGCGGGAGATGGGTCGCATGGGCCTCTTCGGGCTGCCGTTCCCCGAGGAGTACGGCGGCATGGGCGGGGACTACCTGGCCCTCGGGCTGGTCCTGGAGGAGCTGGCCCGTGTGGACTCCTCCGTGGCCATCACCCTGGAGGCGGGGGTCTCGCTCGGCGCGATGCCGATCTTCCGCTTCGGCACCGAGGAGCAGAAGCGCACCTGGCTGCCGAAGCTCTGCTCCGGCGAGATGCTGGGCGCCTTCGGCCTGACCGAGCCCGACGGCGGCTCGGACGCGGGCGCCACCCGCACCACGGCCCGCCTGGACGAGGCGACGAACGAATGGGTGATCAACGGCACCAAGTGCTTCATCACCAACTCCGGCACGGACATCACCGGCCTGGTCACCGTCACCGCCGTCACCGGCCACAAGCCGGACGGCAAGCCCCTGATCTCCTCGATCATCGTCCCGTCCGGCACCCCCGGCTTCACGGTCGCGGCGCCCTACTCCAAGGTCGGCTGGAACGCCTCCGACACCCGCGAGCTGTCCTTCTCCGACGTCCGGGTGCCGGCGGCCAACCTGCTGGGTGAGCTGGGCCGCGGCTACGCCCAGTTCCTGCGGATACTGGACGAGGGCCGGATCGCGATCTCCGCGCTGGCCACGGGCCTGGCCCAGGGCTGCGTCGACGAGTCCGTGACGTACGCCAGGACCCGGGAGGCCTTCGGGCGGCCGATCGGCGCCAACCAGGCCATCCAGTTCAAGATCGCCGACATGGAGATGCGGGCCCACACCGCCCGGATCGCCTGGCGCGACGCCGCCTCCCGGCTGGTGCACGGCGAGCCGTTCAAGAAGGAGGCGGCGCTGGCCAAGCTCTACTCCTCCGAGATCGCGGTGACCAACGCCCGCGAGGCCACCCAGATCCACGGCGGCTACGGCTTCATGAACGAGTACCCGGTGGCCCGTATGTGGCGGGACTCCAAGATCCTCGAAATCGGTGAGGGCACCAGCGAGGTCCAGCGCATGCTGATCGCCCGCGAGCTGGGCCTCGGCGACCTCGGAGCGGCGTAGGCGCGTCAGCGGCCGCGTCCGGCCGTATCTGTCCCAGGGGCCGGGGGGGGGGGGGGGGGGGGGGGGGGGGGGGGGGGGGGGGGGGGGGGGGGGGGGGGGGGGGGGGGGGGGGGGGGGGGGGGGGGGGGGGG
>NZ_JBWKFM010000023.1:0-138980 GCF_056434285.1 Streptomyces sp. NPDC044063
CCTCCTGCAACTACGCCGCCGACAAGTACGGCTCCATGGACAACGTCAACTCCGCGTACTGACCAAACCCAGAACGCACCAAGGGCGCAGCACCCACAAGGGAGCCGCGCCCTTCACTCATGCCGGTGGGATGCTGGGAGGTACAACGGGAGGAGCACACGGTGACCGAGCGCAAGCCCCCTGGAGTCGAGTTCGAGTCGTGGGTCGACAAGCAGATCCGCGAGGCGCAGCAACGAGGCGAGTTCAGTGACCTGCCGGGCTTCGGCAAGCCCCTGACCGGGGTGAACGCCCCGTACGACGAGGACTGGTGGATCAAGGAGAAGATGCGGCGCGAGCACGTCTCCTTCCTTCCGCCCGCGCTCGCCCTGCGCAAGGCGGCCGAGGACGCCTTCGCGGAGGCTCTCGCCGCCCGCTCGGAAGCGGAGGCGCGCCGTGTCATCGAGGAGATCAACGAGGAGATCGGTGCGGCCCTGAAGATGCCGCCGCCCGGCCCGCCGCTGCTCATGGGGCTCTTCGGCGTCGAGGAGGTCGTCGCGACGTGGCGGGAGCGCCACCGGCGCGACGGAGCCGGCCCCGGCCCGGCAGCCGGCCCCGGTCCCGCCGGCCGGTGACACGATCGATCCCCCCTTCGGCGCCCGGCGGCGTGGTTCACCCGGCTCCCGCCGGTGCCTTCCGCCGGGCGTTCGCGCGGGCCGTCGTGGCCGAGAGCGCGGCCGCCGTGACGCCCAGGGCCGCCGTGACGGCCACGAAGGCCGGGCCGGCGGGCTGCCAGGGGCTCAGCAGGGTGGTGCCCACGGCGACGCCGAGGTGGTCGAGCGTGCCGTTCCAGGAGACGACGCTCGCGCGCCGGCCGGGGTCGGCGCCGCCGAGGTAGGTCTGCTGCGTGGTGTAGAAGGCACCGCCGGCCGCGAACCACACGAACAGCGCGGCGAGGGTCACCACGAGCTGAGTGGTGAGCAGGGCGACGACCGCCGCCGCGACGAAGGCCAGGGCCAGCACCGCAGACAGCCCGTTCTCGTCGCCGCCGCGGGCCCGTACCCGGTCGATGACCCGGCCGGCCAGTATCGAGCCGGTCAGGGAACCCGCCCCCACCAGCAGCCCGACCAGCCCCAGCCGCCCCGCGTCGAAGCCGAAGCGCGTGGCGAACAGCGCCCCGACGAACGTGTACGCGCCCAGCCGGCCCGCCTGCAGGAAGCCGGTCGACAGCAGCGGCAGCGCCAGCCGCCGGTCCCGCCAGACCGCGAACCCGCCCAGCACCGAGCCGCGCCGGGCCGGTCGCGGGCCCCGCAGGAGCAGGACGACGAGCACCAGCACGGGCACCAGCCCGATGCCCAGGGCGGCGAACGCCCAGGACCAGTCGGCGGTTTGGGCGAGGAGGCCGCCCAGCGGCACGCCCAGTACCTGGCCGAGCGCGTAGCAGGCGACGCCGCCGGCCACGGCGCGCCCGCGCTGGTGCGGTGCGGCGGCCTCGGCGAAGTAGGCCCACATCGCGGGGGCCGCCATCGCCCCGCCCAGCCCGGTCAGCGCGCGGGCGGCGGTGAGGCCGCCCAGGTCGCCGGCCGAGGCGCACAGCAGATTGCCGCCCAGGAAGAGCAGCCCGCCCCCGGCGACGAACACCCGGCGCGGGAAGCGGTCGGAGACCCCGCCGAGGAGGGGGGCGGCGACGGCGTACGTCAGCACGTAGGCCGTCACGACCTGGGCCGCGGCCCCCGTACCGACCCCCAGGTCGGCGGCGATGGTGGGCAGGAGCGGCGAGACCAGGAACGTCTCGCACCCCATGAGGAACAGGAAGGCGTAGAGCACGGCGCAGCGGGCCCACGGGGTGGCCCGCCGGTCGCTCCCCACCGCGGGACGGGGAGCGACCAGCGGGCCGGGGCCGTGCCCCGTCACGCCGGCCCCGCGTAGGCGGGCGCGGGCGTACGGGGCAGGCCGAGCTCCTCCCAGACCCGGTCCAGGACGTCCGCGAAGTGGTGGACGTCCTCGGGCCGGTGGACGGGGGAGGGGTTGAGGCGCAGCCGCTCGGTGCCCCGGGCGACGCTGGGGTGGTTGATGGGCTGCGCGTACAGTCCGTGCCGTTCCAGCAGGACGCGGGCCAGCTCGCGGCAGCGGACCACGTCGCCGACCAGGACCGGCACGATGTGGCTCTGTTCGCTCACCAGCGGGATGCCCGCCCGCCGCAGCAGGGACTTCAGCAGGGCGGCGCGCTCGTGCAGTCGCGCGCGTTCGGTGTCGCTGCCGCGCAGGTGGCGGACGCTGGCCAGGGCGCCGGCGGCCAGGGCCGGCGGCATGGAGAGGGTGAAGATGAACGCCGGGCCGAGGCTGCGCACCGCGTCTATCACGGACGCGGGCCCGGCGAGGTAGCCGCCGGCGGTGCCGTAGCCCTTGGCGAAGGTGCCCATCAGGACCGTGACCGCGTCGGCGATGCCGAGCTGCGCGGCGAGGCCCGCGCCCTGGGGCCCGTACATGCCGACGGTGTGCGCCTCGTCGACATAGACGAGGGCGTGGTGGCGGGCGGCCACCGCGCACAGATCGGCCATGGGGGCCATGTCGCCGTCCATGGAGTAGACGGACTCGAAGGCGACCACCTTCGGCCGTCCGGGACGGACCGTGCCCAGCTTGCGGTCGAGGTCGGCGGGGTCGTTGTGGGCGAAGACGTGACGCTCGGCGCCGCTCGCCCGCATGGCCATGATCATCGACGCGTGGTTGAGCCGGTCGGAGAAGAACGCGCAGTCCGGCAGCGTCCTGCCGAGCACGTACAGGGCGGCGTCGTTGGCGGCGTAGCCCGTGATGAAGCCGAGCGCGCTCTCCTTGCCGTGCAGGTCGGCGACCTCGCGCTCCAGGGCCACATGGTGCGGCGTGGTCCCCGAGATGTTGCGTGATCCGCCGGCCGCGGCGCCCGAGGCGTCGAGCGTGGTGCGCATCGCGGCCAGTACGGCGGGGTGCTGGCCCATGCCGAGGTGGTCGTTGCTGCACCAGACGGTGACCTCCCGCGGCCCCGCCGGGCCGTGGTGGATGGCGCGCGGGAAGCGCCCCGCGAGCCGCTCGATCTCGACGAACGTCCGGTACTGCCCGCTCTCGCGGATGCCGGCCACACGCTCGGCGAAGAACCCTTCGTAGTCGAACACTTGTGGAATCCCCCCGTGGTGGGGCGCGTCCCCTCGCGCCCTCGCCCCTTCAGGGTCGGTCCGGGCGCCTCCCGCCCGCATCGCCGGCAGGGACAGGAACGGATACACAAAAAGTGGTACGAGTCCTACCAGAGGGCGTACTCCTGGAGAGTACGGGCACCACCCGGCCCCTTCCCGAGGAGGAGGCCGCGCACGGCCGGCGGGTCGGTGGTTCAGCCCTTCCGCGCCGCGGCGCGTCGCGAGCGGTAGAACTCGGCGGCGATGGGGACGAGCGACACGGTGACGATCAGCGCGACCAGGGGCAGCAGGTAGCGGTCGACGTTCGGGATGGACGAGCCGAGGGCGTAGCCGCCCAGGATCAGCCCCACCGTCCACAGCAGGCCGCCGGCCACCTGCCAGAGCGTGAAGGTGCGCGCCGGCACGCCCAGGGCCCCCGCCATGGGGTTGAGGACCGTACGGACCACGGGAACGAAGCGGGCCAGCACGATCGCCTTCGCGTACCCGTAGCGTCGCAGAAGGGCCTCGGCGCGCTCCGCCCCCTCCCGCAGGCGGGCCGAGCGGCCGCGGGCCAGCAGGGCGGCGCCGGCCTTCCGGCCGATGACGTAGCCGCACTGCGACCCGGCGAGAGTGCCCAGGACGGCCACGGCCAGCAGCGGCCCCAGCGACAGCCGCACGCCGCCGCCCGCGGCGCCGGCGGACAGCAGACCCGCCGTGAACAGCAGGGAGTCGCCGGGGAGGAAGAACCCGATCAGCAGCCCCGTCTCGGCGAACATCACGACACCGACACCGACCACCCCGAAGGCGGCGAGGAGCGAATGGGCGTCGAGGAGGTTGACGGCGAGCGGTGCGGCCGTGACGGACAACGGTGCGGGCATCGTCGCGGGCCCTTTCGTGACGAGGGGCGGACATGGCCGGGGTGAGGAACCTTCTCACGGGGGACGTGCGGGAGATGCGCAGGCTTGCCGGTGAAGTCGAGGAGCGGTCGGGGAGCCGTTGGGGAGCTGTTGGGCAGCCGTTGACGGGCGGGCCGGAAAGCGTCCACCGCGTCGCGCGAGACTGTCCGCCGGCCCCGGCCCGCTGTACCGTGCGCAGCGTTTTCCGTACCTGCGATCCGTACCCGCATCCGTACCTGCGATCCGTACCGGCATGAGCTCCGTTCCTGAAACGGGAAGGACGACAGTCGATGAGGAAGAGACCCGGACCCCGACGCGTCGGCCGGCTGTTCGGCGCCCTCGTGGCGGCGACCGCGGCCGTGACCCTGCTGGGCGCCGCGCCGGGGCCCGCCGCCACCGCCATGACCACCAGGACCACCGCCGGCTCCGCGGGGGAGCGGATCGGCATCACGGTCTTCGGTTCGTCCATAGCCGCCGCCCGCAACGCCGACGGGCGGCTCGAACTGTTCGGCGTCAACAGCGGTGACGGCGTCTTCCACCGCTACCAGAACCGTGCGAGCACCAACGCATGGTCGCCCTGGGCCCAGTTCGACGGGGCGCTGCGCGCCGTCGCGGCCGAGACCAACGCCGACGGTCGCATGGAACTGTTCGGTGTCACGGGCGCCGGAACCATCTTCCACCGCTGGCAGACCCCCAACAGCAGCACCCCCTGGTCCAACTGGGAGCAGCTCGACGGCCTGCTCACGTCCATCGCCGTGGCGCGCAACGCCGACGGCCGGCTGGAACTCTTCGGCGCCAACAGCGTGGGCACCGTCTACCACCGCTGGCAGACGGCCATCGGCGGACCCTGGTCCGGCTGGGAGGCCTTCGACGGCGCCCTGACCCAGGTCGCCGTAGAGACGAACGCCGACGGGCGCATCGAGCTCTTCGGCGTCAACAGCGCGGGGAACATCTACCACCGCTGGCAGACCGCCCTCGGCGGGCGCTGGTCCGGCTGGGAGCAGATGGACGGCAACCTCACCTCCATCGCGGCGGCCCGCAACGCCAACGGCCGGCTGGAGATCTTCGGCACCAACAGCGGGGACGCCATCTACCACCGTGCCCAGACGGCCATCGGCGGTCCCTGGTCGAACTGGGAGCAGTTCGACGGCGGGCTGAGCCAGGTCGCGGCCGAGACGAACGCCGACGGGCGCATCGAGCTCTTCGGCGTCAACAGCGGCGGCTACCCCTACCACCGCTGGCAGACCGCCCTCGGCGGCCCGTGGTCGAACTGGGAACTGATGGACGGCCTGCTGAGGCCCTGACAGCGATCAGAACTCCTGGGCCGTCGGCCGTACCGTGATCTCGTTGACGGCGGCGTGCGGAGGCTGCGTCACCATGAACACGACGGAACGCGCGATGTCGTCGGCGCGCAGCCAGGCGTCCCGGGGCACGCCGGACCCGACCGTCGCCCATTCGCTGCCGCGCGTCATCTCCGTGGTGGTCATGCCGGGTTCGACCAGACCCACCCGGACGCCCCGGCCGGTCACCTCCTGCCGCATGGCCTCACTGAAGGCGCACACCGCGTGCTTCGTCGCCGAGTAGACACTGTTGTTCCGGCGAGGCACGCGGCCCGCCACCGAGCTGACGTTGACCAGGTCGGCCACTCCGCGCGGGCCGTCCGCGACGGCGCCGAGCAGGTGGGGGAGAGCGGCCTGTGACGTGTTCAGGACGGTGGTGAGGTTGAGGTCCACCATGCGCCGCCAGTTCTCCGGATCGCTCTCCTCCACCGCAGCCCGGGCCACGTAACCGGCGTTGTTCACCAGGACGTCCAGCCGCCCGAGATCCCGCGCCGCCTCCTCGACGACCCCGCGCGCCCGGGCCGGGTCGCTCAGGTCCGCGGCGAGGACGACACACGTGCCGCCCTCGCCGCGGACCTCGGAGGCCGTCTCCTCCAGCCGCTCCGCCCGGCGGGCCACCAGGGCGAGCGCGGCGCCCTGCCGGGCGAGGGCGAGCGCGGTCGCCGCCCCGATACCGCTCGACGCGCCGGTCACCAACGCGGCGCACCCCGACAGCGGCGCTCCGTTCACATGTCCCACCTGGACTCCTCGGCTCGGTCGCGCGTGGTGGCTCAGGGCAGGGCGAACGGGCGGGGAGCCTTCGGGGGGAGGCCGGCGAGAGGAAGGCCGTCCCTGGTGGCCGTCTTCGCGGTCTCCCCGATGGCCTCGCCCGCCGACCCCGCGGCGTGACCGGCGACGTGCTGCACGGTGGACGTCGTCTTCCTGACCGCCGTGCCGCCCGTCCGGCCGACCATCGGCACCGCCTTTCTGATCGCCCGGCCGCCGATGTCCCCGACGGACCCCGTCGACCGCTGCGCCGCCTCGTCGACCGTCACGCCCAGATTGCCGGGGTCGGCGACGCTCAGGCCGTTGAGGCCGTTCAGATCGACCACCGTCGGCAGGGGGGCCGCGTGGGCGGCGGCGCCCGGTCCCATGGTGCCGACGCCCAGGGCGGCCGCGGCCAGGGCGGCGGTCGCGAGGACTCGTCGCATGCGCACTCCTTACAAACGTCCGGGGAAACGTCCGAGAGACGTCCGGAAGATGGGCTTCCGGGATGAGAACGAGCCGGGGAAGCCTCCGGACACGTCCGTTACGCCGCCGCGCGCCGGGTGCCCGCGCTCGCCATGCCCAGCCAGGTGTGCGGGTTGCCCGCCCAGCACCAGCCCAGCTTGGGTGCCTTCTTGCTGATCCAGAGTGCCGGGACACGGCGGTCGCCGTTCCGCGAGCCGCCCAGCGAGAAGCACTTGTTCTTGACGAGCACCTGGGGGAAGAGGGTGATGAGCGCGATGCCCTCCTCGATGGTGAGCAGGGTGCGGCCGCGTCCGGTGATGGTGTTCATGGCGTCGTTGGGTATGACGTCGCAGAACTCCTCGCCGCGCTCGATGTCGAAGAGCAGATACGCGGCCGGGTCGTCCGACAGGCGGCTGGCGTCGGTGGTGACGAACCGCTCCAGGGAACCGGGCTCGAACGAACGGTCCACGAAGCCCGGGAGGCCCTTGCGGGGCCTGGTGCTGTGGAGGGTGGTGCGCGGCATGGTCTCCTCGATCGGCACCAGGCTCCGGGTGACGACCACGAGGAACGGCACGCGGCCGTCCTCGGTCGCGTCCGGAGCGCCTGACGCGGATCCGGTGCCGTGTGCCACCGCGTCCGCGCGCAGCGGTGCGAGCAGGGCGGCGAACTCCTCGACGCCGAGCCCGGCCGCCGTCGGGTAGCCGAGGTCGATCAGGGTACTGAGCTGACGGTCGAATTCGATACCGGCGTCGAAGGTGGTGGCGGAGACGGTCTGGCACGTCATGCGTGGTCCTTGTCTGCCGCGGGGTGGGCATCCGGGGGGCCCACCCTGGCGACGATCTTCCTCAGGGCTATCTTTACGTCGGAAGTAACTTTATGGCGCGTCACCGCTGCCGTCAACCTAAAAATACGTCCGAGGTAAGATTCGCTCATGGGTAATGAGAACGGCACCGACGCCGCCGTGACGGGCGGCCTCCGGGAGACGAAGAAGCGCGAGACGCGGCAACTGATCTCCGACCACGCCACCAGGCTGTTCCTGGAGCAGGGCTTCGAGGCCACGACCATCGCCGAGATCGCGGACGCCGCGCGCGTGGCCAAGAAGACCGTCACCAACTACTTCCCGCGCAAGGAGGACATGGCGCTCGACCACCAGGACGCCTTCGTGTCCGGCCTGGCGCGCGTGGTCGCCGCCCGCGGGCCCGGCGAATCGGCCTTCGAGGCGCTGCTGCGCGCCTTCCTCGACGCGGTCGACACCCAGGACGCCGTGGCGGGGTTCGCGGGCCCCGAGTTCACCCGCATGATCGTCGACAGCCCCACGCTCACGGCATGCCTGCGCGGCCTCCATGACCAGCGCGAGGGGGCCCTCGCCGAAGCGCTCGCCGAGGCCACCGGCACCTCCGCCGACGACATCACCCCGCGTACAGCCGCGTCCTTGCTGGGCGGGACGCATCGCGTCCTCTTCCAGCGCATCCAGGACCTCACTCTCGCCGGCCACGACAACGCCGCGATCGCGGAGACCCTCGCGCCGGAGACGGAGCGGGCCTTCGCCCTCCTCGCGCCGGCCCTCGGTGACTACGCCCGAAAGCCGGAGGGGGAGGAGGGGGAGGAAGGGGCGGAAGGGTAAGAGGGGCGGGAAATGCCTGGCGCCGTGACCGACCCCCCGCCCCGAGGCGTGACCGGCTACGGCCGGATGTCCTGCCAGAGGGCGAGGCAGGCCACGGCCGCGGTCGCGGCGAGGATCTGACCCGCGATCAGCGTGGTCCGTACGACGTCCGCGGCCCCGTTGTGCACCTTGAAGCCCAGGGCCCAGCCCCGCACCACGTCCCGGTGGCCGACGAATCCCAGCGTCGTGCCCAGGAGCATGACGGAGTAGTACGCCAGGACCTTCTTGGGGTCGGGGTCGCCGATCTCGGGGAGCGCGGCGCACACCAGGAACGACAGGCAGCCGAGCCACTCCTTCCGCCGGCCCTTCCGTGACGGCGCGAGCGTCAGCCAGAAGGCCAGGTGTGCGACGAGCGAGACGCCGGCGGCGGCGCACCAGACGCTCAGCGGAAGGTCGTTGGCGTGCATGTGGAGTTCCTGCGGTCGTGAGATGAGCGGGACATGAATTCAAGATCATCATCTCACCCTCGCCGATTAGTCTATTTAGACTGTTAGAGTTCGACCATGCCACGTCGCGCTCTCGACAACCCGATCGTCCTCGCCGTGCTGGGCCTCCTCCTGGAACAGAGCTCGCACCCGTACCAGATGCTCGCCGAGCTGCGGAAACGCAGCGACAACCACGCTGCCGTGATCACCCGGGGCACGCTCTACAACACCGTCGCCGCCCTCACCGAGGCCGGCTGGGTCGCCGAGCAGGGCCAGCAGCGCTCGGGCAACCGCCCCGAACGCACCGTCTACGCCCTGACCCCGGCGGGCTACGAGGAGCTCGTCCGGCGGTTGGACGATCAGATCCGCAATCCGGAACGGGAGTTCTCACGCTTTCTGGGAGCCGTGGCGTACCTCGGCGCCCTCGGCCCCGAGGGGGCCGTGGACGCCCTGACCGAGCGCGCCCGGCACCTGCGCGAGCGCACCACCGCCGACGAGAAGCGGCTCGCGGACGCGCTGGACGCCGGAGCGCCCCGGCTCCATGTCATCGAGGCCGAATACGCGCTCAGCCTCGCCCGCTCCGAGACGGCCTGGATCGACTCGGTCGTCGACGACATCCGCACGGGAGTCCTGACCTGGCCCGCCGCCGCACCGGCAGCCCACTGAACGAACTGAACGAGCCGAGTTGAACGAGCCGAGCTGAACGAACTGAACTGGCCGAGCCGGTCCGAGCTCGGCAGAGAGGGACGAGATCCATGACGGCCTTACCGCATGACGGGCAGCAGGAACTGCTCTTCGGCATCTACCCCGGCGGAATCACCGGGGACGACGCCGGAGGCCTGGCCTCCGGCCCGCCCGACGACCCGGCCCGCATCACCGCCGCGCTCGACCGCCTCCAGGGCGCACCGGGCAGGCCCTTCCTCGTACGCGCCTATACGACCTTCGACGATTCCACCCGCCTCGGCGCGCCCCACGCCACCGCGACACCGGCCGACGCTGCCCGGTACGCCACCGCGGGACGCCGGCTCGATCTGGTGGCGCAGTACCAATCCGTCGCCGGTGACGTCGACGGCTACTGTGCCTTCCTGCGCGAACTGGTCGAGCGGTACGGCCCGTTCACCAGCACCCTGCAGGTGACCGAAGAGCCGAACGTCACCTCGAACCCGACGCTCGACGGCTTCTACCCCGCGGTGCGCGAGGCGATCGTCCGCGGTGTCTCCGCGGCCAAGGACCGCGCCCGCGAACTCGGCCACGCCCACCTGCGCGTCGGCTTCAACACCACCCCGCTCTTCGGTCCCTCCGTCTCCTTCGTCGCCGAGCTGACCGACCTCGGCGGAGCGGAGTTCGTCGCCGATCTCGACTACGTCGGCCTGGACTTCTTCCCCGACGTCTTCCGGCCCGTCGCCGCGGCCGACCTCGCCGACGCCGTCGAAGGCCTGCTGCGCCACCACCGGGACGCGGTGCTGACCCCCGCCGGCCTCGGCCACCTGCCGCTCCACATCACCGAACACGGCTGGCCGACCGGACCCGACCGCTCCCCGGACCGCCAGGCCGGCGTCCTGGAGACCGTCGTCCGGATCGTCGCCGCCCAGGCCCGGCCCCTCGGCCTCAGTGGCTACACGCACTTCGCGCTCCGTGACGCGGACAGCTCGAACCCGGGGCTGTTCCATCAGTTCGGGCTCGCCACCGACGACTACACCCCGAAGCCGGCCTTCGACGTCATGCGGACGCTGGTCGATCGCTTCGGCGTCCGGCGGGAAGGAGCCGGTACCGCGTAGGCGCCGTAGGGGTACCGGCCGCGTGAAACGCTCCGGGGGGGGCGAACCGGTCGAAGCCGTTTGGCTTGATCGCTGGAGCCCCTGGCGCGTTCGCGCGGCCACGGGTCGCACGCGGCGTCACGACCGCGTCGCCGCCATGGACGGGTCGTCCTGGCGCTGACCACGGTGGGCGGGATGCTGGCGGGCCGGGGGGAGCGGCTGGCCGCGCGGGGCGGACGGCGGGACTGGTTCCCCTGCGCCCTGTTCGCCGAGACCGTGCTTCTCGCCCTGGCCACCGCCTGCGCCTGGCTCGCCCCTGACGGCTCGACGGCTTCCGGCGACGGCATCACCGCGCTGCTCGCGACGGCCATGGGGCTGCGCTGCGCCACCATCCGCAGGCTCGCCGTTCCCGAGCTCGTCGTCACCTTCGGCCTCCCCGGAGCGCTGATCGGCCTGGTCCAGGACACGGGGCCGGGGGCCGGCCGCAGAGGGCAGGTCCTCCGGCGGCTCGGCGTCGTGCCGGCCCTGGCCGTCGGGGCCGGCTACGGAGCCGCCCTCATGGAACACACCGGGCTCCGCTGGTCCCTGCTGACCGCCACCGCCATGGTCCGCGCCATCACCGCGGCCTTCCGTCCGCGTCCCGTCGTACGACGTCCCGCTGTACGACGGGACGCCGTCCGGCCGGTCGGACACCCCGACTGAGGCCGCCCCGGCCTCACGTCACGTCCCGGGGGTGACGAACACCCCCGCCCGCGCGGCCGCCGCGGCCGCTTCCGCGGCACGGTCCGCCGCGGCCTCGTCGAGCGGCTCGCCGGTGGTGAGCAGCCGGTAGTAGAGGGGGGCGGAGACGGCGCGGACGACCTCGTGGGTGTCCGTGCCCTCCGGCAGTTCCCCGCGCTCGACGGCCTGCCGGACGCACGGCTCCCACTCGGCGACGCGGACGGCGTAGAAGCGGTGGAGCGCGGCGGCGGTCTGCTCGTCGCAGGTCGCGGCGGTGATCACCGCCTTGAACAGCGCCCCCTGACGGGGGTCGGCGAGCGTGCGCCGTACGAGACGCGCGTTGGCGCGCAGGTCACCGAGGAGCGTGCCGGTCTCCGTGCGCGGGAGCGACTGCTCGGCCATGTCGGCGAGCAGCTCGGCGACCAGGTTGGCCGGCGTGCCCCACCGGCGGTACACGGTCGTCTTCCCGACCTCCGCGCGGCGGGCCACGTCGGCGAGGTCGAGGCGCGTGAGTCCGCCTCCCTCCGCCAGGGCGTCCCCGGCGGCCTGAAGGACGGCGGCCCGTACGCGCGCGGTGCGGCCGCCGGGGCGCACGGTCCCCGGTGCCGTCTCCGCGGTGTTCCCGGAAGCGTCGGAGGTCATAACGGGACTCCTGTTCCATTAGATGGTCTACCCCTGCTAGGGTGAGATCAATGTTAACGGGACACGAGTCCCGATAAAGGTCACACGATGACCAGGGGAAGGGGAACGTCATGGAGTACAGGAGGCTGGGTGCTTCCGGGCTGATGGTTCCGGAGCTGAGCTTCGGCGCGGGCACCTTCGGCGGGCGCGGGGATCTCTTCGGGGCCTGGGGCACCACGGACGAGGCGGAGGCCCGGCGGCTCGTCGACATCTGCCTCGACGCGGGCGTCACCATGTTCGACACCGCCGACGTCTACTCCGCCGGCGCCTCGGAGGAGGTGCTCGGCGCCGCCGTCAAGGGCCGCCGCGACCGGGTCATCCTCTCCACCAAGGCGGGCCTGCCCATGGGCGACGGACCGACGGACGCCGGAACCTCGCGCTCCCGCCTCGTCAAGGCCGTCGACGACGCCCTGCGCCGCCTGGGCACCGACTACATCGACCTCTTCCAGCTCCACGCCTTCGACGCCGGCACCCCGGTCCACGAAGTGCTCGCCACGCTCGACGACCTCGTCCGCGCGGGGAAGATCCGCTACACCGGCGTCTCCAACTTCGCCGGCTGGCAGCTGATGAAGTCGCTCGCCGACGCGGACCGGCACGGCTACCAGCGCTACGCCGCCCACCAGGTCTACTACTCCCTCGTGGGCCGCGACTACGAGTGGGAGCTCATGCCGCTCGGGCTCGACCAGGGCGTCGGAGCCGTCGTGTGGAGCCCCCTCGGCTGGGGCCGGCTGACGGGGAAGCTCCGCCGGGGCCGGCCGCTCCCGGCGGGCAGCCGGCTCCACGCCACGGCCGACTACGGCCCGCCTGTGGAGGACGAGCTCCTCTACGGGGTCGTCGACGTCCTCGACGAGATCGCCGAGGAGACCGGCAGGACCGTCCCGCAGATCGCCCTCAACTGGCTGCTGTGCCGCCCCACCGTCTCCTCCGTCATCATCGGCGCCCGCGACGAGGCACAGCTGCGCCAGAACCTCGGCGCCGTCGGCTGGAGCCTGACCGCCGATCAGGTGGCGCGCCTCGACGCCGCCAGCGCCCGTACGGCGCCCTACCCGTACTTCCCCTACGAACGCCAGGAGGGCTTCGCCCGCCTCAACCCGTCCCCGCTCCGCCGCGCCGCGAGCGAGACGGCGTAGCCGGCCAGCCCCCGTACGGCTGTCCGCCCCCGCGCGCCGGCGGCCGGGCTCACCAGTGGACCGCCGCCACCCGGCGCACCGCCTCCCGTATCAGGCCCGTTCCGGCGCATACGGTCAGCCGTACGTACCCCTCGCCTCCCGGGCCGAAGCCGTGGCCCGGGATCGCCAGGACGCGGGCCTCCCGCACCAGCCGGTCGGCGAAGGACCCGCTGTCGTGGCCCTTGGGGCAGCGGACCAGGCAGTGCACCGTGGCCCGGGGCCGCAGCACCGACAGGCCGGCCTCCTCGAGGCCGTCGCACAGCAGCCGCATGCGCTCGGCGTAGACGGCCCGCAGATGCGTGGGATAGCCCGTGGTGTCGTGGAGCGCGGCGACGGCGGCGTGCTGCACGGCGCCGAACGTCCCCGAATCGGTGTGGGTCTTCACGGTGCGCAACGCGTCGACGATCGCCGTGCTGCCGGCCGCGAACCCCACCCGCCAGCCGGGCATGTTGTAGGTCTTCGACAGGGAGTGGAACTCGATGCCGCACTCCATCGCCCCCGGCGCGCCGAGGAAGGAGGGCGGCGGGGGACAGTCGTAGTAGATCTCGCTGTACGCGGCGTCGGAGGCGACGACGATGTCGTACCGGAGGGCGAACTCCGCCAGTTCGGCGAAGAAACCGGCCGTGGCGACGGCGGCGGTGGGGTTGTTGGGGTAGCAGACCCAGAACAGCTTCGCCCGCCGCGCGACGCCCTCGGGTATGGCCGACAGGTCCGGGAGGAAGCCGTTCTCCTCCCGCAGCGGGACGCGGACCACCTCGGCGCCGCACCAGCGCGCCCAGGTGGCGTACACCGGATAGGCGGGATCGGGGACGAGCACCACGTCGCCCGCCTCCGCGTACGCCATGCTCAGGTGCGCCATCGCCTCCTTGCTGCCCAGCGTGACCATCACCCCGGTCCGGGGGTCCACGCGCACCCCGAAGCGCCGCACGAGATACCTGCTCGCCGCTTCGCGCAGCGCCGGCGTGCCCGCGTACGGCGGGTAGTGGTGCGCCTCGGGGGCGCGGACGGCCTGGCGCATGGCCTGCACGATGTGCGGCGGGGTGGGCAGGTCGCAGTCGCCCACGGCCAGCGGCACGGGTGACGCGCCGTCGTCGTCCCCGGCGAGCAGCCGGGCACGGTCGGCGTAGGAGAAGAGCCAGTCCTCTGTCTGCGCGAGACGCTCCGCACGACCGGGCACGTCCACCTCCCCTTCACGCGGTGTTGGGGGAATCGTGCCCCGCGGCGAAGAGACCGCGCGAGAGGGCCTCGGCGCCCGCCGGTCGGCAAAGGGCTCGCCGAGGGCGCTGTTCCGGCCGGGGCGGCCCCGGAGGCCGGCCGCCCGGCGCGCGGCGCCCGACGCGTCGCGACGGCGTGGACCGGCGTGGACCGGCGTGGAAGGGGGCGGCCCGCGACCGGTGTCAGTCGCTCCGGTTACTGTCGGCCCGCACGACGATCACCACCACGACCATGGGGGAACAGCCGGCATGGACACCCGCATACCCGGACACGAGCGGCCGGACGGAACACAGGACAGGGACGGCGCGGACGCCGTGGACGGCGCGGACGCCGTGGACGGCGCGGAGGAGCGGCGCGCGGACCGGCCGCGCCCGCTGGTGGAGGAGGCGCTGCCGGAGGCCCTGCGTCACGGCCCCAGCCGGGAGTTCCTGATCCGGCGGGGGTTGCCCGAGGCCGCCGCGGGCCTCGACCTCGCCGCCGTCCACGCGGGGCGGCTCGAACCGCTCACCGACGAGGGGACGGGCGAGGCGGCCGGCGGTGGCCGGCTCCTGATCCTCGGTGAGACCGACCACTCCGGCCACTACGTCGTGCTCGACGGCACCGGCGGAGAGGTCCGCCTCGTGGGCGACGCCGCGGGCGAGGCGCCCGGTGACCTCCTCGCCTCCGGGCTCCCCGCCTTCGCCGGACTCCTGCGCGTCTGCGAGTCCGTGACGCCGGAGACGGGCCAGGCCGACCCGTACGAGGGCCGCAGGGGGCCGGAGATCGTCGCGCGGGTGATCGCGGACGTCACGGAGCGCCTGCGCGAGGCCGATCCGCGGCTCTTCGCCTCCGACACCCCACCCGCCCACTGGGGCACCGTGGTGCTGCTGCGCGCCCTGCGCTGGGGAGCGGCCGCGGGCGGGCCGGGCGAACTGGCCTACGCGATCGAGCCGTCCCTCGTCCGGGAGCTCGCCGAACTGGCCGACGAGGGCCAGGTCCGCCGCTTCGCGCCGGAGGACCTGCCGGACGCGCTCGTCCACGCGCCCACGCGCCGCCTGCTCACCGACATCGGACTGCCGCTCGACGGCGGGCTCTTCAGTTGCTTCGGCGAGGACGACCCGCTGCGCACGATGGCGGAGGCGTATCCCGACTCGTACGAGGACTCCGACGAGGACTCCGACGAGGACGACCCGTGCGAGGAGGACTCCCGCGAGGAGGACTCCCGCGAGGACATCCCGGACCGCCCCTACCAGCGCGACTTCATCGCCCTCGGCTGGTGGCCGCACGACCTGGTGATCGCCCTGGACGGCGACACCGGCCGGCTGGAACTGCCGGACTGGTACGACGACGGGGAGCCGCGGGCGTACCTGCACCGCGACGTCTCGGCACTGCTCCACGCCTGCTGGGCCTACGAGCGCATGCGGGCCGAATGGCGGCGCTGGGACTACGGCCGGGCCCGGGACACCTGGCAGGTGTTCGACCCGCGCGACCTCCTGCGCCACGAGGTCGACACGATGGTGGCGGCGGTCGACCCGGAGTCGTTCCTCACGTCCGGCCACTCCTGGCGCACGATGGCCGAGGACGACTACACCGGCGGGCTGCTGGGCTGAAGGCCCACCGGCCTGCCCGGCGGGCGGCCTGCCGGTCGCCGTCGTCGTCGAGGCCCCGGGCCTACTTCCTCTTGGCCAGGGCCTCCATCGATTCCCGCGGGCCCGCCGTGTCCGCGGCCGGAGGCGGCGTGATGGTCACGGGCTCGCCGAAGCCCGTGTACTCGTCGCTGTTGCCGTACTCGCCCTTGGAGCCCTTGCCCGACTCGTCGGTCCGGGCGACGAGGCCGTCCTTGTCGACCCAGACGTTGAGCTCGACCTTGTCGAGGCCGTGGTCCTTGAGCCGCTTCACATAGCTGTCGCGGTCCTTCTCGTTCATGGCCTCGCCCTTGTAGGCGGCGAGTTCGGAGACGACGAGGGTGCCGCGGAAGTGGGAGGCGCGTCGGCCGCCGGCCGACTCCACGCCGGCGTTGCGCACGTCCTTGGCGGTGGACAGGGCGGCGGTCATCTGGACGAAGCCCTCCGCGACGTCCTCCTTCTCGGCTCCCTTGAGTTCGAAGGTCCACCACTTCTTGCCGGGGATCGCGACGGTGTTGCCGTACATCTTGCCGTCCGTCTTGATGACGTGGCTGACCCCGTCCGGGGTGTCCTCGGTCTTGGGGCCGAAGTCCTTCATGTCGGCGGCGTCGGGCTTGACCTGGAAGACGCCCTCGCTGGTGTACGCGCCGTCGGCGTCCTTCCGCTTGCCCTTGGCGCGGTAGGTGTTCTGCCGCGCGCCCTTGACGGCGGCCGCCTTGAGCGTGGTGACGGGGTCCGCCGCGGCGAGCGCCTTGTCGGCGCTGTCCTCGCTCGTCCTGCGGCCGTTGTCGGCACCGCTCTTCGTGTTGCCGCTGCCGCTGCCGCTGTCGCCTTCTCCGCCGCCGCACGCGGTCAGGCTCAGGGCGAGCGCGATTCCGGTGACTGCCACGACGCTCTCGCGGATCGTACGTATCGCCTTCAAGGGCTTTGCTGTCCTTTGTTCCATACTTGATGAGATTTGAGGAGGATATCCCGAAGCTGTTCGTCGGTGGCGCGGCAGGCCGCCGGGTGGGGACGATGGGGCGTCAGCTCGTCCGGCTCGCCGAGGGGTGGACCATGAGCACGCGCGCGTACGACGGCACGTCGCCCACCGAGCCCGTGCCGCTGCACCGGTTGGAGGTCCCGCTGCCGCAGGTGCCGCCGTTCGCAATGGGTTCCTTCGACTCGCTCGGCCCCGACGCGCGGGCCGGCTACCCCCACCGGCACACGTTCTACGAGATCGTCCACATCACCGGCGGTTCGGGGGCCCATGTCGTCGACCTCGTCCGCCGGCCCCTGCGCCCGCCCCACCTGTGCGTCATCCTGCCCGGCCAGGTGCACTACTGGGAACGGGCCTCCGGGCTGAGCGGTGTCCTGATGCTGTTCGCCGAGGACTTCCTCCTCGCCCGCCCCGGCGACCGGCGGCTGCTGCGCGCGCTCGGCGAACGTTCCTGGCTGCACCTGCCGCCCGGACCGGAGGGCGCGGGCATCGGCACGCTGGTCGGGGCGATGGGGCGGGAGTACGCGGCCAAGGCGGACGGCTACATCTCCGTACTGGAGGCCTACCTGCACATCCTCCTCGTACGGGCCCTGCGCCTGCCCGCCGGGCCGGGACGGGGGGCGGGCGCGGAGCGGGGCCGGGCGGCGGCGGTGGCCCGGGAGTTCGGGCGGCTCCTGCACGAGACGGCGGGGGCCGAGGGGTCGGTCGGGGGATACGCGGCGCGCCTGGGGGTGTCGGTCGGCTACCTGAACGAGGCCGTGAAGCAGACGACCGGCCGGACGCCGGGGGAACTGCTGCGCGCGGCGCGCCTTCTGGAGGCGAAGCGGCTGCTGACGGGTTCCGGGCTCGGGGTGGGGCAGGTCGCGCGGCGCGTGGGGTTCGCGGACCCGGCGTACTTCTGCCGCTTCTTCCGGCGGGAGACGGGGATCAGCCCGGGGGCCTTCCGGCGCGCGGCGGTGACGACGGGGGAGGACTCCTGAGGTCTCCGGGCCGGGAGGCGTTCCGGGAGGGTGAACCGACCCGTGGGAATCACCACGTTCACCGAACGGAGTCCATCGCTCCGCGCGTCCGCCGTCCCTAGGTTCATGGACGAGCCACTCACCCCAGGAGGCGGACATGGCGGACGACCGTACCCCCACCGGCACCCCCGACGTCCCCGGCGTCCCCGGCACCCCGGGACGGCGGCCGGTCAGCCGGAAGACCCTGCTGAAGGCGGCACTCGTCGCGGTGCCCCTGCCCGCGCTGCTCGGCAGCGGCGTGGCCCTCGCCCGCGATCACGGGCCGTCGGACGCGCCCCTCGCCCCGACGCCGTTCTGCGACGACGGGGACGACCCGACGCCGCCGCAGATCGAGGGCCCGTACTTCAAGCCCTCCTCTCCCGAACGCGCGTCGCTGCTGGAGCCCGGGACGAGCGGTACCAGGCTCACGGTCAGCGGTTACGTCTTCGGCCTGACGTGCAGACCGGTCGCGCACGCCCTGCTCGACTTCTGGCAGGCGGACGCGGCGGGCGCGTACGACAACCGGGGCTTCCGGCTGAGGGGCCACCAGTACACGGACGCGCGCGGCGCCTTCACCCTGACGACGATCGTCCCCGGCCTCTATCCGGGCCGCACCCGCCATCTCCACGTCAAGGTGCAGGCCCCCGGCGGCCCGATCCTCACCACGCAGCTCTACTTCCCCGGCGAGCCCCGCAACAACACCGACCCCATCTTCCACCCGGCCCTGGTGATGAACGTCCGCCAGGCGGGCCCCGCGAAGCAGGCGACGTTCGACTTCGTCATCGGCGGGAGTTGACCGTCACGTGCCGGCGCGGTGCCGTCGCGCGCCGGCGCGCGCGGCGCGGGGCCGTGGCCCGTGCGGAGCCACGACCCCGCGCCGTGCCTCACAGCGTGTCGATCCGGGGGAAGACCGTCTCGTCCAGGACGATGCCGATGCCCGCCGCCACCGGGATGGCGATGAGCGCGCCGACCACGCCGAGCAGGGCGCCGCCGACGACCACGGCGACGACCGTGACCATGGGATGGACGCTGACGGCGAAACGCATCGCCTTCGGCACGATGAGGTAGTCCTCCGCCAGCCGGAAGCCGGTGTAGAAGCCGGCCGTGGCCAGGGCGACGGGGAAGGACACCGAGAGCGCGACCAGGCTGACGACCACGCCGCCGATGGTCGAGCCCACCACCGGCACCATGTCCATCACGGCGACGAAGACGCCCAGGGCCGCCGCGTACGGCACGTCCGTCGCCACGCACCACAGGAACGTGGCGAGGCCCGCGATGGCGGACGTGGCCACGTTGCCGAGCATGTAGCGCCCCACCCGCCAGAGGATCGCCTCGGTCAGGGCGGTCACGGTCGCCCGCCGGGTCAGCGGGACGAAGCGGTAGGCGAAGCCCTTCAGCTGCTCCATCCCGGCCATGAAGTAGACGGTCAGGACCACGACGAGGGCGGTTCCGGTCACGGCGCTGAGGACGACGTGGCCGGCGCCCAGCAGTCCGCCGAGCACGGCCGAGCCGCCCCCCGCGCCGAGCCGCTCCCGCGCCCTGGCCAGCAGGTGGTAGCGGTCCTCCAGCCGGCCGAGGAAGGAGTGGCGGTCCCGCAATTGCTCCAGCCACTTCGGGACCGCGTCGGTGAGGGCCGTGATCTCCCGGGTGACCGGAGGGATGACCAGCGCCAGGAAGCCCGCCAGCACCACCAGCAGGATCACGATCACGACCACCACCGCCCAGAGGCGGCCGAGCCGGTGCCGCGCCAGCCACGCCACCAGCGGCTCCAGGCTGATGGCCACGAAGAGGGCGAGCAGCAGGAGGGTGAGGACGCCGCTGATGTGCAGCACCGTCTCCAGCATCGTGTAGGCGAGCGTCAGCCCCAGACCGGCGCCGAATCCGGCGGTGAACCAGGACGACGTCGGCCGTACGCGGCGCTCGCGCGCCGTCCGCCGGTGCCGCGGCGGACGGCCGCCGGTCCCGCCCGCGCCTTCGTTCGCAGTCAGCGCTCCCACCTCTCCACCGCCCCGCGGAGCCGGTCGGTCGCCGGCGCGGGCCCGGTCCGTCCATACCCCTCGGGACGTGGCTCCCGGCCGTACGCCGCGCAAGACCACCTACAGGGACGAGTGGGGGCGACTGCCCCGGACCACCTTCCCCTCCCGATCAGATTAGTTCTACAATCACAATGATTAGGGGCATGCAACTATTGGCTGTCCCACGTTCTCAGGGGGGTCCGTGCCCGAGCTCTCCCGGCGCCGCCGGTTTCTTGTCCTGGCCGTCTGCTGCACAAGCCTGCTGATGGTCAGTCTGGACACCACAGGCCTCAACACCGCCCTGCCCTCCCTGCAACGCGAGCTGGACGCCTCCGTCTCCGGACTCCAGTGGGTCGTCGACGCCTACACCCTCGTCCTCGCCTCCCTCCTGATGCTCGCCGGCTCCACCGCCGACCGGTTCGGCCGGCGACGCGTCTTCCAGGTCGGACTCGCGCTGTTCACCGCCGGATCCCTGCTCTGCAGCCTCGCACCGGGGCTGGGCTGGCTGGTCGCGTTCCGTACGGTGCAGGCGGCCGGCGGATCCATGCTCAACCCGGTCGCCATGTCGATCATCGCCAACACCTTCACCGACCCCCGGGAACGGGCCCGCGCCATCGGCGTCTGGGGCGGCGTCATCGGCATCAGCATGGCCGCGGGCCCCATCCTCGGCGGCGCCCTCGTCGAGACGGCCGGCTGGCGTGCCATCTTCTGGCTCAACCTGCCGGTGGGGCTGGCCGCCCTCGTCCTGACCGCCCGCTACGTACCGGAGTCCCGAGCGCCGCGCCCGCGCCGCGCCGACCCCGTCGGCCAGCTGCTCGTCATCGCGCTGCTCGGCACCCTCACATACGGCATCATCGAGGGCCCGGCATCCGGCTGGACCTCGACGCTCATCCTGAGCTGCTTCGCCGTCGCCGCCTGTTCCCTCCCCGCGCTCGCCGTCTACGAACGACGCCGCGCCGACGCCCTCATCGAACCCCGGCTCTTCCGCAGCGCGCCCTTCACCGGGGCGACCGTCATCGCCGCCTGCGGATTCGCCGCGCTGAACGGTTTCCTCTTCCTCAACACCCTGTACCTGCAGAACGAGCGCGGGCTGTCGGCCCTCGAGACCGGCCTGCGCATGCTGCCCATGGCCCTCATGTGCCTCGTCTGCGCACCGCTCTCCGGCCGGCTCGTGGGCGCCCGAGGCCCCCGCCTGCCGCTCCTCCTCGCGGGTACGGCGATGACCGCGAGCGGCGCGATGTTCGCCGTCCTCGGCGTCGGCTCGTCCTCGTCCTCCTCCTTCTCGTCCGACGTCCTGCTCACGGTCGCCTACGTGATCTTCGGCATCGGCTTCGGCTTCTTCAACGCGCCCGTCACCAACACCGCCGTCTCCGGCATGCCCCGCTCCCGCGCCGGCGTCGCCTCGGCCCTGGCCTCCACCAGCCGGCAGGTCGGCAGCGCCCTGGGAATCGCCGTCGTCGGCGTGGCCGTCGCCGCCGGAGCCCCGCGCACCGGCTGGTGGATCGTCACCGGGTGCGCGCTGGCCGCCCTCCTCGTCGGTACGATCACCACCGGCCGCTGGGCGGCCCGGACCGCCGAACGCTCGGCGGCCCGCCTCGCACCCGAGCACAGCAGGATCCCGGTGACGACACGATGACCCCGGCCCACGACACCGTCGACGACCGAGCCGACGACAACAGCGCCGACCACGACAGCGCCGGCCACGACAGCGCCGGCCACGACAGCGCCGACCACGACAGCGCCGACCACGACGCGGAGGCCCGGCGCGCCTGGCGCAACCTCCGGGACGTCGTCCTCGGCGGCAACGAACGCCGCAAGGAGGTCGTCGAAGCCCTCGGCATGAGCTTCTTCCGCGTCAAAGCCCTGCGCAGGGTCGCCCGGGGCCCGCTCACCCTCCGCGAACTGGCCGAGGAGCTCCTCACCGACCGCCCGTACACCACACTCGTCGTCGACGACCTCGCCGGACGCGGCCTGGTCGAACGCTCGGAGAACCCCGCCGACCGCCGCTCCAGGATCGTGTCCGTCACACCGGCCGGCCTGGAGGCGGCGCGCCGTGCCGAGGACATCCTCGGCACCCCGCCCCCGGCCCTGCTGGCCCTGCCCCCCGAGGACCTGCGCGCCCTCGCCCGCATCACGCGGCGCCTGACCGGTGGGGCGGGGGAGAGCGCCGGGCGGGACGTGCCGTAGCCGCCGTGCGAAGATCACCCCACGGATCCCGTACCGACCCGACCGTGGAAGGTGACGATGTACGCGATACCCCTGGGCGACGACGGCGCGGAGCTGCGACCGCTCGAGCCGTGGCAGGCCGAGGAGTTCCTGGCCCACATGGACCGGGGGCGGGAGTTCATCGGGCGGCACAACGGGCTGCCCGACGTCGTCCACGACCTGGCGTCCGCCCGCGCGTACCTCCAGGCGTACGCGGACAAGGCCGCGGCCGACACCGGACGGATCCACGGCATGTGGTCCGACGGCCGGCTGGTGGGCGGCTTCCTCCTGAGGACGATGGACGTCGCGCAGGGGACCGCCGAGGCGGGCTGCTGGCTGGAGCCCTCGGCGGTGGGCAAGGGGCTGGTGACGCGCGCCGCGCGCGTGGTCATCGACTGGGCCGTCGAGGTCCGGGGCATCCACCGCGTGGAGTGGGTGGTCGCGTCGGGCAACGAGCCCAGCATCGCCGTGGCCCGGCGGCTCGGGATGACGAAGGACGGCGTACTGCGGCAGAGCTACGCGTACCGGGGGACGCGGTACGACGAGGAGGTCTGGTCGGTGCTCGCCCCCGAATGGCGCGCGGGCCGCGCGCCCTCGGCCGGGTGACACCCCATCCCCAGGGGCCGCCGGCCCCGGCCGTCAGGGTGTGAGTGATCATTTCTTGGAGAAGTGATCGTTTCTTCAAGAAAGGCCACGGCGCTCACGGTGACCGAGTCCCGCCCCCACATCCTGTTCTCCTTCGGCACACTGCTGGACGAGCGGGTCCAGACCACGCTCTTCGGCCGTCCCGTCCCCAGCTCCCCGGCGTCGCTCACCGGCTACGCCACCAGGCCCCTGCGGATCACCGACGAGTCGGTGATCGCCGCCAGCGGTCTGGACGTCCACCTGACGCTGGAGCGCAGGATCGGCGGGGTCGTCGAGGGCGGCGTCCTCCACCTCACCGACGAGGAACTCGCCGCGGCCGACGACTACGAGGTCGACGACTACGCCCGCCGGCGGGTGGTCCTCACCTCCGGCGAGAGCGCCTGGGCCTACCTGGACGCGAAGCCGCTGCGCTCGGCGGAGCGCATCGTGATCGTCGGCGACAGCATCGCCTACGGGCGCTGCGACCCGCGCGGCGGCTGGGCGGCGCACCTGGCGGCCGCCCACATCGCCGGGAACGAGGCCGCGCACCGGGTCTTCAACCTGGCCATCCCCGGCAGCACCCTGGCCGAGGTCGGTGAGCAGACCCCGGCGCTCCTGGCCGCCCGGCTCCCCGACACCCTCCTCGTCGCCGCCGGCATCAACGACTCGGCGGAGCCGGTCGCCGGGTCCCCGGACGGTCATGACGGGCTGGCGGGCATCGCGGACAGCCTCGGCTCGCTGGCCGCGACGGCCCTCCGCCACAACGCGCGGCTCGTCGTCGCCGGACCGCTCTGGGTCGACGAGGCGCGCACCGGCGACTACTGGGGCCTGCGCTTCACCCGGGAGCGGGCGCTGGCCCTGCGCGCGTCCCTCCGGACGTGGTGCGAGGACAACCACGTCGACTTCCTCGACCTGTGGGAGCCGCTGCGCGACAGCGCCGACCTCTTCGCCGACGGCCTCCACCCCACCCCCGAAGGCCACGAGGTGCTCCACCGCCACCTCGAAGCCCTCAGCCGCTGACCCGGCGGGCGGGCCGGTCCTCGGCGACCGGCCCCGCCCCGCCGGGCTGTCCGGGTTCCCGGAGGGGCGCGGGAGGAGCCGGGCCGCGGCGGCTACCGTAATGATCATGGAATCGTCCAACACCGTCCCCACCGACCAGGCTCCCGCCGATCCCGCCGCCACCGACGACATGCTCCCCAGCCAGCCCATCGGCTACTGGAGCGGCCTGGCCCACGAGACCGTGACCCGGCACCTGCGGGACGCCATGGCCAGGATCGACGTCACGCAACCGCAGTACTGGGTGCTGAACACCGTCACCTACCGGCCCGTGGCACCGAGCCGCGACGAGGTGGCCGCCCAGCTGGCGCCTCTGGCCGGCGGGCCGCACGAGATCTCCCGCGTCGTCGACCAGCTGCTCCACCGGGGCTGGCTGGGCGCCGACGCCGAAGGGCGCCTGCGCGTCACCGACGAAGGGGAAGCCGCCCGGGTGCGGCTGCGCGAGCTGGCGACCGAAGTGCGCGCCGTCGTCCACGAGGGCATCGCCGACGAGGAGTACGTGGCCGCGCTCAAGGTCCTGCGCAGAATGATCGCCAACGTCGAGCGCGACGGGCGCCGGGAGGTCCGCTGAGGAACCCGCTCGAGGAAGCGGACAGTCCCCTGCCCCCGGGCGGACCCGGGGGCAGGGGACTGCCGTCATCGGTGGGGATCAGGCCAGCGGGGCCGGGAACGTCGGGTACTCGACGCCGGAGACCTGCTGGACGACGCGGATCACCTGGCAGGAGTAGCCGAACTCGTTGTCGTACCAGAGGTAAAGGATCGCGTTGTCGCCGTCGACCTTGGTGGCGCCGGCGTCGACGATCGAGGCGTGGCGCGAGCCGATGAAGTCGCTGGAGACCGCGTCGGGGGCGCTGATGAAGTCGATCTGGCGCTTGAGCGGCGAGGTCAGCGAGACGTTGCGGAGGTAGTCGAGGACCTCCTCGCGGGTGGTCTCGCGCCCGAGCCGGAGGCTGAGGATCGCGATGGAGACGTCCGGCACCGGGACGCGGATCGAGCTGCCGGTGATCGGCGCCTCGAGGTCGGGCAGGGCCTTGGCGACGGCGGAGGCGGCGCCGGTCTCCGTGATGACCATGTTGAGCGGCGCCGAGCGGCCGCGACGGTCGGACTTGTGGTAGTTGTCCAGCAGGTTCTGGTCGTTCGTGAACGAGTGGACCGTCTCCACGTGGCCGCGCAGCACGCCGTACTCGTCGTCCATCGCCTTCAGCGGCGGGACGATGGCGTTGGTGGTGCAGGACGCGCAGGACAGGATCCGCTCGTCCGGCTTGATCATGTCGTGGTTGACGCCGTGGACGATGTTCGGGACGTCGCCCTTGCCCGGCGCGGTCAGGACGACCTTGTCGATACCGGGGCGCAGGTGCTTGGAGAGGCCCTCGCGGTCGCGCCACTTTCCGGTGTTGTCGATGAGGATGGCGTCCTTGATGCCGTACGCCGTGTAGTCGACCTCGGACGGGTCGCCGGCGTAGATCACCTTGATCTCGTTGCCGTTGGCGATGATCGTGCTGTTCGCCTCGTCGACGGTGATCGTGCCCTGGAACTGGCCGTGGATCGAGTCGCGGCGCAGCAGGGAGGCGCGCTTCACGATGTCCTGCTCGCCGCCCTGGCGGACGACGATGGCGCGCAGGCGCAGACCGTTGCCGGAGCCGGCCTTCTCGATGAGCAGACGGGCGACGAGGCGGCCGATGCGGCCGAAGCCGTAGAGGACGACGTCGCGCGACTCGCGGCGCTCGATCTTGTTGGCACCCGTGGCGCCGGCGACGGCCTCGGCGGTGAAGTCGATCACCGAGAGACCGCGGTCGTCCGCCTTGTACGTGGCGGCGAGCATGCCGATGTCGATCTGGGACGGGCCGAGGTCGAGCGTGGTGAGAGCCTGCAGGAAGGGCAGCGTCTCGGTGACCGAGAGCTCCTCGCCGGCTATCTGCCGGGCGAATCGGTGGGTCTTGAGGATGCTGACCACCGACTTGTTCACCAGGGAGCGGCTGTGCAGCAGGACGGTGACGTCCTGCTCGCGGTGCAGCTTCCCGATGATCGGGATCATCGACTCCGCGATCTCCTCGCGGTTCTTCCAGTCAGTGAACGAGTCGTCGTTGACAGTCACAGGCTTCTCTTTCGAGCTAGACGGCGCTCACATGCTAACCCCACCGCATTTTGATCGTTCAAGTGGTACCGGTGAGGGATGCGCCACGGGGAGAGCTATTCCGTATATATGGCGATATGGCCAGAGATGTCGAACCGCTGAGCTCGCCGTGGTGGTCGGCGGTGATGAGGTGAATGCTGATCCGCGGGGGAGAACTCCCCGGTCAGCGCCCCGCGGCGTCCACTCGCCGGGGCGATGACCGCGAAGGCCCGGTCGATCAGCTCGGCCGGGGCGGTGCGCGACGAGGACAAGGGCCGCCGGGCCGTCGCGGAGATCACGTCCGGCCGGCCGGACGCCCGCCTCGACGTACGCCCCCTCGACCTGGCCGACCTCGGCTCGGTCCGGGCCTTCGCCGACCGGCTGCATGCCGAACACACCCGTCTCGACGTCCTCGTCAACAACGCCGGCGTCATGGCGCCGCCACGAACGCCGAGCGCCCAGGGCCACGAGCTGCGGTTCGCCTGTCCTCGCCCACCCCGGCCACACCGCCACCAGCCTCCGGACGAGCGCCCCCGTCGGCCTGTGGCGGGTGGTGTTCGGCCGCATCGGCAACCCGCTGTTCGCCCAGACACCGGAGCACGGCGCGCTGCCGCAGCTGTACGCCGCGACCGCACCGGGCGTCGAGGGCGGCGAGTTCATCGGGCCGGACGGCCCGGCCGAACTGCGCGGCGGGCCGATGCGGGTACGGCTGTCCGACCCGGCCGCCGACACCGGCACCGGCCGCCGCCTGTGGGAGCTGTCCGAAGAACTCACCGGCGTACGCTTCGCGTTCCCGACCCTGGTCTGAGCCCGGGCCGTCAACCGTCCCCGGCCGTGCCGTCCGTCGCGTACTGCGCCGCCTGCAGCCGGTAGAGCCGGGCGAAGTGTCCGTTCCGTTCGAGGAGGGCGGTGTGGGTGCCGTCCTCGACGAGCCGGCCGTCGTCGAGGACGTAGATGTGGTCGGCGTGCCGGACGGAGGCCAGGCGGTGGGTGATGAGGACGATCGTGTGCCCCTGGTCGGCCAGCCCCCGGATGCGCTCGAAGGCTTCGATCTCGGCCTTGGGGTCCAGGGCCGACGTCGGCTCGTCGCAGATCAGGAGGGGCGCCGAGCGGTAGTGGGCCCGGGCGAGGCCCAGACGCTGCCACTGACCGCCGGACAACTCGACGCCTCCCGTGAACGCGTGGTGGACCAGGGTGCCCCAGCCGCGGGGCAGCGCGTCGACGACCGCGTGCGCCTCGGCGTAGGAGGCGGCCCGGTGCAGCGCCTCCTCGTCCGGTGCCGGCGCGGAGCGGCCGATGACGACGTTGGCCCGCGCGGTGAACGGCCAGCGCTGGAAGTCCTGGGTGACGAGCGCGACACGGGCGAAGAGCTGCTCGCGGTCGAGGGCGGTCGCGTCCACGCCGTCCCAGGTGACGCGGCCGGAGTCCGGCGCGTACAGCCCCGCGATCAGCTTGGCCAGCGTCGTCTTGCCCGAGCCGTTCTCGCCCACCAGGGCCACGACCTGGCCGCGGCGGACGGTGAGGCTCACGCCGTCCAGGGCCGCCCGCGACCGGCCGGGATAGCTGAACCCGACCTCCTCCAGGCGTACGGTCCCCGGTCGCGCGGCCGGCGCTTCGCCGCCCGTGGGGATGGCCCGGCGCCCGGCCTCGGCGCCCAGCGCGTCGAGGTCCTTGAGGTACAGGGCCTCTTTGTAGAGGTGGTTGACCTGCACCACGAGCGTGGAGAGGTTGGTCGTGGTGGTGCGGACGGTCAGGACGGCCGTGCCGGCGACGGCCAGCGGCAGGTGCCCGCCGGTCAGCAGCAGGCCCAGCGCCGCGTACGTACAGCCGACGGCGATCCCGGACAGGGTGTTGGCGGCCAGTTCGGTGACGGCCTGCCGGCGGGCCAACCGGGTCTGCTCGGCCTCCGAGGCCGTGGCCATCCGCGCGTAGTGGTCCAGCAGGAAGCGGCCCGCGCCGTGGACACGCACCTCCTGGGCCGCCGCCTGCTGCGTGAGCAGGCCCGACACCAGGCGGCTGGCACGCGTGTGCTCCAGCCAGCTCTGCACGGAGAGGTAGCCGCGGTGCGCGGTGCGGATCGCGCCCCACGCCTTGGGGACGGTGACGAGCGCCAGCAGCGGCAGCAGCGCCGGGTGGAGCGTGGTGAGGACCACCGCCGCGCCCGCCATGGTGGCGAGGGCGTTGACCACCGCGGCGCTGTAGCCGATCATGCTGCGGGCCGACGTCGTGGCGTACTGCGCGGAGTCCAGCAGCCGGTGGAACGCGGCGTCCTCGATGGCCGCCAGCTCGACCCGTACGGCGTGGCGCAGGAACCCGAGGGTGGCCATCCGCTCCACCCGCGGTTCCAGGCAGCCGGTCGCCGCCGTGGACACCGACGTCAGCGACGAGGCGAGGGCCGCCGTGGCCGCCACGGTCAGCAGCGAGGGCAGCGCGGCCATGAGCCGGTCCGGCGTCGGACCGCCGGCGAACAGCGGGACGAGCACCTGGTTGGTGGCGAGCAGTCCCACCGCGCGGCAGACCGCCTGCCCGAGGGTGGCGAGGGCCAGGACCGAGGTGGCCAATCGGTCGGCCGACCAGGCCAGCCGCATGCTCCGGGCGACGAGACCGGGCAGCCGGCGCGCCATCACCCGGAACGACAGCGCCGAGACGTCCCGCTCGTGCCGGCTGAAACCGAGGTCGAACCGCAGCGGGCCGCCGAACAGCAGCTCCTCGCTCTCCGCCGCGTCCCCCGGGGCGCGGCTCCGCCGGCCCCGCCCTCCGCCGCGGTGCCGCCCCGGACCGCGGCCGAACACCCGGGGCGACCGCGCGGCCTTCACGTCGAACTTCACGTCAGCCTTCACGTCGGTTCACGTCAGCCTTCACTCAGCCTTCACGTCAGCAGGAGCGCGGCGTCCCACCCGGTCGCGGGCGCCGTGTCCGTGGCGTAGGCGCGCAGGGCGAGCGCGACCCCGGCGGCGCCCTCCAGGAACCCGGCCCGGTGCGGGGCGACGGGCGCGTGGGGCGCGGTGTAGGCGTAGCCGAAGGGGAGCGCGGGGTCGTGGGCGTCGAGGAGGACGGACGCCAGCCGCGGCAGCCGCCCGGCCAGGCGCTCGTCGCCGCTGTCGTGCGCCATGCGCCAGGTGGTCTGGAGCAGCCCGGCCCAGCCGTGGCAGAGGGACGGGTCGGTCGCGCGGCGGATGTCGGCCAGGGCCCCGGCCAGCGCGTCCACGGCGGCCCACCGCCAGTCGGAACGGGACAGGGCGCGGCCGGCGAGGTACAGCGCCCGGGCCACGCCGGGCGTGCCGTAGCACCAGGCGGTCCGCCGGGAGAGGGCGGTCGCCGGGTCCGTCGTCCCCCGGGCGACCTCCTCGTCGAAGGTCACCGATGCCGCCCACTGCCCGTCGTTCCCCTGGTGGTCGAGCAGCCATACGGCGATCCGCTCGATCGCGGCGACCTGGCCCGGAACCCGCACATCCGCTTCCAGGGCGAGCGCGAGCAGCGCCAGGACTCCCGGGATGCCGTGGGCCATGCCGAGGTTGAAGTGGCCCCGGGACGAGGCGGTGTCGCGGTCCGTGGCGGTCAGCGTTCCGTCCGCCCACCAGCCGGGGACGGTGTGGCCGTGGACGCGGACCGGTTCCGTGAGCCGCACCAGATACGCGAGGGCGCCGCCCAGCGGCTCCCGGTGCCGGGCGGGGGACAGGAGCAGGTACCGGCCCAGGCCCGCGGCCCCGCTGATGAGGTCGTAGTGACGCGTGCTCACACCGGGGCGCCCGGCGCGGAGACGCTCGTCCTCGGCGGCGAGCACGGCCACCAGCTGAGCGAGCACCGCCGCGTCGACACGGTCCAGCAGAGCGGCGTAGTCGGCGGGGCCGTGCCGCGCCGCCAGCGCGGCGAAGGCGAGCGCGGCCGCGCCCCCGAACAGGCCGGCACCGCCGCTCGTGGCCGCCTCCCGCGCGGCGGCGGCCAGATGCCGGTGCGCGGTCGCCCGGTGCCGGGTGTCGCCGTGGGCCGGTCCCGCCCCCGGGGACGCTTCCTCGCCCCGGGACGGTCCCGCATCGTGCGCGAGTTCCGCGAAGAGCAGCGCCACGCCCGGATGTCCTTCGCCGAGGGAGAGCGGGGACCAGGGCGACCGGGGCCCGATGCCGGGGATCACGTCCACATGGCCGGGGGCGGACTCGACGGCCACGATCCGTTCCGGGTCGGCGAGGCGCTCGGCCACCCGGGCCGCGACGTGCCCCGCCCGCGCCCGGAGGGCCAGGTCGTCCGGGGCGGCGTCGGTGGCCGGAGGGCGCGGGGTCGTCATCACTCCCACTTCCTGCGGTCCCGGTGCGCCTGGACGGCGCCGCGGGCGATCGCGTACGAGGACTGTTCCGCCTCCGGGTCGATCCCGGACAGCCGGTTGTGGTGCATGTGGAGGAGGGAGGCGAGCACCTCCGGCGGTGACGCCCATGCTCCGCCGCCCAGCGCGCGCAGGGCGCGCCCGTAGTCGGCGAGCGCCGTGGCGCGCCCGGACCAGGCCCGCAGCACCCGCTCGCCCCCGGGCAGGGCGCGCAGCCGGGGCCAGTCGCCGTACGGGTCGATGAGCGCGGTGACGTCACGGCGCCGGCGCTGGAACTCCGCGTGCCGCGGCCCCTTGGGGAAGGCCGACAACAGCCAGTCCGCCCACGGCGGTTCGCCGGTGACGCCCTCGCGGCCGACCGGGTGCGGCCAGAAACGGCGGGCCAGGTCGACGTGGTTGGCGGCGGTCAGCAGGACCCGGTCGATGTCCGGCGCACCCGAGCGCAGCAGCCTCAGCTGTTCGATCACCGCGACGCTGTCGGCGTGGAAGGCCCGCTCGGCGGCCTCGATCGCCTCGGGGCCGCCGTACCGCTCCAGTTCGGGGTCGTAGGTGTCGAGGACGAGGCGCCGGGCGAGGCCGCGCGCCCGCAGGCCGGCGGTCCAGTCGCGCAGTTCCGGCAGCAGCCGGGTGTGGAGGACGTCCGGCGGGCCGTGCCAGCGCAGCCGGAGGTGCGGTTCGTCGTGTTCGCGGTAGCGGAGGAAGAACCAGCGGTCCACGCCGTCCGGCGACGCGCCCAGCAGCCGGGGGAGTTCGTCCGCCAGCAGGTCGTCCTGGCGTTCGCGCGCGCAGTACACCGACGCGTAGAGCCAGCTGCCGCCCGGGAAGTGCTCGCCGGGTCCGGGGCGCGGGGGAGCAGGGCGGGTACGGGCGCCGGCGGACGTCTCGGGGAGGTCCTGGCGGCGGGGGACCAGGGAGACGACCAGTTCATTGCGGTGGACGCCGCCGGGCCCGGTGAGCCAGCCGGTCCCGTGGCCGGCGGGACAGGACGCGGCGGGCTCTCCCGGCCCGCCGTCCTCGCCGGCCAGGACGCCCGTCGGCAGCTCATGGACGACGGTGGCGGGCCGCCGGTCCAGCTCGTGGCGGAGCAGGAGCAGGTGTTCCGCGTCGTCGAGGTCGAGTTCGAGCCGGTTGTCGGCGAAGCTCACCCAGACCCGGTCGGGGACGCGCCAGCGGTCGCGCCACTCCCGGACCCGGGCCGTCCACGCGGCGGGGGACAGCCCCGCGTCGCGGAGGCCGTCGGGTGGCCGCCACCGCGCCAGCGCGAGGACGGCCCGCCCGTACCGCACCCGGGGCAGGAACGGCAGGGACTCGGCGGCACCCCAGGTCCACGCGCTCCAGCCGCGCACGCCGGTGTCGCGGATCTCGCGCAGGAGCCGGGCGGCGTTGGGCATGTTCCCCTCGGTGACGGCCGCGTGGAAGACGCTCGGTACGACCTCGCGCCCGCCGGCCCGCTCCACGAGGAGCAGGCGGCGCGTGTCGGCGCCGACCGCGAGGTCCTCGACGCCCAGGACGTGCGGCGCCGCCGGGTCGGCGAACGCGGCGACCGGCAGCAGGCGGTCGAGCAGGCGCGGCACCTGGGCCACGTTCGCGACGCGCGGATGCGGCACCCGGTAGGTGAGCTGCGCGGACAGCGCCCTCTCGTGGGGCGGGCCGGCGGCCCCGGCCAGCGCGCCGAGGGCCGACCGGACGTGCTCCGGCAGCAGGTGGAGGAAACGGCCCGAGCCGGCTCCCGCCTGCCCCACGCCGCCCGTCACCACGAACCTGAACCGTCCGTCGCGCAGCGCCTCCAGGGACGGCGCGACGAGGTGCCCGAAGACGTCCACCGAGCCGGCCGGCGCGTCGCCGTCCCGGGCGAGCCGCGACACCACCGGGTCCGCGGCGTCGTCGGTCAGCACCACCTCGGGGTCGCCGGAGACGGCCGCCTCCTGCGCGAGCGCGGACAGCACGGCGTCGCGTCCCCCGTCCCGGGGCCCGTCCGCCGCCGGGCCCCGGTCACCGGGCGGCCTGCGGTAGCCGGCGGGCGCGCCCAGCCCGATGTCGGGATCCAGCACCTCCTTCAGCGGGACGTACCGGCCGGTGCCGTAGCGCCGCAGGAACTCGCCGTGGTACGCGTCCAGGACGCGGGCCTCGGGGGCGAGCCGCCACAGGAGCAGCGCCGCCCGTTCGGCCTCCACGGCCACGGCGCGCGGCAGCCGGACGTCCGCGTCCAGGGCCAGGTCCACCTGCACCGGCCGGTCGCCGGGGCTCAGCCGCCGCATACGGGCGGTGGCCGACCGCCAGGCCTCCCGCCCCCGGCCCAGCGGCGTGGCCGCGTAGCGCGCCAGGTCCCGCCGGACGGCCCGCAGTTCGCCGAAGCCCGGTGCGCCGGGTGGGCCGCCGGGTGGCACGCGGGCGAGCGTGTCCAGGACGTGGGCGAGCGGATCGGTGGCCTCCAGCGGCGGGCGCAGGTCGGTGAGGAGGACCTCCTTCGCGACCAGCCGGGTCAGCATCGTCCGGATGGTGGCCGGGGACGCCTCGGGAAACGTTTCCTCCAGGCGTCGCTCCAGCTCCGACACCCGTACCGCGGCGGCGCCCGCGCACTCCGTCACGCACCGGACCGCCGCCGTGTTCCGTACGCTCAGTTCGTGGGTGACCGTGACCGGGGTGCCACGGCGGCCGCGTCCCGGAGCCTCCGCCGGCGCGGGGGCCTCCGGCACGTACGGCACGACCAGGCGCCCGCCCCGGGTGAAGCACAGGTTGTTGACGGTCACGCGCAGATGCGGCAGGACGTCCGGGTGCTGCTCCCAGGCGGCCACCAGCGCCGCGAGCCACTCGCCGTCCGGACGCACGAACCGCCGGTGCTCCGTGCCGAACCGGACCTTCACCTCGGCGGGGTCGTCGGTGAACTCCGCCGCCGACACGCCCGCCATGAGCCCGAAGGGGGTGCAGCGGGTCGCCATTCTGGTGCGGTATTTCGCGAGGGCCCGTACGCTGCGCCGCAGATCCGGGAGATCGGGTGGTTCGCCGCGATCCGGCCCGAGAAGCCGATCGAGGGAGCGCGCCAGGGAACCGCTGGAGACCGCGACCGCTTCGCGGAGCAGTGGATCGGACGCCAGGTCACGGAGACGGCGCAGCAGTCGCGTACTCTCGCTCGGGGAATCCGTGCCGGTCCGCTCGTCCCGGTCACCCGCGGCCCAGCGCACCGGCCGTACGGGGGCGCGCAGCAAGGCGAATCCGGCGCAGGAGAACGTCCAGCGGTCGTCCATGGGATCCACCTCCCCCCTGTCCCGGTGCTCCCCTCCGAAGAATGCGCGCGCCGTCCCGGGGGTGGGAACCCGTCAATCGGGAATTTCACTCGCGTGCCCCATTCGACCTATGGTCGCACCAGCGGTAAAGGCAAGAGCGCCCCGCCCGTAAGGGAGAGGCGCTCTCGGTCCGACCCGTGCGATCCTCAGCAGATGCCACCGATGCTGAAGACGGTGACCGTGCCGGTGCCCGTGCAGCAGAGCGTGTAGGCGGTGATGTCGGAGCCGCTCGCCACGCTCTCTCCGATCTCACGGACGTCCAGGTCGAAGACGTCGTCCTGAGGTGTGTAGTCCATTGTCACGTCTACGGTCGGCATATCCGGTCAACCCCTTTCCGGGCAAGAAGTCGACGGTCACCGGAAATGATGGTTTCCGTCTCTGGCCGCAGAATGCGCTGTCTGTGACGGCCGCGGAAAGACGCGTACACAAATTTCACTCGCGTGAGTTATCCAGGCCAGGTTTCCCTCGGACTTCGCCAGGATTGTCCGGCGTCAGTGGTCCACGGTGACCACGATCTTGCCGAACTGGGTGTTGGACTCCATGTGCCGGTGCGCCCCCACGATCTCGTCGAGGGGGAAGACGCGGTCCACGACGGGGCTCAGGGTTCCCGTGCGCAGGCCCGAGGTGATGAACGCGACGGCCCGCCGCATCCGCTCCGGGTCCCGGGTGATCTCGAGCATCGTGAACGTCCGCATGTTCAGGGCGGGCATGCCCAGGTCGAAGCCCGGGTAGGGCGTCGGCTGCCCGCTCTGCGCACCCCACAGGAAGAGGGTCCCGTCGGGGGCGACGGCCTTCGCCAGCTCGGTCACGCCCGGGCCGGCGACGGCGTCGAAGACGTACTCCGCCCCCTTGCCGCCGGTCAGTTCCATGACGCGGGCGGTCACGTCCTCCTCGTCGGAGACGATGACCTCGGCCGCGCCCGCGGCGAGCAGCTGCTTCTTCTTGGCGTCGGTGCGGGTGACGGCGACGGGGGTGGCGCCGACGCGGTTGGCGGTCTGGATCGCCGCCAGACCGACGCTGCTGGAGGCGGCGTTGACGACGGCCACGTCGCCCGCCCGCATCCCGCCGATCTCCACCATGGCGCCGTACGCGGTGAGGTAGGGCATCCACACGGCGGCGCCGGAGACGGCGTCGACCCCGTCGGGGCGGGGCAGGAGAGCGGCGGCCGGCACGATCGCCCGCTCGCCGTAGACGCCGTAGTCGTTCTGGGAGAACGACGGGACGACGCTGACCGCCTGCCCCGCCGTGAACCCGGTGACGTCCGGGCCGACGGCCTCGACGACGCCGGCCGCCTCGGCCCCGAGCCGGGCGGGCAGCCGGGGCTGCTCGATGTAACGGCCGCCGCGGAAAAGGACCTCGGCCCGGTTGATCCCGATCGCGTCCACCCGGACGCGCACCTCGCCCGGGCCGGGCTCACCGGTCTCCAGCTCCTCCAGCCGCAACACCTCGGGTCCGCCGATCTCATGGAACCGCACAGTCCGTGTCATGGCACCGCTCCTCGCTCGCTGTGGCCCTTCGCCCCCTGTGGACATGATCAACTCTGCGCCACGAGTACGATCGCTGTCAAACTTTGATGAGTGTCGTACCATGGGCTTCATGGAACGCATGCCTCCACATCCAGACGTGACGCAGTTCAGCCTCCAGCGGGTCCTGGAGGCCCTCGTGGACCCGGTGCGCCGGAGCGTCGTCACCCAACTCGACTTCGTGGGCGAGGACCTGGCCTGCGGCACGTTCGACATGCCGGTCAGCAAGTCCACCGCCACCCACCACTTCAAGGTGCTGCGCGAGGCCGGCCTGATCCGCCAGTACTACGTGGGGACCTCGCGGATGAACACCCTCCGCCGCGCCGACATGGACGAGGCCTTCCCCGGCCTCCTCGACGCCCTCACGACGCCCCAGGCCAAGGGGCGTTGACGGGTCGGGCGTGCACGGGACGCGTCCCCGGGTGGTCTCCGGCCGATCCGTGCCGCCGCACCGGCGTCAACAGCAGTGGATACGCACGATTGTGCATACGATGTCCGCACGTACGGGGGTGCGGGCTACGGAACGCGGGGGGCGCGGGTGTCGACGGGTGAGCTGCTGCGTGAACTGAGGGCCGGACACGGCTGGTCGCTGACCCAGCTGGCACAGCGGGTCCACTACAGCAAGAGCTATCTGAGCCGGGTGGAGAACGGCTTACGGCCCCTGTCCCCGGACCTGGCGCGGCTGTGCGACGAGGCGATGGGCACCGACGGCCGGCTGACCCGGCTGGCGCTGGCCGCCTCGCCCGCGCCGTGCCCGCCGCCGGACGCCCGGCCGGTCGGCCCCGCCCCGGACCGGCTGCCGGTCGTGGGACGGATGTGGGGCCGGGACGGCGAACTCGCCCGCGCGGAGGCCTTCCTGGACGGCCGGGACGGGCCCGCGGTGATCGCCGTGGACGGCATGGCGGGCGTCGGCAAGACGACGTTCGCCGTCTCCCTCGCCGCGCGCCTCGGCGCCTCCCGCCCGGACGGCACGCTCTACGCCGACCTGCGGGCCCACGGGCCCTACACCGGCGAGGCGTCGCCCCCGGACGTGGCCACCGGACTGCTGCGCGCCCTGGGGATCGGCGCGCACGGCACGGCCGGTGTGCCGGTGGACCCGGACGAACGGATCGCCCTGCTGCGCGGCGTCCTGGCCGAGCGCAGGGTCGTGCTCGTCCTCGACGACGCGGCCCGCGCCGCCCAGGTCGCGCCCCTGCTGCCGGGCAGGGGCGACAGCGTCGTGGTCGTCACCAGCAGACGGCGCCTGACCTCCCTGAGCATCCGCTACGACGCCCTCCGCGTCCCCCTCGAACCGCTGCCCCCGGCGGAGGCGGTGCTGCTCCTGCGCCGGGCACTGGGGCGGGGAGCGGCGCCGGAACGAGCCGCGCCGCCCGGCCACTTACCGGGCGCGGTGCCGGACCTCCCGCGGGAGTCCGCCACGGGCGACGGCGACGGGACGACCCTGGCGACCGTCGCCCGCTACTGCGGCTACCTCCCGCTCGCCCTGCGCATCGCCGCCGAGCACCTGGCCGAATGGGGCGAGGACTTCGCCGCCGTCCTGACGGGCGAACGGGCGTACGCCGCGCCGCGGCTGGACCTGCTGACCGTGCCCGGCGAGAGCGGCGGCGTGCGCGCCGTCTTCGACTGCTCGTACCGGACGCTGCCGGACGACCAGGCCCGCGCCTTCCGGCTGCTGGCGCTCCACCCGGGTGCCGTGGCGGGCGTGGAGGCCGTGGCCGCCCTGCTGGGGGAGCCCGTCGTGGCCACGGCCCGGCTGCTCGCCGAACTGCGCGCGGCCAACCTGGTGATGGAGGTGCGGCCCGGCCGGTTCCGGATGCACGACCTGCTGCGCGCGTACGCCTGGGAGCGCGCCGAGGCCGAGGAGGGGATCGAGACGCTCGAGGCGTGCACCGAGCGGATCCTCGCCTGGTACCTCCACACCGTCGAGGCCGCCACCGACCACCTGCTCGGCGCCGCACGTCACCGCGTCCCGGTCGTGGACGTGCCCAAGGACTGCCGGCCCCCGCGGTTCGCCACCCTCGCCGAAGCCCTGCGCTGGTGCGAGGCGGAACGCGCGAACCTGCTCGCCTGCTGCCGGGCCGCCCACGCGGCGGGCAGCCCGGTGGCCTGGCAACTCCCGTACGCCCTGTGGTCGTTCCTCTTCCTACACCATCATCACGAGGACCTGCTGGCCGCCGGGGAGATCGCCGCCGACGCAGCCCTCGGCGCCCCGGCGGACCCACTGGCCGCCGCCTGCGCGGAGACCGTACTGGCCAGCGCCCGCGCCGGGTCGCGGGAGCACGCCCGGGCGGACGTCCACTACCGCCGGGCCGCCGACCTGTTCACGGCCGCCGGGGAGCCGGTCGCCGAAGGAGCCGTCCTGCTGGGGTACGCGCTGTCGTGCCTGCGCCAGCGCCGCGGTGCCGAGGCCGCGGCGCTGGTGGACCGCGCCCTGGGGCTGTTCGACGCGGCGGACGACGACTGGGGCATCGCGTTCGGACTGCTCTGCCTCGGCGAGGCCCACCTCGCCCACGGCCGCCCCCGGGAGGCCCTCGCCCCCCTGTCGCGGGCCCGGGGCCTCCACCACGCGCACGGATCCGTCTGGCTGGAGGCGGGAGCGACGACGCTGACCGCGACGGCCCATCGCGAGCTGGGGGAGCACCGGGAGGCCACCCGGGGCTACCGGCGCGCCCTGGCGCTCCACGAGCGCACCGGCATGCTCGCCGGAACCGCCCAGGCGCTGCACCAGCTGGGCATCAGCCTGCGGTCCCAGGGCCGCCTCCGGCAGGCGCGTCAGGCGTGGCTGACGGCGCGTGACCTCTACCGGTCGCTCGACGACCCCCGTGAATGGGACGTCCGGCAGCACCTCGCCGAGCGGCCCTGAGCGCACCCGGCCGTAGCGGCCCCGGCCCGAGCGGCGCGCGGTCGCCGGGAGAACTGGCAATGACTGGCAACACCAGGCAACACCGGGCGACTCCCGCCACGGCCGACCCGGACATACGGTGAGAGAACCGGTCAGCTGAACACCGCACGGGACCGGCGTCCGAGCTCCGCCGTACGCCACCCCCGCGCGGTGCCGTGCCTGTGAGGGAGATACGTCACGTGCGTTCGTCCGACTACGAAGCGTTCTGCCAGACGGACCCCGTCTTCTACGACGACCCGGGACGGCGCGGCGCGACGGAGGACCTCCACCCCCCGGCCCTCGAACCGGTGCCCCACGGATGGACCCGGAGCCACGACGGCGTATGGGTCCACCTCCGTCCCGACGACGTGACACTGCCCGAACAGGGCTGGAAGGTCTACGTCTCCGGCACCCCCGACACGGCCCTCGACGTCATCCAGGCCGTCCTCGGCTTCTGCTTCGCGCAGCACGTCGGCGTCAAGTTCCTGCGCAGCCGCACGGCCGTCCGGAACGCCCACTCCGCCCACGCGCCGCGTGGTCGCAGCGGCAAGCTCCTCACCCTCTACCCGCGCGACGAGGACGAACTCCGGCGCGTGCTGTACGGACTGTCCCCGGAGCTGGCCGGGCGGAACGGCCCGCCCCTCATCAGCGACCTGCGCTGGCAGGACGGCCCCCTCTACGTCCGGTACGGCCCGTTCCGCCGCACGGACGGCCCGGACGAGCCGGAACCGGCCGAGCCCGCGCCGCACGACGTCGGCGCGCGCCTGGTGCCCGACCTCCGCCGGCCGGTCCACTCCGTGCCCTTCTGGGTCCCCGTCCCGGACTTCCTCGCCGAACAGGCGGCGGCCGGCGCCGACGACCGGCCCGACGACTTCCCGTACGACATCGAACGCACCCTGCGCTCCTCCAACGGGGGCGGCGTCTACCAGGCCCGGGACCGCCGGAACGGTCGCGTCGTCGTCCTGCGCGAGGCCCGCCCCATGGCCGGGCTGGACCGGGACGGTACCGACGCCGTCGCCCGGCTGCGCCGCGAACGCGACACCCTCCGGCGCCTGGACGGCCTGGACTTCGTACCCCGCCTCCACGACCACCTGACCGTCTGGGGACACGAGTACCTCGTCGAGGAGTTCATCGACGGCGAGGTCCTGGAGCGACACCTGTTCTCCGGCCGGGACGCGCTGCTGGCCGGCGAACCGGACTCCCGGGCGCTCGCCGAGCACGGGGTACGGGCCCTGGACTTCCTCCGCCAGCTGGACCGCATGGTCACCGCCCTCCACGAGCGCGGCGTGGCCTTCGGCGACCTCCACCCCCGCAACATCATCGTCCGCCCGGACGGGCGGCTCGCCCTGATCGACTTCGAGTCGTCCTTCGACCTCGCCACCGGCACCCCTCCGCCCGTGGGCGCCCCCGGCTTCGTCTCACCCGCCGCCCGCACCGGCACGGCCGTCGACCGCTACGCGCTGGCCTGCATGCGGCTCGCCCTCTTCATCCCGCTCACCTACCTCATCGAGCTGGACCCCGCCAAGGCCGGCCACCTGGCCAGGGCCGCCCAGCAGTTGTTCGGGCTGCCGCACGGCTTCACCGCCGCCACGGTCGTCGCGCTGCGCCGGGCCTGCGGCGGTCGTATCCCCCCTGGCCGCACGGCCGCCACCGGCACGGCGGACCGCGAGCTCTTCATCCCCGCCGGCGCCGCGCCGGCCGACTGGCACCGGGTGATGGACGAGCTGGCCGACGGCATCCTGGCCGCCGCCACACCGGACCGCGAGGACCGGCTCCACCCGGGGGACCCCGAGCAGTTCGCCGCGCAGGGCGCGGTCAACCTGCTGCACGGGGCGTCCGGCGTGCTCCACGCCCTGGCCGAGACCGGCCGGCCGGTGCCCGACAGCCATGTCGCGTGGCTCCTGCGGGCCGTCGGCACCGCGCAGGACGTACGGCCCGGGCTCTACGACGGCCTGCTCGGCACCGCCCTCACCCTCGACCGGCTCGGCCGGCCCGGGCAGGCGCGCGAAGTCCTCGACCGCGCACGGGAACTGACGGAACTGCGGCGCGAGCGGGGCGTCCTGGGCCACGACCTGGTCGGCGGGCTGGCCGGCATCGGGATCGGCCTCCTCCACTTCGCCGAACGGTACGGGGACGGCACGCTGGCCGACGAGGCCCTGGACGCCGGCCTCGCGGTCGCCACGGAGAGCGTCGCCGGACCGGCCGGGACGCGGCGGACCGGACTGCTGTACGGCGGAAGCGGCCAGTCCCTCTTCCTCACCCGGCTCTACGAGCACACCGGCGAGACCCGCTGGCTGAACATGGCCGCCGCCGCGCTCACGCGCGACCTGTCCCACGGCAGGACGGCCGGCCGCGGCATGGCACTCGTCGACGGCGGGCGCGGCGCCGTCTGCCTCGGCGCCGGCTCGGCCGGGGCCGCCCTCGCCCTCCGCGCGCTGCTGCGCCACCGGCCGGACCCGCGGCTCGCCGAGGCGCTGCCGCTGCTGGACGAGGCCTGCGCCACGCAGGTCGTGCACGTGCCGGGGCTGGTCCACGGCAGGGCGGGCCTCATCTGGGCGCTGGCCCGGGCGGCCGCGCCGGACGAGGCCGTTCCGTGCACCGCGGTGCCGGGCGCCGGCACGGCCCGGGCCCGGGAGCGGCTCGCCCGGCAGCTCGACCGGCTGTCCTGGCACCTCGTGCGCCACCAGGACCGGGTGGCCTTCCCCGGCCACCAGCTGCACCGGCTCTCGACGGACCTGGCCACCGGCTCGGCCGGCATCCTGCTCGCGCTGCACGCGGCGCTGACCGGCAAGGGAACGATCCTTCCCCTCCTGGACCCCGGGGCCCCGCTGTCCATGATGAGCACGCGATGACGACGACGGCCATGCGACGACCGTACGGAGGCCATGCATCTTTTGCCCCGGTATGCACGAGGTCTTAGCCTTTTAGTGAACGATCCTGTGCACCGCCGGCCGGGCTCCACCGGCCCGGCCCGCGGTCAGCCCCTCATCCGGTCACCGTCGCGTCGCGCGACCCGATCCGGAGGTGCAGTTGTGTCCGAGAACGATGTGACCACTCCAGGCCCGCCGGCACGACGGGCCTGCGGGACGATGCCGGTGCACCACCGGCTCATGGTGGAGGACCCGGAGTACGCCAGTGCCCGCGCCGAGATAGAGAACATGGCCTTCGCCTACGAGACCGGCGCCGAGTCCACCCAACGCGTGGGCCCGACCCGTATCCCGGTCGTCGTGCACGTGGTCTTCAACACCCCGCAGGAGAACATCAGCGACGCCCAGATCGCCAGCCAGATCGACGTCCTGAACCAGGACTACCGGGCTCAGAACCCGGACGTCTCCCAGGTCCCGCCGGTGTGGAAGCCGCTCGTGGCCGACTGCCGCGTCGAGTTCGCCCTCGCCACGGTCGACCCGCACGGTCAGCCCACCGACGGCATCACCCGCACGCAGACGACGAAGACCAAGTTCAACGTCGGCACGGACGACGTCAAGGCGGACTCCACCGGCGGCCACGACGCCTGGCCGCGCGACAAGTACCTCAACCTCTGGGTCTGCCCGCGCCTCTTCGAGCCGCTGAACCCGAACGAGATCCTCGGCTACGCGCAGTTCCCCGGCGGCAAGGCCGCGACGGACGGCGTGGTCATCGGCCACCGGTTCTTCGGTACGAACGGCACCGCGACGGCCCCGTTCAACCTCGGCCGTACGGCCACCCACGAGGTGGGGCACTGGCTCAACCTGCGGCACATCTGGGGCGACGACGAGGGCTGCAGCGGCAGCGACTTCGTCGCCGACACCCCCAACGCCGGCGGCCCGAACTTCGGCAAGCCGCAGTTCCCCACGCTGACGTGCTCGAACGGCCCCAACGGCGATATGTTTGTGAATTACATGGACTACACGGACGACGCCGGGATGTTCATGTTCACCCAGGGCCAGGTCGACCGCATGAACGCCACCCTCGACACCGTTCGTTCGTCGTTCAACGGCGGCTGATCCACCCTCCACCCTCCACCCTCCACCGACCACCCCGCCCCGCGGCCGGAGCGCCGCGGGGCGGGCCGGTGTCACCGCCCGGCCCGGGTCACGACCTGACGAAGCCGGGGCGCCCGGCCTCGCAGGTCAGGCTGATGCCGGTGGAGACGGGTGCCCCGGGGCGGGTGACGTACGGGAGGATCCGGTAGTCGGCCCGGGCCAGGGACGGGGTGAGGGTCACCACCACGTAGCCGCGGCGCTTGGCGTAGTACGCCATGTGCGGGTTGACCCGGAGGAGTTCCTCCCAGTCCTCGGGCTTCTCCATGCCGTCGGAGCCGCTGGAGATCGACGTGCCGAGGATCTCCACCCCGCGCGTGGGGGAGGAGGGATCGTCGAAGTCGTCCTTGATGTCCATGGCGAGATGGATGTGGGAGTCGCCGGAGAGCACCACGAGGTTGGCGACGCCCCCGCGGCGGGCCGCGTCGAGCAGCCGCCCGCGGGCGGCCGGGTAGCCGTCCCACGCGTCCATGGAGAGCGGTGAGTTCTTGGCGGTGAGCCTGCGGCGGCAGAACGCCACCTGCTGCGGGACGACGTTCCACGTGGCCGCGGACGTGCGGAAGCCGGCGGCGAGCCAGCGCTCCTGGGCCGGGCCCAGCAGCGTGCGGGAGGGATTCTCGGACTCGGGCCCCGGCTGCTGCCAGCCGTCGCCGTAGGCCTGGTCCGAGCGGTACTGCCGGGTGTCCAGGACGTCGAACTGGGCCAGCCGCCCGTGCCGGAAGCGCCGGTACAGCCGCATGTCCGCGCCCCGGGGGCGCTGCGAGGGGCGCAGGGGCATGTTCTCCCAGTACGCGCGGTAGGCGGCGGCGCGCCGGACGAGGAACGCCGTGGGAGGGTCGTTGTCCTGCGAGACGTCCGCCGCGTAGTTGTTCTCGACCTCGTGGTCGTCCCAGGTCACGCACCAGGGGTGGGCGGCGTGCGCGGCCTGGAGGTCGGGATCGGTCTTCTCCAGCGCGTACCGCAGGCGGTAGTCCGACAGCGTGACCGTCTCGTGGCCGAAGACCTCGGGGAGCCTCCTGCCCTCGGGGAGCCGCCGGTCGCCGGCCCCGGGGTCGATGGCGTTCTCGTAGATGTAGTCGCCGAGGAAGAAGACGACGTCGAGGTCCTCCCGGGCCAGATGGGACAGGGCGGTGTAGTAGCCCTCGTCGTACTGCTGGCAGGACGCCACGCCCAGCCGCAGCCGGCCGGGGTTCGCGCCCGCGGCGGGGGCGGTACGGGTGCGGCCCACCGGGCTCGTCCAGGCACCGGAACGGAAGCGGTACCAGTAGGTCCGGGCGGGCCCCAGCCCGCGGACGTCGACGTGGACGCTGTAGCCGTCGTCGGCGTCGGCGCGCGCCGTGCCGCGGCGGGCGACGCGGGAGAAGCGCTCGTCGTCGGCGATCTCCCAGGCCACGGGAACGACGCCCGAGGGCGGCAGCCCGCCCCCCGGCTCCAGCGGTCGCGGCGCCAGCCGCGTCCACAGCACGACCGCGTCCGGCAGCGGATCCCCCGAGGCGACGCCCAGGGTGAACGGGTTCTCCGCGAGGTCCCCGGCGGACAGCTCCCTGGCGTGCGCGTGCGGCGACCCGGCGGTGAACGCCAGCGCCGTCGCGGCCGTCAGGGAGAGGAATCTGCGTCTGACGTACAGGCCTTCCGGTGTGAGCCGGTCGGGCTCCCGTTCCTCCGCGTCCGTCATCCGGGCACTCCTTCCCCGACTCCCGTGCTCACACGGTCGCTTGCGGCCTCCAGTGACACCACCGTGGATTCCTACCCCGTTCGACGGCGGAGTCCCCATGGACCCGAGGGGCGTACGGGCGCATCATTTGTCGCCCCGCCGCTGTCCGTGACAACGGCCCGGCTCCGGCTACAGATCGACGGCCGGATCGAAGGGCCGGGCGCCTGCCCAGCCCTCCTCGAACTCCTCCCGGGTGATCTCCTGGCCCACCAGTTCCGGGTCGAAGAGGTCCACGATCGGCGGGTTGAACGGCCAGTCGTCGGGGCCGCTCCTGATCGCCGTACCGTCCGCGGCGAGCTCCACCTCCCGCGTCCGGCGTCCGTCCGAGCCCACCTCCAGCAGGTACACGGCCGCGTCGGGGTCCTCCTCGTCCTCCGGGTCCCACGACCGCCGCAGGTGGACGACGTCCCGGTCCGCGAGGGCGCCGAAGTCCGGATGCCCGCGCTGCGCTTCCCGTCGGGCGCGGAACCCGTCCAGGCCCGCCGGCATGCGCGGTGCGTCGATGTCGGTCTCGTCCAGATCGTGGTCGTCCGCGCGCCAGGACAGTGTCCCGGGGTCGGTGACGACCTCGACCCAGGCGAACGTCTCCCGGATCTCCCGCTCCGACCGGGCGTGCACCCACCACCACGAACCCCCCATCCCGTAGTCGTGCAGAACGAGGAAGCGCTGCTTGGGCCGGTCGTCCGGGCGGGTCATGTCCGTCATGGCCGCACACCCTAGCCGAGACGATGATCAAGCCCCCTCGGAGCGGCAGGCCGCGGGCCCGCTACCGTGAGCCGCATGGACGAGGCAGCCCTGCTCGCGCGCTCCGACGGACCCGTCACCCGCGGCCGACTCGCCCGGGACCTCCGGGCGCTGGGCCTCGCGGACGGCGACGTCGTCATGTTCCACACCCGCATGTCGGCGATCGGCTATGTGACGGGCGGCAGCCACACCGTCATCGACGCGCTCCGCGACGTCGTCGGCGAGAACGGCACCCTGATGGTGACGTGCGGCTGGAACGACGCGCCGCCGTACGACTTCACCGACTGGCCCCGGGAGTGGCAGGAGACCGTACGCGCCGAACACCCCGCCTACGACCCCGCCCGCAGCGAGGCCGACCACAACAACGGACGGCTGCCGGAGGCCCTGCGGCTGCGCCCGGGCGCCGTCCGCAGCCGCCACCCCGACGTGAGCTTCGCCGCCCTGGGCCCGGCGGCCCACACGCTGATGGACGACCACCCGTGGGACGATCCCCACGGCCCGGACAGCCCCCTGGCGCGGCTGGTCGCGACGGGCGGCCGCGTGCTGCTCCTGGGTGCCCCGCTCGACTCCCTGACCCTCCTCCACCACGCCGAGGCGATCGCCCGGGCGCCGGGCAAGCGGTTCGTGGACTACGAGCAGCCGATCACCGTGAACGGCGAACGCGTCTGGCGGCGCTTCCACGACATCGACTCGGAGGACGGCGCGTTCGACTACTCCGGCGTGGTGCCCGACGGTGTGTGGCCCTTCGAGGTGATCGCCCGTGACATGCTCGCCGCCGGCATCGGGGCGAGCGGAGCCGTCGGCGCGGCGGAGAGCCATCTCTTCGAGGCCCGCGAGGTCGTGGCGTTCGGCGTGCGGTGGATGGAGACCAGGCTCGGGTGTTGAGTCCTACGCGCGGTGGCGGCCGAGAGCCTTGGCGCGGGTGTGGGCCCAGCCGGCGAGGAGGATGCCGGCGGCGGTGAGGACCACGTGGCCGACGAGGGCGGAGGTGAAGCCGCCCGGCAGCCACCGGAGGAAGCCCAGGTCGTCGTGGTGGACGAGGAGCCGGACGAGGCCCTGGCCGAAGACCGCCGTGACGGATATGCCGAGGACTTGGAGGACGTCGTACTTCATGGTGCCGAGTGCCTTTCCGCTCGTGACGCTGACGATACGAACGTATCAACAGGGAGAGGCGAAATTGTCGCTCATCAGGTTGACTCCTCTCGTTTCGTCACACTATTTTCGGGGCCATGGTCGGTGATGGGCGTGACGAAAAGGGAACGGCGTGCCGGGTCTGCGGTACGCCCATGGCTCCGGCGGGGCGGGGCCGCCCCGCCGTCTACTGCTCCCGGAGCTGCCAGGGACGCGCGTACCGCCGGCGGAAGCAGTACCTGCCCGACCCGGTCACCGCGCCCCCGTCGTCACGGCTGACGGACACCCGGATGCGCCAGCGGCGCCGGATCGCCGCGGCGGTGTGGCGCATCGCCGCCGAACACGGCCTGGACGAGGCCAGCATGCGCCGCATCGCCGCCGAGGCCGGAGTGTCGCTGCGCGTGGTCCAGTACCACTTCGACAGCAAGCACGCCCTCCTCACCGAAGCGCTGCGCCTGCTGCACGCCGAGAACGAGCGGCTGGCCCGGACGCGCATCACCGCCGACATGACGGACCCGCCCACGCTCCTGCGCGCGCTGCTGGACGAGTTCCTGCCACTGGACGACCAACGTGCCTTCGCCCTAAGGGTGTTCGCGGCGTACTACGCGCGCAGCCTGACCGACCCCGACCTCGCGGCCGTCTTCCTCGCCGCCGAGCAGCCACTGGAGGAACTCGTCGCACGCATCATCGAGGAGGCCCGCACGGCGGGCACGACACCCCCGGGCCTGGACGCCCGCCACGAGGCCGACCTCCTGGTATCAGGAGCCACGGGCCTCGGCACGGACGTCCTCCACGACCGCCGCTCCCTGGCGGACGTACGCCGCGTGCTGGACTACCACCTGGCCAGGATCTTCCCGACCGAGGCACCCGGCCGGAGCCTGACCCCGCGGATACCCGGTTCAGATGACCAGTGACACCAGTGGCCACCGCCTGACCAGGTACGGCGCCCACCAGACGTGTCCGCCGACCGGGAGTGCCAGTTCCTCCTCGATCAGGTCGGCCAGGACCGCCTCCGGGACCGCCGACGCCGGGGCGCCGTCGGCGAGGGTGGTGATGGCGTCGCGGTAGGCGGGGTCGTCGATGGTGAAGCGGCGCAGCTGCCGGCGGCGGCGGTCGCGGACCTGGACGAATCCCGGTCCCTGGCGGTGGACGCACTTGCAGAGGTAGTGGCCGGTGCGCCACTCCCGCAGTGCCTCGTCGGCCCGGGGCGGGCCGTGCAGGGCGGTCGGCGGGTGGAGGTGGTTCAACGCCGTCCAGGCGTCCGGTTCCGGAGCGGTGTGCACCTCCCAGTCGACGACGACCGCCAGCGCGGTGAGGGCACCGACCAGGCTCAGGGCCCGTACGGCCCAGGCGTCGTCGTCGGTGCCGGCGCCTCCGTCCGTCAGGCGTACCGGCCGCGGCAGGGCCAGCCGCCGTACGCCCGCGTCGAAGAGGGACCGCGCGGCCCGGACGGCCGGCCCGGCGGGTACGTCGACCGGGCCCATGGCCATGCCGGGCAGTCGGCACAGTTCCGGGTCGTGGTCCCGCCAGGCCGTCGCCGTGAACGCGGTGCCGGACGTCGCCGTACCGTTCGTCGCCGTCATGCGGACGCCTCCTGCAGACGCGGTGCGCGGTCCGCCGCCGTACGGCTCTCGTGCTCCCTCAGGTAGCCGATGCGCAGCAGCTCCTGGTTGGCCGCCGCCGGAGCCACCTGTACGTACTGGCCGCCGTCGGCGAAGACCAGCCCCAGGGACCGCCAGCGGACGAGCGTCTCGCGCACCCGGGCCTCGTCCTCGTCGCCCCGCTCGTCCGGCGCCGGGCGGAGTTTGCGCGCGGCGGCCGTCACCGTGTGCGGCTGGTCGAGGAGGCGGAAGAGCGCGATCTCGTAGGGGTCGGTGAGTTCGAGGGCGGTCCAGTCGAAGGCGCGGCGCGCGTTGGCGAGGACGATCCGGTCGCCGAGGTCGGTGTGGGCGAGGCGGCTGCCGGCGTAGGAGTCCTGCCATGTGGCGAGGGCCGCGTTGAGCCGGTCGATGACCTCGGTGGGGGCTCCCCGGGGCGGTACGTCGAAGATGTAGGCCAGGTCGAACATCTCGGCCTCGGGCAGGTCGTAGATGATGCGGTACTGCTCGGCGGGCCGCAGCTCGCTGAAGCCGAGCCCGGGGTTGTTGAAGTAGGGACTGAAGCGTTCGACGGCGATGCGTCCCGCCGGTCCGCCGGGCGGATTGAGGTGTTCCAGCGCGGGGATCTGGGCGATCACGTCGTCGTAGTCCGCGGCCTCCTCCCCGGGGAATCCGTGGAGGTAGTTCCAGGCGACGCAGAGCCCGACGGTCGAGGCGTCGCGCAGCATCCGTACGTTCTGGCAGCCGGTGACGCCCTTGTCCATGAGGGCGAGGACCTTGCTGTTGAGGTTCTCGATGCCGGGCTGCACATAGACGACCCCGGCGTCGGCCAGCACCTGGAGCTGGTGCCGCTTCATATTGGATTTGATCTCGTACTGGAACCGGAAGCCGAGTCCGCTCTCGGTCAGGCGGGGGAGCAGCGACTTCAGGTAGTTCATGTCGAGGATGTTGTCGACGACGTACATGTCCAGGACCCGGTGTCTGCGGGCGAGTTCCAGGATCTCGTCGTGGAAGGCCGCGGGGTTCTTGCTGCGGAACTGCATGAACGATCCGTTGAGGCCGCAGAACGTGCAGTGGTGCTTCTCGCCCCACCAGCAGCCGCGGGCGCTCTCGACGACGAGCTTGGGCTCGACCCAGGAACGGGCGCCGGACCGGGCGAGGCGCTCGAAGTAGCCGGTGTAGTCGGGCGGCAGGATCGAGGCCGGCGGCAGCGGTTTGGTGCTCATGGCGTTCACGACGGAACCACCGTGCCCGTCGCGGTGGCACAGCCCCGGAACGCCGGAGAAGTCCCCCTCGCCCGCGCCCCCGGTCTCGCGCAGCGCTTTCAGGAGGGCGGGAAAGGATTCCTCTCCCTCGCCGCGTGCCACGAAGTCGACGAAGGGGAAGTTGCGGTGGACCGCTTCCCCCTGCTTCCCGTCGCAGTTCGCGCCGCCCATGACGGTGTGGATGCCGGGGGCGAGTTCCTTGACGTGCCGTGCCAGCGCCAGCGCCGCGGTGTTCTGCTGGAAGGTCGAGGTGAGCCCGACGACGTCCGGTGCCATGTCCACGATGCGCTCGGCCGTCTCCCGGACGAATTCCCCGGCCATCGTGTGCAGCAGGCGCGCCTGTTCCAGCCGCGGTCCGTCGACCTTGTCGCGCGTTCCCTCGGTGAACTCCGCCAGCCTCCATTCACGGTCTCCGTACAGCGCGGAGGAGAAGACCCAGTCGCCGCATCCGATGAAATACGAGGCAAGGGAGTAGTACTCGTAGTCGCGCAGTGTGAAATCGGTCCGCCCGGTCACCCAGTCGACGAAATCGATGTTGGCGTGCAGCACCTCGGCCCGGGCGCCCGGCACGCGCTCGTCGACGCTGCGTTTGAGGATGCCCAGTGCCAGCGACGGGAGGTCGATGGAGGCCCAGGGCATGTTCACCAGGAGTACGCGCACGTTCGACCTCTCCTACGGGGAGCGAAGGGCTGGGAATCAGGAGGAACGAGGGGGTGAACGGGGGAGTAAAGGGCGGACCGGTCGGTTCTGCCCGGCCGGTCCGCCCCTGACGTACTACTCAGGTGCTCCCGCGAGGATGGGGATGTCGATCCAGCGCATGCCGCCCTGGTATTCCTCGCCGTCTTCCTGCAGCGGGTCGTTGTTGATGACGTCCTTCTCCATATCCGTTCCTTCCCCCGCGGCGTCCGACCGGGAAGTCGGGTCCCTCCCGACGAGGGACCCCGGCTCGAAGCCTGCGCGTCTGTGCGGGAGTTGTGAAGGGACGGGATGATTGACATCCGCAAGGGGCGGCAGTACTGGGACCCCAGTGGTGCGGTGGACATGGTGCGTCTCGCGCATACGCGATGAGGCCAGTGATGACACGGGCTTACGCCACACGATCGACAGCCCGTTCGCCCCGCTGACGCAGCGGAATCCGGGGATTCCGATCGGAGGCTACGGCTCCTCGGTGAGCCGGTCGAGGAGGAGCAGCGCCGCGTCGTCCGCCAGATGTCCCCCGGTGTGCCGGAGCAGCCCGCGGTGGAGCTGTTCCAGGAAGTCCCGCGGGGCACCGGGGCGCAGCTGTCTCCCGGCCTCCTCCATGGCCTCGGGGAGGGGGAAGAACTGGTGGTCGCGGTCGCGGGCCTCGATCACGCCGTCGGTGTACAGCAGCAGACGGTCCCCGGGGGCGAAGGGATGGCTCTCCGCCTCGCAGGTGAGGCCGATCATGAAGTCCTCAAGCCACAGGGGCGGCAGGGTGGAGGCGGGCATCAGGGTCCGGACCTCGCCCCGGTGGAGCACGAGCGGCGGCGGATGGCCGCGGTTGACCACCTCGACCACGTGCCCGTCCGGCACCTGCGCCACCAGGACGGTGACGAACCCCTCCAGCACGGCGACCTGGTCGAACGCGTCCGGCACGGCGGACTCGCGGCGCAGCGCGGCCACACAGTGGTTCATCACCTCCACCAGGTCGTCCTCGTAGTGCGCGGCCTCCCGGAAGGCGCCCAGCACGGCCGCGGCCGCGCGTACGGCCGGCAGCCCCTTGCCCCGGACGTCCCCCACGATCATCCGCACCCCGTACCGGGTCTCCAGCGCCTCGTACAGATCGCCGCCGATCTGCGCCCCCTGCTCGGCCGCGAGGTACATGTTCGCGGCCGCCAGCGGGCCCAGCCGGGCGGGCACGGGCCGCAGGATGACCCCCTGCGCGGCCGCGGCGATCCGGCGCACCTGGTCGAGTTCGTTCCGCCTGCGGGTCCGCACGGCACTGCTCGTCGCGATGCTGGCCACGGACACCAGGAAGAGCGCCAGGAAATTGGTGTACACCTGCTGGGTCCCCCACGCGTCGTTGTACGTCGCCGTGGCCACCCCCACGGCCGTGGCCACGCCGGCCGCGGCGAGGGTGCCCCGGGGTCCCATCGTCACCGCCGCCAGCGCCGGTGTCGCCGTGAGCAGGGGGCCGGTGTACAGAAAGTGCGCGGGGGAGAACTCGATGGCCACGACGAGAAGGGCGATCGCGAACGGAACGCATTCCCCCAGGGCGATCAGACGCCGCCTTGAGGCGCCCTTCCCCGGCCGGGGAGACGTGCGGAAGAGCGACCGCATGGCTCCAGGCTCCCTCTCCGGAACCCACCGGTCCACTCGTCCGGGGCGACGCGTCGCTCTCGGTCGCCGGCGGGCGATGCTGTGTGACCGCGGGGCCGGAACACGGCGCGTTCGGAGGAGGATGCGTGCCGCGCCCACCCGTGTGAACCTGAAAAAGGGATCCGAAAAGTGATCCGAAGAAAGTGAACCGAATTCCGGGAGTTCCGGGAGTTCCGGGAATTCCAAGAGTTTCCGAGGGAGTGGGATCCGTCATGGCCGGGCTGCCGAAGAGGAAGCACCACGAGACCCGCGAGACCCGCGCCACCGAACACGAGCGCAAGAAGCGGGAGAGGAAGGAGAAGAAGGCGGAACGGGCCAGGAAGCAGGTGGAGGAGCCGGCCGAGGAGGTCTACCGGCACCCACCCGAGCCGGACGTCCTCGGCTGGGGACACCGCAGGGATTCCTCACCCTGAACCCCGCCGGAACCCTGACCCGCCGGAACCCTGAAGGGATCTCCTGAAGCGGAGAGGAACGCGCTCATGGCCACCGCGGAATACGTGTCCCAGGCGGAGACCGACTACGCGTCACAGCTGAGGAGGGCCGCCGAACGCTACGAGAACCGGACGCCGGAGCGGGAGAGGACGCGCCGGACCCTCACCCGCCAGGGAGTGCTCTACGCGGACGAACCCGAGCGCGTACGGAAGCGACTGGCACGGCTGAACGCCGACTGGTCCCTGGCCAGGTCCATCGAGCGGACGCCGACGGTTCCCGCCACGACCACCGGCAGCACCCTCCCCCTGGATCCCGACGCCTTCGGCGCCGATGTGCTCGGCGTGGAACGCCTGATGGGGCGCAACGACCTCACGGGAGTGGCCTTCCTGGAAGGCGGCCACCTCGCCGGCCGGTCGATCGGACGCGTGGCGGTCGGCTCCCCCGGGGGCGGGCACTTCGGGACCGGTTTCATGGTGTCCCCCTCGCTCCTGCTGACCAACAACCATGTGCTGCGCAGCGCCGAGGAGGCGAGCCGCGGACTCGTCGAGTTCAACTTCCAGGCGGGACTCGACGGACGCCCGCTCACCCCGGTGGCCTTCGCGCTCGAGCCCCAGCGGTTCTTCGTGACCGACCGCGAACTGGACTTCAGCGTGGTCGCGGTGGCGGAACGCAATCAGCAGGGCGCGCGGCTGGGCGACTTCCACTGGCTGACGCTGGACGGAACGCAGGGAAAGGTGATCCTCGGCGAGTTCGTCAACATCATCCAGCACCCCAACGGCGAGCCCAAACAACTGGCCCTGCGCGAGAACCAGGTCATCGATCTGCTGGACCGCTTCGTCCACTACGAGACCGACACGGCACCGGGTTCGTCGGGCTCGCCGGTCTTCAACGACCAGTGGGAGATCGTCGCGCTCCACCACTCGGCCGTGCCGAAGACGGACGCATCGGGCCGGCCCCTGGCCGTCGACGGAACGCTGTGGCAACGGGAGATGGGCGAGAACCAGCTGGCCTGGAAGGCGAACGAGGGCGTGCGGATCAGCCGCGTCCTCTCGGCCCTGAGCCAGGTCACGCTGACCGGCGCCGCGGCCCGGCTCAGGGACGAGGTGCTCACCCCGCCGGCCGTCCCGTCGCCCGGCGAGGGCGTCCCCCAGGCGGCACGGCCCGTTCTGGCGTCGCCGGCCACCGACGGCTTCGCGGCGGACGGCGCGGTGCGGCTCGGGTCCTCCGGCGGCGGCGTCGTGGAGGTCACCGTGCCCCTGCGGATCAACGTGAGCGTGGACCTGGTGTCCCCGGGCATGCCCGGGACCGCCCCGGTGTCGCTGGGCACGACCCCGGCCGCGGGCGCCACCACGGCCGCACCGCCGGCCGACCGGCCGGTGGCCCCGACGGCCGGCCGGCCGGACACGACGAGCGTCGGCATCGCCGCCGACGCGGCCGAACGGGACCTGAGCGCGGCCCTGGTCAACCTCCGGCTCGGCGAGACCCGCGTCTACTACGACGAGACCGCCGACACGGCCGCCCGGGACGCCTACTACGCGCACATCGACCCCGGGCAGAACGGCGACAGCCTGCGCCGCGCGCTGACCGGGCTGCTGGAGGGCACCCACGCGCGCCGGCCCTCGTACAACCCGGCACGGATGCTCTACCCGTGGGTCGACCTCCACCCCGACCGCCAGCTGCACAGCGTCTACTCGGGCAAGGGCTTCACCCCCGAGGAGCTGATCCGCGCCGACGCCGCCGCCGAGGCGGCCCGTATCACGGGCCTGCAGGACTTCCTCCGCCGCGAGAGCGCGGCGGGCCCGGCGGAGCTCACCGCGGAACTCGACGCGCTGGAGGCGTCGCTGCCCTTCAACTGCGAACACGTCGTCCCGCAGTCGTGGTTCACGAAGCGGGAGCCGATGCGCGGGGACCTCCACCACCTGTTCGCCTGCGAGCCGGATTGCAACAGCTTCCGCGGCAACTTCCCCTACTTCGACTTCCCCGGCTTCCAGGAGGTCGTACGGCACGACTGCGGCATGCGCGAGAACGAGCGCTTCGAACCCGAGCACAGCAAGGGAGCCGTCGCCAGGGCCACGATGTACTTCCTGCTGCGCTACCCCAAGCTGGTCGGCGACACACCGGGCGAGTTCCCCAGGGACCGGCTGCCCCTCCTCCTCACCTGGCACGCCGCCGAACCGGTGGACGAGCACGAGCGGCACCGCAACGCGGCCGTCGCCGAGATCCAGGGCAACCGCAACCCCCTGATCGACCACCCGGAATGGGCCCCGCTGATCGACTTCTCCGGTGTCTGGCCCTGAGCCGGGCCGGAACGCCGGAACGTCGGAACATCGGAACGTCACGGAAGCCGGTCGGCAGCGCCGTTCCGCACCTCCGAGGGCGTCACCCCGTACGCGGTGCGGAACGCACGGCTGAACTCGGCGGCGCGCGGGAAGCCCCAGCGCGCGGCGATGGCGTGGACGGGGACGTGCCGCAGCCCCGGGGCGGCCAGGTCCTCGCGCGCCCGCCGCAGCCGCTGATGACGGATCAGGACCGCGACGGTCTCCTCCTCGTCCTTGAACAGACCGTGCAGGTGGCTCAGGGAGATGTGGTGCGCGGTCGCGACGGTACGCGGCGACAGCCCGGGATCGGAGAGGTGCTGCTGGATGTACGCCCGGACGCGCAGGACCAGGGCGCGCCGGTGGTTCCCGGGCGCGAGCGCGTCGTCGGCCTCCAGGACGTGGGAGAGCAGCGCGGAGAGCAGGTCGATGACGACCGCGCCGAGCCGGGGACCGTCGGACGCCCGGTAGGTGCCGGGGTCCGCCGCCACCTGGGTGAGGAACTGGGCGAGCAGGTGCCCGACACCCTGGTCGCCCGGGAGCCTGCGGTTCAGCAGCTTCTCGACGTCCTTCGGCGGTAACGGCAGCAGCTCCCGGGGGAGGAAGACACCGGTTCCCCGGATGAGGCCCGGGCCCCGGTCCCGGGCGTGGTCGGCGGCCGCGTCGAGCTGGTACGGGCGCGAGGTGTCCAGCAGGACCAGGTCGCCCGTCGTGAACGTGCCCTCGCGGTCGCAGTGGGCGACGCCCTTGGTCCCCCGGACGTTGAGGGACAGGTGGTAGAGCCCGGGGTCGGAGCGGCGGATCAGCCGTGGGGTCCGCCGCATCCTCATCGCGGGGTGCTCGACGGTCCACAGCCGGACGGCGCCGAGGTCGAGGACGCGTTGCGCGGCGGGGAAGTCGGCGGCGTGGGTGCTGACGATCTCGGCGGGGGCGTAGGCCCCGGACAGGTAGTCGCGCCAGCTGTCGAGGCGTTCGGCCTCCGGCACGTCCTGGGTCCGGAAGCCGGTTTCGGTCAGCACGGCGCGGCCCCGGCGGCGGTCGCGGCGGTCACGAGGCCGAGTCCGCGAGCAGGCGCAGCGCGAGGGCCTTGAGCTCCGGGTCGGCCTTCGTGGCGTCGCCGGAGTCGAACGGGGGCCGTGGGTCGTATTCGACGGCCAGCTGGAGGGCCTTCGCGGTCGTGTCGCCGGCGATGAGGGAGGCCAGGTACAGGGCCATGTCCAGGCCCGCCGAGACCCCAGCCGCCGTGATGATCTTCCCGGAGCGCACATATCGCTCCGGGCGGTACTCCACGCCGAACTCGGACCGCAGATAGTCGGCCGAGGCCCAGTACGTCGTCGCCCGACGTCCCTTCAGCAGCCCCGCGGCGGCGAGGACGAGGGCGCCGGTGCACACCGAGGTCGTCCAGCGCGTGTGCCGGTCCACGCGCCGGATCCAGCTCAGGAGCGCGGGGTTCTTCATCGCCGCGACCACGCCGCGATCGCCGGCGCCGGGGACGACGAGGACGTCCAGCCGGTCCGTCTCGGCGATCGATCGGTCGGCGACCACGGCGACGTCCCCCGTGTCCGTACGGACCGGCCCCCTGCGTTCCGCGATCATGGTGACCCGGGCCCCCGGCAGCCGGGACAGCACCTCGGCCGGACCGGTGGGGTCCAGCAGGCTGTAACCGTCGTACAGCAGGATGCCGATGTCCAGGCCGGTGCCGCCCGCGTCCGTCCGGGCGGCGGGTGCGGACTCGGTGGACGCGGACTCGGCGTGCGCGTTCTCGGCCTGCGCGGGTCCGGCCTGGGTCAGGCCCGCGGCGGCGAGCGCGGCCGTGGCCGCGGTCCCCCGGAGGACGGTCCTGCGCGTCGTGGGAATCGAATGCCTCATGGCACCCGAGTGTCCTGGTGCGACGGGGGGCCTGGGCGCGGCATGTCCGGCATCCTGCGAATCCTGTCCCCGGTGACGCCATAGTGATCGAGGAACGCCTGCCGGAGCGTCTGTGCCGACCCGAACCCGCAGCGGCGGGCGATGGCGGACAGCGAGAGGGTGCTGGAGCGCACGAGGTGCACGGCCGCCTCCGTACGGGCCGCGCGCACGGCCCGTGCCGGGGTCGTGCCGAGGTGCGTGGTGAACAGCCGCGTCAGGTGCCGGGGGCTCACCCCGGCCCGGGCCGCGAGCGCCGTCGGCGTCAGGTCCTCGGCCAGATGGCCGGCGATGTAGCCGGTGAGGTCCCGCACGAGACGGTCCTCCGGCGGGGGAGCGGCCAGGAACATGCTGATCTGGGCCTGGTCGGCGGGCCGGTGGAGGTAGGAGACGAGTTCGCGGGCGACGGCGCGGGCCAGCGTCGGCCCGTGGTCCTCCTCGATCAGCGACAGCGTCAGGTCGAGCGCGCTGGTGACCCCGGCGGCGGTGTAGACGTGGCCGTCACGGATGTAGAGCGGTCCCACGTCGACGGCCACGGCGGGGTGCCGGGAGGCGAGCCGCTCGCCGTACCCCCAGTGCGTGGTCACCCGCCGGTCGTCCAGCAGGCCCGCGGCGGCGAGGACGAACGTGCCGGTGCACACGGACGCGACGCGCCGGCTGTGCCCGGCGAGCCGCCGGACCTGCGCCAGTAGCCGCTCGTCGGCCGCCGCCTCCGCGTACCCGACCCCGCCCACGACGATCAGCGTGTCCAGCCGGCCGGTCACCGCCGCCAGGTCCCGCCCCGGCCCGAGCACGATCCCGACCGAACTGCGGGCCGTGGGGCGGCCGGTGGTGCCCAGCTCGATGGAGTAGGGCGGGCTGGCACCGTAGCGGTTGGCGATGTCGAGGGCGCCGCTGGGGCAGGCGATGTCGAGGATCTGCGCGTCGTCGTAGGCCACGAGGAGAACGCGCCGCTGATTGTCCATGACAACCGATCCCATCACGTGGACGCGGTGCCAAGCGATCGTGGACGCTCTGCTGACGACACCGGTGCCCCGCCCCGGACATGCTGGGCCCGTGAAGGGGGGAGGACGGCGCACGGGGGTCGTCGTCCTGCTTCCCCCTCCCACCCCACAGCGGCCGGGAAGCGGGAAACAAAGGGAAAGGAATTCCGCTGAACGTGTGTGCGGGGGAGCGTGGCGTCTTTCGAGCTTCCGGCTGCGCATTTCTTCGTATGGGGCCGCGCGTCCGGCGAAGGCTACGGTGATGGGTGTCCGTCTGCCAAAGCTCGGGGGTTGGAGGCAGCCGTGGCCCGATACCGCAATTGCCTTATGGCCGTGACGATATGTCTTCCCTTCGGCCTCACCGGCTGTTCGGACGACGCAGCGGCCGACAAGCCGGTCACCGCCGCCGTCGACAGGCGCGGACCGCAGACCGGCGCCCCGGGTTCCGACACGGCGTGGATGTCGGAGACCCGGGACGCCGTCAACGCCGTGAACGACTTCTGGAAGAAGAACTGGAACACCTACTTCACCGGCTCCTACGCACCACCACGCGTCGCCGGTGCCTATACGGCCGGGAGCCCGGTCGCACCGGCGTGCGCGGGTGAACCGGCGCCTCCCGGCAATGCCTTCTACTGCCCGGCCGGGGATTTCCTCGCCTGGGACGCCAAGCTGATGCGCGACGGATACGCCGAGGGGGACTCCTGGGTCTATCTGGTCATCGCCCATGAATGGGGCCACGCCGTGCAGAACCGGGTCCTGGGCCTGAAGGCCGTGGCCCAGGAACTCCAGGCCGACTGCCTGGCGGGGGCGACCCTCTTCGGCTCCGACGAGCTGCGATTCGAGCCGGGCGACACCGAGGAACTGTCGGCCGCCCTCACCAAGCTCAGCGACGAGACGCCGTGGACCAATTCCAAGGACCACGGCAACGCGCAGGAACGGATCAGCGCGTTCAACCGCGGCGGCCAGGGCGGGGTGAAGGCCTGCCTCCCGGTGCGATAGGGGAGCGGGACACCGCTCCGTATCTCCGTGTCACTCCCAGAGCACCACCTTGAGCGTGATCGATTCCGGCAGGGGCATCGGATCCGCGGAGACCACCGAGAACGCCGCGACCCGCCCCTCGGTGGTGTTGAAGCAGTAGGTGCCGCCCATGCCGTTCCCCCGCCTCGCGTCGATCCAGACGGGCCCCTTGGGGACCTTGGGCGGCAGCCGCTTCTCGCACGCGGAGCGGCTCAGACCGTCGACGTCCCCGGGGATCTCCGCGGCGTGACCGCTGAAGACCACGATCTTGGGCGAGGTCTGGTAATCGCCCCGGAGGTCGTCGTCGACGCCCGCGAGGACGGGATTCCCGGTGTCGAGTTCCATCCCCTCCCGCGACGGCACGTTGAGCGAGAGGGGCAGCGTGACGGGGCCGCGCCACCGCACCTTCGCGGCTGCCGAGGAGGTCCTGCTCGCGATCGGACCGTCGGATGACCTGTCGCCGGACGCCGTCTCGGAGGACGACGCCCGCGTGGTCGGCTGCTGGGTGGGCGTGGGTGTCGAATCGTTCTTCAGCAGCCCCCCCGATGACCGCCGCGGCGATGCCTCCGACCGCTGTGATCACCGCGGCGACGATCACGCCGTTGCGCACCCGGTGCTGCTGCCCTCCCGGAGGCCCCGGGGGTATCGGTACGGGACCTCCCCCCGGACCCGGCTGCCCGTCCCCCGCCCCATGCGCCATGCCAACCCCCGATGGCCGAAGTCCGTGTCTCAAAAGCGTAGTGCCACAGCGGTGCACCGTGGCGGGATCCGACCGAAAAGCCGGTGCGCCCCTGTAAGCGGAGCCGGTCCGCACCTCTTCCGCGGAACGCCCGTGCGGTCCATGCCGGCGTTCGCATAATTGCCAAGCGAACGAGGAGGGGAGCATGAGCGGCACACCCGCTGCGCACTCTGCCGACGCATCCGTCCACCCCCGGCCGCCCCGACGACGCCCGGGCCGCCCCGGCCCGCGCATACCCGACCGAATACGCCGAGCGCCCTGGATCCTCGCCGTTCTCGTACCGCTCACCGGCGCGGGCGCGGGTCTCGGGGCCGTCGCCTTCTGCGCGTTGACCGACGCCCTCACCACGCTGTTCCGCGGCGGCGCCGACCACGTGGACGGTGCCGCCGTCCACCCTCTGCTGCCGGCCCTGGGACCGTACGTCCTCCTCGCCGCGCCCGTCGTCGGCGGACTGCTCTACGGGCCCGTCCTCCACCGCTTCGCACCCGGACCGCGCGGGCACGGCCTGCCCGAGGTGATGCTCGCGGCCTCGCGGCCGGGTGGCCGGATTCCCGTGCGGCGCGCGGCCGTCCGGGCCCTGGCCGCCGCGCTGTGCATCGGCTCCGGCGGGTCGCTCGGCCGCAGCGGTACCGCCGTCCAGATCGGATCGGCCCTCGGCGGACTCCTCGGCCGGCTGACCCGGGCCGGGCAGGAGCACGGCCGCCTGCTGCTGGCCTGCGGCGCGGCCGGCGGGGTCGCCGCGACCTTCAACGCCCCGTTGACCGGCGCCTGCTTCGCGATGGAACTCATCCTGCGCGTCTGCACCGCCGAGCTCTTCGGCGCCGTCGCCCTCGCCGCGCTCACCGCCACGCTCGTCACCCGGCAACTCTTCGACGCGCCGGTCCTCCTTCCGCTGCCGGAGCTGCCCGCCGTCCAGCCGGTCCAGTACGTGTCGCTGCTCCCGCTCGGGGTGGCCGCCGCGGTGGTCAGCGTGCTGTTCGCGTACACCATGTACCGGGTGGAGGACATGTGCGCCTGGGCCTGGCGCGGACCGCGCTGGTTGCAGCCGGCCGTCGGCGGACTCGCCCTGGGCGGGCTGCTGCTGGCGGTGCCGCAGCTCTACGGATCGGGCTATCCCGTGATCAGGGCCGTCATGGGCGACGGGTACCTGCCGGGATTCCTGCTCCTGCTGCTGGCGGGCAAGATCCTCGCCACGAGCGTGACCCTGGGCATAGGAGGGGCGGGCGGCGTGCTCGCGCCCAGCCTCTTCGTCGGTACCGCGCTCGGAGCGGCGTACGGCGGCGCGGCCGCGTCGCTGCTGCCCGCGTCGGCGGTGACGGTCGCGGTGTACGGTCCGGCCGGCATGGCGGCCGTCTTCGCGGGCTGCTCGGGCACCCCGATCACGGCGATCGCGCTCGCCTTCGAGGCCACCGGACAGTACGTCCTGGTGCCACCCGTCGCGCTCACCGTCGTCGTCGCGACGCTCGTCGGCAGGCTGCTGTCCCGGGACACCATCCACACGCTCAAGCTCAGTCGCCGGGGCGTCGTCCTCCCTCCGCCGACCGCCGGATGACCGCCCGACTGTCGCACGAGAACACCGTCATCTCAGCCCCCATGCTTTCGGGTGGGTCACCCGGCATCCCCTCCCGGAACACCCCGAGCCCTCCCTAAGGTGACGAAGCGACGCATATACATGCACTGGGCACGGATATCCGCACACGGCGTCCGCGCACCTGACACGGGGAGGCATCGGGACCTTGCACGGCTCGTCACCCACCACGACGCTGCTCGCCGGCGTGGCCGTCATCCTGCTCACCGGCGTGGCGATCGGCCCGGTCCGGCGGCGGCTGCGCCAGCCGGTCGTCGTCGGCGAGATCGCCGCCGGACTGCTGCTGGGCCCCAGCGTCCTGGGACTGCTGCCCGGGGACGTCTCGGGCATCCTCTTCCCCCAGGAGGTCCGGCCGCACCTGGCCACCATCGCCGACGTGGCCATCGCCCTCTTCATGTTCATCGCCGGCTGGGAGATCGACTTCCAGGCCCTGCGCGGCCGCTTCCGGTCCGTCCTCACCGTGACCGCCACGTCCCTGGCCGTTCCCTTCACCCTGGCCCTGCTCCTCGCCGCCGTCCTCGTCGCGCGGCGCCCCGCCGTCACCGGGCCGGGCGTACCGACCGGCGTCTTCATGACCTTCCTGGGCATCGTCCTGTCCATCGGCGCGCTGTCCGTCCTCATCCGCATCACCACGGAGAACGGACTCCTGCACAGCACCGTCGGTGTGACGGCCACCGCCTGCGGGGCGATCACCGACGCCGCCGCCTGGTGCTCCGTCGCCGCGGTCTTCGCCGCGGCCCGGGGCGGCGACCTCGCGCACTGCCTCCGGTCCCTCGTACAGGTCCTGGCCTACGTCCTCGTCATGGCGTGCGTCGTACGCCCCTTGCTGCGGCGCTTCCTGGGCCGCCACCGCGAGGGCGAACACCCGCTCCCGCTGATCCTCGTGGTCAGCAGCGGCGTGCTGCTGTCGGCGTGCGCCACCGCCTGGATCGGCGTCCACGCCGTGCTCGGCGCCTTCGCCTTCGGCCTGGCCATGCCCCGCGACCTGCCCCCGCACCTGCGCCGCTCCCTCGAAGCGCCGCTGCACCACACGGGCACCCTGCTCATCCCCGTCTTCTTCGCCCTCACCGGGCTCACCGTCGACATCACCCGGCTCGGCGCGGCCGGTGCCGTCGAGATCGCCGGCGCGTTCGTCGTGGCGTGCGCGGGCAAGTTCGCAGGAACGTTTCTTGGCGCACGGCTGATCCGCATGTCCGGCACGGACGCCGCGCTCCTGGCCACGCTCCTCAACACACGGGGACTCAGCGAGGTCGTCATGCTCGGCATCGGTCGCGACGCCGGCATCATCTCCGACGAGGTCTTCACCGCGCTCCTGATCACGGCCCTCCTGGCCACGGCCACCGTCAACCCGCTGGTGCGCCTCCTCACCTCCCGCGGCCGCGCCGGCCGGGCCCTCCTGCCGGCCCAGGCCACCCGGGAGACGCGGGAGACCCAGGAGAAGGGCCCGCGCACGGCGAGCCCCGGGGCGCAGGCGGCCGACTGACCGACAGGTCCCGCGGGGGTACGGGTTCAGGCCGTCGCGGCACCGACGTTGCGCATCATGCGCCGCAGGACCTTGATCGTGGTGGTGTAGTCCGCGTCGTCGATGCCCTCGTGGATGGTGTCGCGCCACGCGGGGGCCTGCTGCTTGAGACCGGCACGTGCCGCGTCGCCGGCCTCGGTGATCCACAGACGCCCCTGGGCGTCACGGGTGACCCAGCCCCGGTCCACCATGACCGTGGCGTCGGCCTCCAGATCGTCCTCGCGCCGGAGGTAGGACTTCATGGCGTCGGCCAGCTCCGGCACGGTCATGCCGTGTCCGTCGACGGAGATGTCGTCCTTCGACAGGTGCCGCAGGATCCAGTACTGAGGCTGCGTGAACCCGAGCTCGGCCTGCCGCTCGCGGATGAACCGGATGATCTCCTCGTAGGCGACCCCGGTCCAGTAGGCGACGGGCTGGGCGGCCAGTTCCTGGTCCTGCTGCTGGTCCTGGCCCTGGTCCTGGGTGTCGTTCATGAGGTTCTCCCCCCCCGTGGGTCGGTCACTGATGGGATCACCGTAGAACCTCAAGCGCGCTTGAGATCAAGAGGACGGAGTCCGAAACCTCACGCCACCGTGGCGTGAGGTTTCCGTCGTCGTCCGCAGGCCGGGAGCGGCCGCGCGGGGCTCAGTAGAACATGAACGTCGGGTACACCCCGTTGAGGTACTGGGTCATGACCTCGCCGGCCCCGATGCCCGCGCCGTTCGCGGTGTTGACCACGTCGTAGACCGAGCCGTAGTTGCCCATCCAGTGCCACGTCTTGGCGGCGGCCTTCACCTCGCCGCAGTTCCTGAGCGTGATGCCTTCCTGGGCGGTGAGAACGGCGTCGGCGGCCGGGGTCTCGCAGGCCGCGCGCGGGGTCCTCGGCGGGACCGGCAGCGGGTCGTCCGCGGCCGCCGCCGGGGCCGCCAGGCCGATCAGCAGGGCGACGGGGGCCGCCGCGAGGGCGTGGGCTCGAAGTCGGTTCATGGTTGACCTCCACGAGGATCAGATGTTCGAGCGATCGGACACCTGGACCCATAACCGTAGGGCGGCCGTCCTCCCAGCGGCTCATCGAGTACGGCCGTACGGGTGACGGGGGTGGGCGTCAGGACGCCGTGGGGGCGCCGGTCAGGGGAGGGGCTCGATCTCCAGCCACCGGTGCCGGCGCGCTCCCCGGTACTCCAGGGCCTGCCAGCCCGCTGCCTCCAGCGCGCGTGCGCAGCGCTGGAGGCCCTCGTGCTGCTCGTAGGCCGCCCCCGTGCCGGGGGCGCCGAGCCATTCGACGCGGACGGTCCCCTCGTGGACGGCGACGCGGTAGCCCGTGGCGCAGGGCTGTCCGTCCTCCCCGGTGGCGGAGGGCGGGATGCCGGCCGCCTCCAGGGCCAGGGCGGCAGCCCGTACGGGCTGCCGGCGTTCCCATTCGGCGGGCACCGACACGTCTCTGCCGGCCGGGGGATTCATCAGGGCGCGGATCTGCCGGAGCCCGTCCATGGCCTGCCGGACGGCGGCCGCGCGCTCGTCGGGACTCCACGGCGACGGCCGCTCGGTGCCGGTGGCCGCCGTGAAGCCCTGTTGTGCGTCGCCGGCCATGGTCGGGTGATCGCCTCCCTCGTGCGGACGGCCGGGCACGCGGCCCGGAGCGATGGGACCGATCATGCCGCCGGAGCCCGGGAATTCACACCCCCAGCTCCACCTGCACCCCGCCGCTGTTGTCCCGTACGCCGGAGGTCAGACACTCCGTGGGCAGCCCGTCGGCCCGCGCGGACACCGTCCGCCGCGCCGGCTGTCCCTCGCCGCGCCCCTGGACGACCTTGCCGGTGAAACGCAGGAGAGCGGTGCCGGCGGCGCGGACCGTGGTGGCCCGGTCGTAGGCGATCAGCGACCGGCGGCCGTCGGCGTACACGATCGTCTCCCTCGCGCGGGCCCCGCCGCCCAGGGCCAGGCACGTCGCGCCCGGTGCCGAGGCGTCGAGGTGGCTCGTGGCCGGGACGGCCCGGCCGGGAGCGACGGCGCAGACGTACCGGGAGTCCGCGCGTACGCGGGTCCGCTGCGGGCTGAGCGTCAACGGCGGGTCGTAGACGGCGTCGCCGCGGCCGGTGCACACGACGCCCCCCGCCCCCGCGTGCCCGCCCCCGTCGGCCCGACCGACCGGCGCCCAGGCCCATGACGAACCCACCAGGACCAGGGCGCTCAACGCCATTCCCGCACCACGACCACCGAGCATCAACGAGCCCTCCACATGTCGTCTCCCCGCGCTGCCGGCCCATGGCTACCCCCGCCTGCCGTGCTTCCCCCGGGCGTCCGGCGGCACCCGCACCGCGTGCGTCGCACCCGTACGCGGGGAACGCGCCTCCGCGCACCGGGCGTCCACGGCGAGCCTTCCGCCGGGACCGGAGGTCCGGCGTGAGGGTGGACAGCCACACCTCGGCTGGAAGGGAAACCAGGAACCGGTGAACGACATCACGGCGAAGCGGCTCGTGTTCACGATGCTGGACGCGGACGGGGACGGGGTCCTGTCGAAGGACGAGTACGACGCGCGGGCCGAGCGCGTGACGGCGGCGACCGGACGGTCCGACGACGACCCCCTCGTCGTGACGGCGCGCACGGCCGGCGCGCGGGCGTGGGCCGCGATGGACGCGGACGGCGACGGGAAGGTGACCTTCGACGAGTACGCGGCCTGGGCCGGGGCCGAGGCCTTCGACGGCGTCTGCGCGCCCGTGCTCGGCTCGCTGTTCGACCTGGCCGACGCCGACCGGGACGGCGCCCTGACCCTGCCGGAGTTCACGGTGCTGCGGACCGCGCTGGGGAACCCGGCCGGCAACGCGGAGGCGGCCTTCGGGACGCTCGACGCCGACGGGGACGGGCGCGTCCGCCGCGACGACTACATCGCGTCGATCCGTGCCCACATCACGGGAGAGGGCTCGCCCATGGGCGAGGCGCTGTACGCCGTCGCGGTCTCCTGACCCCTCCTGGTCCGGCCTCAGCCGCCCGGTGTCCTGCCCAGTGCCTCGGTGAGGGCCGAGCAGAAGGCGCGCAGGTCGCCGGGTTTGCGGCTGGTGATCAAGGAGTTGGGGCCATCCGTGCAGACGACGACCTCCTCGTCGACCCAGGTGCCGCCGGCGTTGCGGATGTCGGTGCGCAGGCTCGGCCAGGAGGTGAGGGTCCGGCCGCGTACGACGTCGGCCTCGACGAGGGTCCAGGGCGCGTGGCAGATGGCGGCGACGGGTTTGCCCGCGGCGAAGAAGGCCTTGGTGAACGCCACGGCGCGTTCGTCCAGGCGGAGGGCGTCGGGGTTGGCGACGCCGCCGGGCAGGACCAGGGCGACGTAGTCGTCCGCCCGGGCGTCGTCCAGGTCCTTGTCGACGGCGAAGGTGTCGGCCTTGTCGAGGTGGTGGAAGGCCTGGACCCGGCCGAGAGCGGTGGAGATCAGCTGCGGGCTGTCGCCCAGGCCCAGCACGGCGTGCCAGGGATCGGTCAGCTCGATCTGTTCGACGCCCTCGGGCGCGGACAGGAATGCGACGCGCATGGCGGTGGAGTCCCTTCGGTCGGGCGGACGGGGAGGGCCCGTGCTGCTACGGGTGACCGCCCGGGCCCGGAAGGAATCCGGCCCACGGGGTTTTCCGCTCGTACGGAGAGCCGGGCTACTCCTTGCGGACGGCGGTTCGTCCGGCCTTCCGGGCCGCCCACGCCGAGCCGGGCGTGGGCGGCCGGCCCACGGGTCACAGGACCAGTGCCGAGAGCAGCCCGATGCCCGCCACCGTCCATGCCACGTAGTCCCCGATGTGTCCCGAGTGCAGCCGGCGCAGCGGCGCGGTCCAGTCGCCGCCCGGCCACGCGGCGCGCACCGCCGCCGCTGCGAGGCCGGCGGCGAGCGCCGCCGACAGCAGCCCGAGGCCGGCGCCGGACCAGGTCCACCAGGCGTACGGTCCCTCGTGCGCCACATGGGCGCCGTCGAGGACGGTGGCGGCGTAGCCCGCGTGGTCGGTGAAGGCCCGCGCGGCGGTGTCGGCGCCGCGGGCCAGGGCGGGGACCACGCCCACCGCCAGCGAGCCCGTGAGCAGCGCCCCGGCCACGGTCACCATCGGCCGTGGCGGGCGGCGCACCGGCCGCTTCGTCTCCGGTTCCTCGTCGCCCCTGGTCTCCGGTGGTGTCGTACGGGGAGGCCGGCCCGCTCCCAGGAAGACGTGGGCGGCCACGCGCAGCACGGCGCCGCCCGTGACCGCCGAGACGAGGAGGAAGAGGAGCGGCAGGAGGGTGGCCTGTTCCTCGGTGAGCGCCTTGCCCAGCGCGATACCGAAGGGCGGCAGCCCGGCGAGGACGAGGCCCCCGAGGGCGAACAGCGCCCCGAGGACGGGCATGTCCCGTCCCCGGCCGTGGAGCTCGCCCTCGTCCACGGTGCCGTGCCGGTCGAGGAGCACCCCGGTGCAGGCGAAGAGGGAGGCCTTCGCGCCGGCGTGCCCCAGCACGTAGAGGCAGACGCCGGCCACGCCCTCCGGGGTCCCGGTGGCGAGGCCGGTGAGGAAGAGCCCGGTGTGGCCGATGGTGGAGAAGGCGAGCAGGCGTTTCACGTGCCGCTGCTGCCAGCACATCACCGCCCCGACCAGGGCGGTGAGCACCCCGAGGACGACGAGGGCCCGCCGGTAGTCCTCCGCCGGGATGCCGCCGGGACCGGCGAAGACGGTCGCGTGGACGCGCGCGACGCCGTAGACCCCCATCTCCACCATCACCCCGGACAGCAGCACGCACACCGGGGTGGGGGCCACCGCGTGGGCGTCCGGCAGCCAGAAGTGGAAGGGTACGGCCGCCGCCTTGACCAGCAGCCCCGTCAGGACCAGCACGAACGCGGCGACGACGAGCGCGTCCCGGCGCGGCGCCGCGTCCAGCTCCCTGCCGACCTGGGCCATGCCGAGCTCCCCCGTACGGGCGTACAGCAGGGCGATGCCGAGCAGCGACGCGTACGCGCCCAGGGAGTTGACGAAGCCGAAGGTGAGGGCGCCCTGCACGGGCTGTGGCTCCTCGACCCGGTAGCCGGTCAGCGCGTAGCCGACGACGCCCATCAGTTCGAAGAACACGAAGGCGTCGAAGAGGTCCCCGGTGAGGGCGAAGCCGCACATGCCGGCCTGGAAGAGCAGGACGAGCGCGGGGAACGCTCCGGGGTGGCCGCGCGGCGGCTCGTCGAAGTACCGCCAGGAGTAGGCCAGCACGGCCACGACGAGCAGGGACGTCAGGGTGGCCAGCCCCAGGCCGACGGGATCGCCGACGAGCACGATCCCGACGCTGTGGCCGTGCTCCGGCACCCAGTCGCCGAGCCAGGTCACCGCTGTCCCCCGGGAGAGGAGGACCGCGGCGAGGCCGGCGGAGGAGGCGGCGGCGAGGCAGCCGAGGCTCTCCGCGACCGGGCGGGGCAGGTGCCGGCCCGTGCCCACCAGCAGGGCGGCGCCGAGCAGCGGCACCACCACGACGAGCGGCAGCAGCCGGTCCATGGGGCTCACCCCCTCAGTTCCTGGAGCGCGTCGGGGTCGGTGGTGCCGTGCCGCTTGGCGGTCTGGACGACGAGGGCGAGCAGCAGCGCGGTCACCGTGGCGCCCACGACGACGTCGGTGAGCGCCAGGGCCTGGACGACGGGGTCCACCACGCGGGCGTCCACCGGTGTGTCGGAGAAGACGGGCGCGGTGCCGCCCCGCCGGTAGCCGACGGCCAGCAGCAGCACGTACGTGGAGGACTGGGCGACCGACAGGCAGCCGACGGCGTGGATGAGGTCGCGGCTGGTGGCCAGGCCGTACACCCCGATCAGGAAGATCCATCCGGCCGTCAGCCAGGGCAGCAGGCTCATGTCGCGCGCGCCGTCCGCGGCCTGTCGCCGCCGCCCTCGATCTCCAGGGCCTGGCGCAGGAAGTGGGCGAGCAGGACGACGACCGCGCACGCGACCTCCATGCCGACGGCGGCGTTGAGCAGGGGGACCGTCCCGCCGGAGGAGAGGGTGTTGAACGTGCCGTACGGCAGGACGTTGGCCAGGTACGCCGAGCCGGCGAGCAGTCCGGCCACGCCGATCAGGACGTACGCGGCCTCGCCCGCCGCGTCCCCGATCTCGAAGAGGCCGACGGGCCGGACGCGCTCCAGGGCCCGGTAGTCGACGCCGACGTAGAGCAGGTGGAAGGCGGTGGCGACGACGACCCCGCCCTGGAAGCCGCCGCCGGGGCTGAGCTGGCCGTGCGCGATCACGTACAGGCCGGTGAGCAGGGTGACCGGCAGGGCGACGAGACCGTAGCGGCGCAGGGCCGGGGGTACGGGGACGGGGCGCGGGGCCTCGCGCCGCTCGTCGCGGGCCTGGCGGAGCAGCACGACCGTGCCGAGGACGGCGGCGAAGAGGATGCTCTCCTCGCCGAGCGTGTCGAGCGCGCGCTGGTCGAAGTTGACGGCGGAGACGGTGTTCGCGGTGTGCCGTCGGAGGGACGCCTCGACCGCGCGGTCGCCGTAGGGATGCCAGGGGCCGCCGAAGGGCGGCAGCTCCAGGAAGGCCGCCACGAGCAGCGCGCCGGTGGCGAGCAGCCCGGCGGCCAGGACCCAGGTGCGCGCGCGGCGGCTCATCCCGGCCGCTTCCCGTGCCGCCGCTGCCGCACCTTGCGCACGGTCAGCAGGATCATCAGCGGTGTGAGGGCCGCTCCGACGCCCAGCTGGGACAGGCCGACGTCGGGTGCCTGGAGCACGGTGAAGGCGAGCGCGAGCCCGAGGCCGAGCAGGGAGAGGAGCACGGCCTGGTGGGCCGGGTCCCGGTTGAGCACGGCGGCCGTCGCGGCCGCCGCCACGAAGAGCAGCGAGACGTCGACGATCAGGTCAGTCATGGCGCACCGCCCGGGTGGTGGCCACGCTCCCGGCGAGCAGCAGCGCGCCGATGACGAGCAGTTTGGCCATGGCCCGGCCGGGGCCGGTCACGACGCACAGCGGGACGAGCGTCGCCGGCACGCCGACCGCGACGACGGGGGTCAGCCACCGCGCGCCGGGCGGGTCCTCCTCCTCGCGGTCGAGGAGGAGGCGGGCGAAGACGAGCGTCCCGGCCGGTCCCAGCACCGAGACGACGAGCGCGAGGTCGACGTACGCCGGCCGCCCGTAGCCCTGCGCCAGCAGCAGGAGGACGAGGCACAGCAGGAGCGTCGCCATGTTCTGGGCGACGATCCGGCGCCCCGCCGTGCCGGACGAGGCGCCCCACAGGCTCGGCCCCAGCCCGCCGACGATCAGCAGGACGGCCGCGGTCAGCCACCCGTTCATCGGTCGGCCGCCCGCCGCGCGCCACGGGCGGCGCAGGCCGCCGCCAGCGCGGCCGCCGCGCCGACGACCAGCTCCAGCGTGTCGACCGAGCTGATGAGCGTGATCCACAACGCGAGGAGCCCGGCCCACCACGCGAGGACCTCTCCCGAGGCCCTGACGACGTTCCCCACGCCCGCTCCACCTCTCTATGACCGTAATGCCCCAGTATCGAACGACGGGGGGCGGCTCCGTCGGGACCGGCGGGGCGTGTCGCCGCACCGGTGGCATCCGGGCGCGCCAACTGCCCTGTCCGGCGCGGGCCGTGCGCCGTGCGTGCGACGGCAACCCGTAGGAAAACCGGACGATCACGGATACTCTTGCCCATCGTGGGGCGCGGCGAGGGGACATGGAAGTCGGCGCTGTCCGGCCTGGGGCGATGGGGCCTGGACGCGCTGTCCGGCGCGCGCGGAGCAGGCGGACGGGACGATCCGCCCGCGACGCACGGCGACGGGGACGACGTCCACCTGGGCATGGGCCTCACCCACACCCGGTACAGCGCGGATCACGGCGCGCCGGACGCCACCCGCCGGGCCGGCGCCCTGCTCGCCGCCCAGCCCATGCCGCAGAACCAGCACCTCATGGGCTGGGGCGCCGAGAACCCCGAACCCTCGCCCGGGCGCTACGACTTCGCGGCGCTCGACGAACGCGTCGCGCTGATGCGTGCCACCGGCGCGACCCCCGTCCTCACCCTGTGCGGCGCCCCGGACTGGATGAAGGGCGGGCGGAAGGGGCGCACCGACTGGTCCCGGCTGGAGGACGCTCCCCACCCCCGGCACTACGCGGACTTCGCGCGGCTCGCGGGCGTGGTGGCGGACCGGTACCCGGACATCCGGCACTTCCTCGTGTGGAACGAGCTGAAGGGCTTCTACGACGAGGACCGGCGCCGCTGGAACCACGAGGGGTACACGGAGCTGTACAACCTCGTCCACGCCGAGCTGAAGCGGCGGAACCCGGAGAACCGCGTCGGCGGCCCCTACGTCGTGGTCGACCACGAACCGCCCGGCGACGAGGACGGCTCACCCGACGTCCGCGGCCCCTGGGGCGCGCTCGACCGGCGCTCCGTCGACGCCGTCCGCTACTGGAACGACCACAAGGAGGGCGCGGACTTCGTCGTCGTGGACGGGGCCAGCTACACCCGTGAGGGCCACCGGACGCTCCCCGACGAGTTCGCCGCCACCGAGAAGTTCGCCGACGTCACCCGCTGGCTCAGGCGCCTCACCGGGCTCCCGGTGTGGTGGGCCGAGTGGTACGTCGAACCGCCCGCCGCCGACGACCGGCCGGGCGGCCGCGACGGCTGGAGCGAGCGGCACCGTACCGCGGTCCAGGCCACCGCGATGATGCGGCTGGCCGCGAGCGGCGCCGCCACCGCCCTCTACTGGAACCCCCAGACGCCCGGCGACGACTGCCCGGGCGGCCTGTGGCGGAGCACCCTGCTGGACGACGGAGGGCACGAGCTGCCCATGGGACGGCTGCTGAGCCGGTTCGCCCGCGCGTTCCCGCCGGGCACCGCCTTCCGCCCGGTCACCGCCTCGGCCGGAGCCGGCGCCAGGATCGAGGTCCTCGCCGGCGGGGGCGGCGTGCTCGTCGTCAACACCGAGCCGCGGCACGTCGAAGCCGCGGTCGACGGCCGGCCCCTGACCCTGGAGCCGTACGAGGTCCGCTGGCTGGACGCCTGAGGGTGGGAAGGCCCGCACGGGGGCTGCTTTGCGCCTGAGAACGACGAGTGGCGGCCACTGACGCCCGACCCGGCCGAGCGGTGGAACGCGGACTACCGGTGCTTCGTCCTGATCACATGGAGAGAAACCACGGATGCGCGGGGGACGTGGGCATCTGTCGAACGACCGGCGAGATGCGGAAGGAAACGGATTCCATGATCTTAGGGCGGGAGCGTGAACAACGGCGGCTGTCCGGACTGGTCCGGGACGCACGGCGGAGACGCAGTGGCTCCCTCGTCCTGCGCGGCCCCGCCGGCATCGGCAAGAGCACCCTGCTGGACGACCTGGCGCGCACCGCCCCCTCCGACGTCCGGGTGCTGCGCGTCGTCGGCGTGGAGAGCGAGGTCGAGCTGCCCTGCGCCGGCCTCCACCAGGTGCTGAGACCTCTCCTGCCCCGACTGGACCGGCTCCCCGAACCCCAGGCCGGGGCGCTGCGCGCGGCGTTCGGGCTGGGCACCGCCCCCGTCGACCGGTTCCTGGTCGCCCTGGCCGGGCTGACCCTGCTGTCGGACGCCGCCGAGGAGGCGCCGGTGCTCGTGCTCGTGGACGACGCGCACTGGCTGGACCCGGCCTCCGCCGAAGCCCTGATCTTCATCGCGCGGCGGCTGGAGGCGGAGGGCCTGGCCATCGTCTTCGCCGCCCGCGACACCTGCGGGCGCTTCGACGCGACCGGCCTGCCCGAACTCGTCCTGGGACCGCTGCTCGCCGACGCGGCCGAGGACCTCCTGACCCGTACGGCGCCCGACGCCGCCCGCGCCGTACGGAACCGCCTCCTGCGCGAGGCCGAGGGAAACCCCCTCGCCCTGCGCGAACTGCCCGCCGCGCTCACCGACGACCAGCTCCGGGGCGGCTCCCCCCTGCCCGAGCACCTCGCCCTCAACGCCCGCCTCCAGCAGATCTACCTGGGCCGTACGAGCCGGCTCTCCGGCCGGCGGAGCGACGCCCTGCTGCTGGCGGCGATCGAGAGCGACGGGGACCTCGCCGCGATCCTCGCGGCCGCCGCCGACCGGGACACGGCCACCGCCGACCTCTACGCCGCCGCCGCGGCCGGGCTGATCGACCTGGACGAGCAGCGCGTGCGCTTCCGCCACCCGCTGGTCCGCTCCGCCGTCCACCAGTCCGCCCCGCTCCCCGCGCGCCACGCCGCCCACCGGGCGCTGGCCCGGGTGCTGGACGAGGACGACGAACGCCGGGTGTGGCACCTGGCGGCCGCCACCATGGGCACCGACGACACCGTGGCCGGACTCCTCGCGGCCTGGGCGGACCGCTCGCGCCGGGCCGGGGGCGTGGCGAGCGCCGGCCACGCGCTGCGCCGCGCCGCCGCGTTCGCCACCTCGCCCCGGGTGCGGGCGCGCTGGCTCATCGACGCCGCCGCCTGCGCCTGGGAGGCCTCCGAACCTGCCCAGGCCCTCGCCCTGCTCGACGAGGCCGAGTCCCTGGCCCCGGAACCAGCCCTGCGCGCCCGCTCGGCAAGGGTGCGCGGCGCCGTCATCCACGCCAGCAGCAACCCCGCGGCCGCCTGCCGCACCCTCCTGGACGGCGCCCGCCTCGTCCTGGACAGCGACGCCTGCCTGGCCGAGGAGATGCTGGTGATGGCGGCACGCTCCGCGTGGGTGGCGAACCGCCCGGAGGAGCTGGGGAGGATCGCCGCGCTGCTGGAGCGGACCGGCTCGGCCACGAGCTGGGTCCCGGACCACTTCCGCGCCCAACTGCGCTACCTGGGCGGCCTGTCGTCCGGCGAGGCGCCCCGCGCCGGCGCCCGGACCCACGACCCGGGGACGGCCGACGACCGGGCTCCGCTCTGGCACCGCCTCGCCCACGCCCAGCCGTGGATGTGGCCGCCGGGGTTCCTGCCCCACCTGATGGGCGACACCGAGACCACCCTGGAGACCTTCCAGCGCGCGACCGCCGACCTGCGCCGCAACGGCGCGGTGGGCGCCCTCCCGCTGTCGGTGCTGCCCCTCGTCTCGCTCCAGCTCATCACCGGGCAGTGGACCGCCGCGACCGCCAACGCCACCGAGGCGCTCCTGCCCGCCGACGAGACCGGCCAGCTCGCCGCCGCCGCCCACCTGCGCGCCATGCTCGCCTGGATCGCGGCCGTGCGCGGCGAGCGCGACCGGTGCACCGAACTGGCGGAGGCGGCCCTCGACGTCGCCGCCCCGCGCCGCATCGCGTCCACCATGGCCCTCGCGCACTGGGCCCTGGGCCTGAACGCCTTGGCCGAGGGCAAGGCCGCGGCGGCCGCCCGGCTGCTGAGCGAGGCCACCACGCCCGGCGCCCCCGCGGAACACTTCATGATGAGCTGGCTCGTCCTGCCCGACCTTGTCGAGGCCTCCGTGCGCGCCGGGCGGACGGACGACGCCCGCTCGGCCCTGGAACAGTTCGAACGCGGTGCCGCGCCGGCCGGCGTCCCGGCCCTCCACGCCGCGTGGCGGCGCTGCCGGGCGCTCCTCGCCCCCGACGACGAGGCCGACGACCTCTTCGCGGCGGCCCTGGACACCGAGGCGCCGTCGGGATTCGAGGCCGGCCGCACCCACCTGCTCCACGGGGAACGCCTCCGCCGGGCCCGCCGCATCAAGCCCGCGCGGGAGCACCTCCACCGGGCCCTGCGCCTCTTCACGGCCGCCGGCGCCCGGCCCTGGGCGGACATGGCGCTCGCCGAACTGCGGGCCGCGGGCGAGCAGGTGGAGGAACCGGCCGCGGGATCCGGGGACGGCGGGCACCGGCTCACGCCCCGGGAGGCGCAGATCGTGCGCCTCGCCGCCCGCGGGATGAGCAACAGCGACATCGCCGCGCAGCTGTTCCTCAGCCCCCGCACCGTGGGCTACCACCTGTACAAGGTGTTCCCCAAGCTCGGCGTCACCTCACGGCACCAACTGCGCGCGATGCCGCCGGACGTGCCGGGGGAGCCGTCCTCGCTCCGCGTCCGACCGGTCGTTTGACTGATACCGCTCCGATCGATCGTCAAGGAGGCTTGTGCCGTGGAAATCGACGAGTTGAGGAGCCGGGTGGCCCGTGGGGAGCCCTACCGGGCCGACGACCCCGCCCTGAGGCACCACCACGAACGCTGTGCCGCCCTGCTGGAACGGTTCAACGCCACGACCATGGACGACCAGGAGGAGAGAGACACCGTCCTCCGGGAGCTGCTGGGGAGCGTGGGGCCGGGCGTCCGCCTGACGCCGAGATTCCGTTGCGAGTTCGGGGTCTTCATCGAGATCGGCGAACGCTCCCGGATCAACTTCGACGCGGTCTTCCTCGACCGTGCGCCGATCTCCGTCGGGGCCGGGGTCCGAATGGGTCCCCGGTGCCGGCTGTACACGGCCGGCGCTCCCCACGCCGCCGGGCCGCGACCCGGCACGCAGGGGGGCGCGAAGCCCATCCGGATCGAGGACGGCGTGTGGCTCGGCGGAGGCGTGACCGTCCTCCCGGGCGTCACCATCGGCGCCCATACGATCGTCACCGCCGGCAGCGTCGTCGCCGAGGACCTTCCGGCGAACGTCCTCGCCGAGGGCGATCCGGCGCGCGTGGTCCGGGAGCTGGACTGAACGGTCGCCGGCGGGGCCGGCGTACCGCCGCGCGGGTCAGTCGCAGGGTGGCGTGCCGTCCAGGGCCGCGCCGTCGAGCGCGAGGGTCAGCTTCTCCACGAGAGCGCGCAGGTCGGCGGCCTCCTGGGCGGTGAACCCGGTGGCGGCGGCGATCCGGACCGGTACGAGCGCCGCCTCCTCGCGCAGCTCCGCGCCGGCCGGCGTGAGACGGACGAGAACCGAGCGCTCGTCCCGCGCGCTGCGCTCGCGGTGCACGAGCCCGGCCGCCTCCAGACGCTTGAGGAGCGGGGAGAGCGTCCCGGAGTCCAGGCGCAGGAGCTCGCCCAGCCGCTTCACCGGCAGCTCGGAGTGCTCCCAGAGGGCCAGCATGACCAGGTACTGGGGGTACGTGAGGCCGAGGTCCTTCAGGAGCGTGCGGTAGACGGAGCCGAACGCGCGGGAGGCGGCGTTCAGGGAGAAGCACAGCTGCCGGTCCAGGCGGAGGTAGTCCTCGGGGGGCGTGCTCCCGCGCGGGGCGGTCGGCGGCTGCTTCGTCATGGACACCAGGATAGCTCGGCGGGCATTTAATTGCGCACAACTTAATTGCGTACTACTGTGGTGGTCGTCGGGCGGCCCGCACAGGCGGCCGCCGTGATCTCCAACCGCCGTGATCCTCGATCGAGAGGGATGGTCCCCATGGAAACCCTGTACACCGCCGTCGCCACCGCCACCCACGGCCGCGAGGGCCGCGCCGTCAGCTCCGACGGCCGCCTCGACGTCGGCCTCGCCCTCCCCGTGGCGATGGGCGGCAACGGCGAGGGCACCAACCCCGAGCAGCTCTTCGCCGCCGGCTACGCGGCCTGCTTCGCCAGCGCCCTCGGCCTGGTCGGCCGGCACGCCAAGGTCGACCTCTCCGACGCCGCGGTGACCGCCGAGGTCGGCATCGGCAAGGAGGGCGAGGGCTTCGGGCTGGCGGTCACGCTCCGCGTGGAGCTCCCCGACACGCTCGACGCCGCGACGGGCCGCAAGCTCGTCGAGCAGGCCCACCAGGTCTGCCCCTACTCCAACGCCACCCGCGGCAACGTCCCCGTCGAGCTCGTCGTCGAGTGACGCACCGGCCCCGCGTGCCGTCGCCGTCGGGCGCGCCGTCGTCGTAGCCGTGGGGCACACTCGTGCTCGACCCACCCCTCGCACGGGCGGCCACCGGGAGCCCGGGAGACCCCGGGAGAGCTATGCCCGCACCCAGCCCCGAACCCGCCACCGGCGGTGGTGGACGCGCCGGCCTCGTCCTGGCCGTCTCCTGCACGGGGCTGTTCCTCGTCGGCGTCGACCTCACGGCCCTCACCATCGCGCTGCCCGCGATGGAACGGGAACTCGACGCGTCGGTCACCGGGATGCAGTGGGTGCTGGACTCCTACAACCTCGTCCTGGCCTCGTTCATGCCCCTCGCGGGATCGATCGCCGACCGGTTCGGGCACCGCGGGGTCTTCCTGTGGGGGTTCGTGCTCTTCGGCGGCGCGTCGGCGCTGTGCGCCCTGGCGCCCGCCACGGAGTACCTCGTCGCCTTCCGGGCCCTGCAGGCCCTGGGCGCGGCCGCGCTCGGACCGCCGTCCCTGGCACTGGTCACGCACGCGTACCCCGACGACAAGCTCCGGGCCCGGGCCATCGGCGTGTGGACGAGCGGGTACGGGCTGGGCATGGCCCTGGGCCCGGTGCTCAGCGGCGCGCTGGTCGGCGGCGTCGGCTGGCGCTGGGTCTTCTGGGTCAACGTCCCCGTCTGCGTCGCCCTGATGGCCGTGACCTTCCGCTGCGTCCCGCGCTCGCGCGCCGCGGCTCCCCGGCGGCTGGACCCGGCCGGCCAGCTGCTGATCACGCTGTTCCTGGTCACCCTCACCTACGCGGTCATCGAGAGCCCCCACCGGGGCGCGGACTCGCCGGCGGTCCTCGCCTGCGTGGCGACGGCCCTCGTCGCCCTGGCCGGCTTCGTCGTGCGGGAGCGCCGGGCGGCGTCGCCCCTGATCGACCTGATGTTCTTCCGCAGCTGCCCGTTCAGCGGGGCGGTGGCCATCGCGCTGTGCGCGTACGCGGCCTACGGCGGATTCCTCTTCACCAGCGCGCTGTACCTCCAGAACGTCCGGGGGTTCTCCCCGCTGCACGCGGGGCTGCTCATGCTGCCGGTGGCGGCGATGAACGCGATCTGCGGGCCCGTCGCCGGACGCCTGGAGAGCAGGTTCGGCCCGCGCCCGCCGCTCGTCGCGGCCGGCGTGGCCATCGCCCTGAGCGGGCTGGTCCTGGCCCTGTCCGCCGCCTCCACCGCCCAGGCCCCGCTGCTCGGCGGCTTCGTGCTCATCGGGATCGGCACCGGGCTGGTCCTGCCGCCCGTCCTGGGCCTCGCCGTCTCGGGGATGTCGCGGGCCCAGGCCGGGCTCGCCGCGGCCATCGCCCCGACCGGCGGCCGCATGGGCTACGCCCTGGGGGTCGCCGTCATCGGCGCGGTGCTGGCGGCCGGGCTGCGCAACGCGACCCACCCCGGGACGGCGGCGTTCGCCGAGGCCGTCCGCCCCGCGTGGTGGATCGTCATGGGCTGCGGGGTGCTGGTGTTCCTGCTGGGCCTCCTGGTCACCACGCGCTGGGCACGGGACACGGCGGGACGGGCGGGACGGCTGCTCGGGGGGCGGACCGCGAGCCGTGCGCCTCGCTGAAACTAGACGACCTGGAAATTGCCCATCATGGCCATGTCCTCGTGTTCGAGGTTGTGGCAGTGCAGCATGTAGCGCCCCTTGTACCCGTCGAACCGCACCAGGACCTCCACCACCTCGTACGGGCGGACGTCCACGGTGTCCTTCCAGCCCGCGTCCGTGGCGGCCGGCGGCCTACCGCCCCGGGCGACGACCTGGAACCGGCCCAGGTGCACATGCACCGGATGGTGGAAGTCGCTGCTGAAGCGCCACCGCTCGACAGTGCCCAGGCGTGGCGACGCCAGCACGGTGTCGGTACGGAACGGCTTGCCGTTGACGGTCCACATCGGCCGGTCCTCTTCCGCCTCGGTCCGGCGGAAGTCGAAGACCCGCACCGGCATCGCCGCGCTCGGCGCGAGCGTCTCGAAGGAGGCGGCGAGACGGGCCGGGACGCGGCTGTCGTCCCTGCCCTTGCGGACGACGTGGAAGCGCATGACGTCGCTCATGCCACCGCCGGCCGCCTCGTTGCGCAGGGTGATCCGGCTGCCGACGGGAAAGGCGGCGAAGTCGACGAGGACGTCGCACCGTTCGCCCGGCGCCATGGCGATCGCGTCGAGCGGCCGGGGCGAGGCCAGCAGGCCGCCGTCGCTGCCGATCTGGACGAACCGCCCGCTCCCGCCCCCTCCGGCCGACAAGCGGAGCGTGTAGCGGCGGGCGTTGGCGGCGTTGAGGAAACGGAAGCGGTAGCGGGTGGCGGACACCTCCAGGACGGGCCAGGGCGCGCCGTTGACGAGCTGGACGTCACCGAGGACCCCGTCGGGGAAGGCGTCGTGACCGTGGGCCGGGTAGCGGAAGGAGCCGTCCTCCTCGAAGGAGCGGTCGCACAGCATCAGCGGGATGTCGCGGTCGCCGCCGGGCAGCGGGAGCCGGGCCTCCTCCTCGTCGCCGACGAGGAAGAAGCCGGCCAGGCCGCGCCAGACCTGCGGCGCGCTGAAGTCCATGCGGTGGTCGTGGTACCAGAGCGTCGCGGCCCGCTGCGGCAGCGGGTATTCATAGCTCCGGTAGCCCACGGCCACCCGTCCGTCGTGGCCGGCCGCCATGCCACTGTGCTCCTGGTGCGCCTGACGCGCCTGGGCGGGGGAGCAGCGGACGGGGAGGAGCAGATCGGTGGGGTAGCCGTCGGACTCCGGCGGGGTGACGCCGCCGTGGAGGTGCGTCACCGTCGGGACGGTGAGGTTGTTGCGTACCCGCAGCACGGTCCGGCGCCCCGAGCGGGCGGCGAAGGTCGGGCCCGGGAAGATCCCGTCGTACCCCCACACCGTCGTCCGGCGCCCCGGCAGGATCTCGACGCGGGCCTCGCGCTGCTCGACCTCGTAGACGTCGGCGCCGCCCTCGGCGCGCACCGGCCGGGCCACCGGCGGTACGGGCAGCGGGACACCGAACGGCTCGGGCAGCGGCCCGGCGCTGGCCAGGACCCGGCCGGTCGACGCGCCGGCGAGCCGGGACCAGCCCGCCGCGCCCACCGTCACCGCCGCGCCGGCCGCCGCCGTCAGTCCCAGGAACCCGCGCCGGCTCGGGCGCCTCACTCGGCCACTCCCGCCACGGGCCGTGCCGCCTGCCGTACGGCAGGCGCGCGATGGGTGAACGCCCAGTACGCCAGGACCGTCGCGCAGCCGAAGACGGCCATCCCCAGCGGGATGTGGCCCGCCAGCACACGGGCCTCGCCGAGCCCCTGCTGCACGCTCACCAGCGCCACCAGCGCCGCGCTCGCCGCCGCGAGCCGGCCCGGGGCGCGCAGACTCCGCCACATCACCAGCGCCGCCACCGTCTCGACGACGGTCAGGGCGCTGAGCACGGTGGCGTTCGCCGCGTGCCAGGCCAGCAGGTCGAGGTCCCCGGTGACGAACAGCCCGGCCAGGGCCGCCTGGACGAGCGTGTCCAGGAGCACGAGCACGGCCGCGACGCGCAGCAGCCGTACGGGCCACCGGCGCTCGTATCCCTCTCCCTCCCGAGTGCTCACCGGGAACCGGCCGCGTCGCGCAGGGCCCGCTCGTACGCCTGGAAGCCGTCCTCGACGCCCAGGAAGATCTCGCCGAAGGTCAGATAGCCCTCGGCGATGACCGGCGTGTCGCGCAGGGCCTCGACGAGGAAGTAGTACGCGCCCAGGTCCTCGGTCTCCAGGACGGCGAAGTCCGAGAAGCGGCCGTTGAACGCCTCGGCGTCGAAGAAACGGGCCCTCACCCGGTCCGCGTGGGCGGCGAAGACCGGCTCCAGGTGCTCCGCGCGCATCGCGTCGCGCTGCTCGCGGGAGAGCGCCAGCCAGCGTGGGGTGACGGTGTAGGTGAGGACGATGCCGTAGCGCAAGGGAGCTCCCCGGGGACGATTGCTAACGCTGTTAACTTTCGAGGAGAAGGTAAAGTTATAGGTGTTAACTTTGTCAAGTGCCGTGGGGGCGGGGGCCGTGGCGCGTGGCTCGGCCGGCCCCGAGCAGGCCGAGCACCGCCCGGCGGTAGACGGCGTGAACCCGTGGGAGGTCGGCGATCCGCGCGCGTTCGTCCACACCGTGGAGGCCCTCGTACGAGACGCCGAATCCGGCGGTGGCCGGGATGCCCTCGGCGGCCAGCAGGTTGCCGATGTTCGACGGGCCGGCCGTCTTCGTCCGGACCGTCAGGCCTTCCCGGGCGGCGGCCTCCAGCAGGGCTGCGGCCGGCTGTTCGTGGGGCGCGAGGCGGAAGGGAGGCCAGTCGGCCACGGGAGTGACCTCGGTCGGGCGGGGGCCGGGCAGTTCGGCGTCGAGCCTGGCCGCCGCCGTACGGACGAGGGCCCCGGCCTCGCGGGAGCCGAAGCCGGGCGTCGTCCGTACGTCGACGTGGAGTTCGCAGCGCCCCGGCGTGACGGAGAAGCCCTGGCCGCCGTGGAAGGCGGTGACCGACAGCTTGGGCGGGAGCGGAAATCCCTCCGGACCGTCCCCGGCGGCCCCGGGCAGGGGTGCCGCGTCCAGGAGGCGTACGAGGCGGGCGCCGCGCGACACGGCGCCCACGACCTCGCGGCGCGCCCCCGAGTGTCCGGACTGGGCGTGCACCGTGACGACGGCCCGCCACAGGCCCCGTCCGCCGACCACGAGTTCCCTGAGCCCCGGGTAGCCGATCATCACTCCGGCCGGGCGGGCCGCCGCCGGATCGGACAGGTAGGCGCGGGCGCCGCCGAAGCCGCCGGTGTGCTCGTCGACGTCCAGGAGCACCGCCAGGCCGCCGCGGAGGCCGGCGGCACGGGCGTGGAGACCGGCGGCGAGGTGGCAGAACAGGGAGGCGGCGAGTTTGCTGTCGGCCGCCCCGCGGCCGCGCAGCCAGCCGTCCACGACATCCGCCGCCGTCGGCGGGAACGACCACGCCGCCTCGTCCCCGAACGCAGCGGTGTCCACGCACGCGTCCAGGGCCCACCAGGGGCCGGGACGGGCCCCGGCGACCTCCACCAGGAGGCCGACCGTCGCACCCGTGCCGTCGCGCAGGCGGCGGTGCGGCAGCGAACGGTCCGTCAGCCACGCCTCCAGCACCCCCAGGACGGGACCGTAGTCGTCGACCCCGCCCCGGCTGGGCAGCCGGATCAGCTCCCGGGCCAGCCCGATCACGGACGCCGCGTCACCCTCGTCGTTCCCGCCCATGCGCGCCAGTGTGCCGGGGCCCGGCGCCCCGCGTCAGCGCCTCTCCTCCTCGGCGAGGGCGCTCCGTACCTCCTTGCCGGCCTCGTCGAGCTGCTCGGGCGTCCGCTCGCGGAGCGCCTTGTCGCGGTCGGCCCTCGGCAGCCCGCTCAGGAAGAACCTGGCGTTGTCGGAGAGCTGTTTCTGCTGACGCTTGTCGTCCTTGTTCTCGGCCACGGGGACGTCGTCCTTCCATCCAGCCCGATCGCTTCCCTCACAGTGGACAGCCTCCGTCGGCGGTCGGCTTGCAGGAGTCGGCCAAGTGGAGGAACGGGCCGGTGGCCGGCGGTCGCGGGTGTCAGGCGCGGCCGGCGGGATCGGCCGCGAGTGCCGAGCCGGCGGCGTCGAGGATCCTGCCGAAGACATGGGAGACGACGGGTTTGGCGAGCACGCGGGCCACGGTCGCGCCGAAGGGGAGAGGCACCTGGAAGCTGGTCGTCCAGGTGACGAGGGTGCCCCCGGCGACCTCGGTGAAGGTCATGCGGCCGAGGTCGTGCCGGGCGGGCGGGAAGCTGCGTTCGACGACGTAGTCGAAGGAATACGGCGGTTCGTAGACGGTGACCCGCTCGCGGAACCAGCCGATCAGCCACGTGTGCAGCCGTACGGCGCCCACTCCGTACGGCGCGCCCTCGCCCGGCCGGGCCAGCCGCGCCCTGAGGACGAACGGGCTGCGGGTGTAGTGGGTGGTCGTGGCGCACCACTCGAACACATCGGCGATCGGCGCCGCGATGACGCGTCGTACCGTCACGGTCTCCATGGTCCCCATGTCTCGTCCGGTCCCTTCTCTCGGCTTCGCGCGCTGGGTTTCACCGGGGAGACAGGTCGCGGCACGAAAATGTGACACCGCGGCCGGTGATGCGCGTCACACGGTCCCGTCGGGCCCGGAGCGGAACCGGAAATGATCACTACGCACTCTCCTGCTGAACAAGCGATCAAGAACATGTGATGCGAGGAGCGGCAATGAACGGGGACGAGCGAACGGTCCGGCTGTACGCGGCGAACCTCCTGTACGTGGACGCGCGGATCGGTAGCGAGGGGCAGCTGATCATCCAGGGCCAGGACCTCAACCGCGGCGACTACGAGTACTTCCTGTCCGTGAAGGCGGAGGAGATCCCGCGGGTCGTCGCCGCCCTCGACGGCGAGCCCGGCGACGACGTCCTGGAGCTGCTGTCCAGGAACGGGGAGGAGATCGTGAGGTTCGGCGAGATGCGCTGGCTGAGGTCGATCGGACTGGAGCCGAAGTTCTCGTCGTACTTCTAGGCGGGCTTCAGGGCGCGCGTCGACGCTGCAGGGGCCGGTGGTAACGGACTTCGGGTACGGACACCCCGTCGAATTCATCGGTCTGAACGGCGCCGTCGGCGACGTATCCGGCCCGTTCGTAGAAGCGCCGCGCCCGGCCGTTGTCGCGGAGGACCCACGCCGTGAGGCGGTCGTAGCCGCGCCCGAGGGCCTGGGCGTGCACGGCCTCGATCAGCGTGCGGCCGATCCCCGTCCCGAGCAGCGAGGGCAGGACGTACAGCGCGTAGAGCTCACCGGCCGCCCGGTCGTGCGATCCGGTGTCGCGGGAGGGCCCGAGAGAGGCCCATCCCACGACACCGGGCCGGCTGCCGGCCTCGACGGCCACCAGGTTGGTGACGCTGTCCCTCGACCGCGCGAAGTAGCAGCGACGCCGCTCGGCGTCCTCCTCGATCGTCATGCGATCCAGATAGGACCGGGGCACGATCCCGGCGTACGCGACCTTCCAGCCGCGGACGCGGATCGCCGACACGGCCACGACGTCGGCTTCTGTCATCGCTCGCACGGACACCATGCCCGTACGGTAGACGTGGAGAACCCCGAACCCGCCCTCGTCGTCCCGGATCTGCACATGGTGATGAGTTGTGCGGTGTGCACGGTCACCTGTACACGTTGCTGAGCTGCGGTGTTCATGGGGAATCGAACCCCTGCGTTGCTCTTCACGCACCAGGTGTGGGCCGGAAGACCGCCGGCCCTCGGTTTGTGCACGCCTCCGGAGCGACTACCCGCTCCACATCGTCCGTTCAGTCCAGCAGGTCGAACTCCCAGTTCGCGCGCTGGATGCGTACGTCGATCTCACGGATCTCCCGCGCGAGCACGTCCGCCTGGGTACGGAGTTCGGCGACCGGGAGGGCGGAGAGCACCACCAGCTCGGAACGGAGCTGGCGGCCGTAGCCCCGCTCGCCCGTACCCGCCGCCGCGTCCGCCGCCGAGGTGATCACCGAGTGGCGCAGCCGCAGCACGTCCCGGCGCGCGAGCGCGTCGGTGAGCGTGCCGTCCTGCCCCAGGTCCGCCGCCGCGTTGGTCCGGTTGATGCGCCGGATCAGCGACTCGAGGGTGGACAGCGCCTCACCGGCCTCCGCCAGCAGCTCGGCCGCGTTCTCGGCGGGCGTCTCGCCCTCCTGGTACCGCGCGCTGCCGACAATGCGCGCACGGAGTTGTTCCACGCGACGCGTCGCCTCCGCGCGCTCCGCCAGCGCCTCCGCGAGCTTCACCGTCCCCACCTTCCGTCCGTCGTGAATCTCGTATGAGTATACGAACGCAAACGGGCTGCCAACGCATGAGGGGCCCCCGCCCGCAGGAGCCCCAGCGCACGGCTCGCGGGCCGGGGCGAGCCGGCGGACCCACGCCACGTGGGGTTCGAGCCCGCCCGCGCGGGACGGACCGGGCATCCCGCTTCCACACGCCCGGGGTGCCCGGCTACTGGGGCCCGGATTCCGCGACCACCATCGACGCAGGCACCAACGAGAGAGGAAAGCTCATGAAATCGAGGAGCTTCCGCCTTGCCCCGGCGATAGCGGCGGCCACCGCGGGGCTGCTGCTGGCGGGCACGGCGGGGGCGGTCGCCGCGACTCCGTCGGACGAGTCGCCGAGCGCGTCCAGCAGCGCCACGAGCCAGCCGGACAACGACCTGGAGAAGGGCCACTGGACCAAGCGCGGCCACTACCCCGACGAGAACGCCTGCAAGAAGGCCGGCAAGGAGGGCCAGAGCCACGGCGAGTGGCGCGAGTACAAGTGCAAGCGCGAACAGAACAACGAGGACTACCGCTACTACTGGTGGCTGTACACCCAGTGACGGACGGGTAGACCCCACCCCGTGCCCTCCGGACGATGCCCGGAGGGCACGGCCTGTTGGGGCGGCGACGTTCCGAACAGCACCCGGGAATGATTTCCGCCAATTTCCACGCCGACGCGGACGGTGCCCCGTACTCCATTACGCCGAGCAATGGCATTCCCGGTGTCCGGCCCATCGGATCACGCGCCACCGCCTGTTCGGCAGCGTGGTACGTTGACGCGGCTGTCGGCTCAACCCAGGTTTGACGCAGGCGAGTTGTGCGTGCGCGCGCCGCCGTTCAAGGAGGGATTCCCGATGCGTACCATGGTGATTCAGGGCGGCACCGACGGAATGGGAAGGGCGCTCGCCCTCGCCTATCTGAGACGTGGTGAGAGGGTGGTGATCCTCGGTCGCGACGCGAAGAAGGGGCGGGCATTACTGGACACCGCCCGTGAACTGGGAGCGGCCGACCGGGCGTTCTTCCTCCGGGCCGACCTCGCCCTCGTCTCCGAGAACAGAAGGGTCATCGAGGAGATCAGGGCGAACTTCCCCGTGGTGGACGTCCTCGTGCTGTGCGCGCGGCACTACAGCAGCGTCCGCCGGCAGACCTCCGAGGGTTTCGAGCGCACCTTCGCGCTCTTCTACCTGAGCCGTTTCCTGCTGAGTCATGGGCTGGCCGGGGAGCTGGAGAAGGCCGAGCGGCCCGTCGTGATGAACGTGGCCGGGCCCGGCACCCCGGAGGGCCGGGTGCACTGGGACGACTTCGGCCTCACGCGCGGCTACCACGGTGTGGAGGCCCTGAACCAGAGCGGCAAGGCCAACGACCTGCTCGGCGTCTCCTTCGCCGAGCGCCACGCCGCCGGCCGCGTCCGGTACGTCCTGATCAACCCGGGCACCGTGTCGACCAGCTTCTCCGGCGACTACGACTCCGGGACCGCGGCCCACATCGAGATGATGAAGAAGTCCGGCAGGCCCGTGGAGGAGGGCATCGTGCCGATCGCCGCCCTCATCGACTCCCCCCCGGAGGCCCGGCTGAGCGCGTACGTGCGGACCGAGCCGATCGACCTGGGGCACCCGTCCTTCGACCCGGACGACGCCGCGCGGCTGCACGAGGCGACGGAGAAGATGCTGGCGCGCTGACGGGGCGACATGACGTCGGGACCGCCGGAACAGCCGATCGCGGCGGTTCCGGCGGCCTTCGCCGTTCCGGACCCCGGGTCGCCCCCAATGTCCGCGGCGCGAAAGGACCTTGGGCATCGGTACGACCTCCCCACCGCCTTGCGTGCTACCCACTCGACCACTGAATTGCGCACGGGTGCTTCAATCGATGTCTCTGCAAAAGCGCGTGAAATCGACCGACTCGGTGTCGAATTCAGCCGGCCGAGGCGGCCCGGGACTCCTCGGCGGAGAATGCCGGCAGGAATGTGCTCACGGCGCTCTCGGCCACGTCCTTGATGCGATGGGTGCCGCTGCCCAGGGCGATGTCGAGCCGCTCCGGGAACTGGGTGACCTCGGCGTACAGCAGCCGCCGCCCGCGTCAGTCCGCCGTCGGCGGCATGGCCGCCAGCGCGGACTTCGCGATGGCCCGGGCCTCCGCCTCGCACGAGGGGTGCTTGGTGCCGTCGAGGTAGACGCGGACCACGAGGTTGCCGTCGCGGACGTTGAGCTGGCAGCCCTTCCTGTCGCCGTCCTTGTAGGTCGTCCAGTACGCCGCGTCGCCGAAGCCGAGGCCGGTCGCGCGACGCTCGTCCTTCGCGCTGCCGGCGAACTCCTCGCGCTGGCGTTCCGTGCCGTTCCCGGTGCCTTCCGAGCGGCGCAGTTCCCAGCTGACGCTCGCGGTGGGGGAGTAGTTCCAGCCGTCCGGCTGGGGCTGGTCCCTGTCGTACCAGGCGCACTCGGTCGTCCCGTCGCCCGCCTGCTCGCGGGCGACGTCCTTGTCCTTCCTCCGCTCCTCCCGCAGCGGAAGCCTGGTCACGGCCTCCGAACACTCCGGCATCGTCACGTACTTGTCCGGCGGGCCGCCGCCGCTGTCGTTGTCGTCGCCCAGCAGGTACGCGCCCAGGCCGATGCCCGCCGCGAGCACCGCCCCCGCCGCCACCCATGCCACCGGGCGCCGGCGGAGGGCCGGCGGGGCGGGGACGCCGGGAGCGGTGAGCACGGCCGTCCGCGGGGCGGCGGGGCCGGCGCCGGGCGACAGGACCGCCGTACGCCCGGGGTCGCCGTCGAGCAGGCCCTCGACCCGGGCCCGCTGCTCGTCGACCATCCGGTGCACGGCGTCCGGCCAGGGCCGGGCCGCCGGGGTCACCGGGCCGAGCATCGCGAGCACCTCGCCCGGAGTCGGCCGGTCGGCCGGGTCCTTGGCCAGGCAGCGGGTGACGATCCCGTACAGGGCCCGGGGGACACCGCTCAGGTCGGGTTCGGTGTGGACGACGTTGTAGAGCGTCTGGAGGACGGACAAGCCGGAGAACGGGCTGCGGCCTGTCGCCGCCATGACGAGCACCGAGCCCAGGGAGAACACGTCGCTCGCCCCGGTCGGCTCCCGGCTCTGCGCCTGCTCGGGCGACATGTACGGCGGCGAGCCGACCACCCAGCCGGTGCCGGTGAGTTCGGTGGCGTCCCCGGCCTCGGCGGCCCGCGCGATGCCGAAGTCGATGACCCGGGCGCCGTCCCCGGCGAGCAGGACGTTCTCGGGCTTGAGGTCGCGGTGGACGAGACCGGCCCGGTGGATCTCGTCCAGGGCGGTCGCCAGGCCCACCGCCAGGCGGTGGAGAGCCTCCTCCGGCAGCGCGCCCGCGCGCTCGACGGCCGCTCCCAGGGAGGGACCGGCCACGAACACCGAGGCGAGCCAGGGCAGCTCGGCGTCCGCGTCGGCGTCGAGGACGGCCGCCGTGTACGCGCCGGACACCTTCCGCGAGGCCTCCACCTCCCGCCGGAAGCGGGAGCGGAAGCCGTCGTCGGCCGCGTGCCGGGCGTGCACCAGCTTCACGGCCGCCGGCCGGCCGTCCGGAGCGACCCCGAGCAGGACGCGGCCCATGCCGCCCCGGCCGAGTTCGGTGAGGAGGAGGTACGGTCCGGCCTTCTCCGGCAGCGGCTGGAACGCGCTCACAGGGCCGCCACCGCCGCGGTGCCCTGACGGGCCATGTCCTTCGTGAGGTCCTCGCACCCGCCCTTCGGGTAGTGGACGCCCTTGACCGCGATGAAGAGGGTCAGGTTGCCGTCACGGGCGTACAGCACACAGTTGCTGTCGTCGGAGTCCTTCAGCCACATGCCCTCCTCCACGACACCGATCCCCGGGTCGCGCGGGGTACGGCCGCGCATGTACCAGCCCTCGTAGCGGTGCTTGGCGCGCTCGGCGCCGGTGGGGCCGCCCGCGCGGGAGGAGTAGAGGTCCCAGGAGACGTGGATCTCGTCTCCGGAGCGGGTGTTCCAGACGCAGGACGTCGTCGGGTGCGTGAGTCCGTCGCCGTCGGGCTGCTGCGACACCCGGTCGGGGAAGTTGCCCATGGCGTCGCCGAACCCGGCCGGGACCTTCATGCTGCGGCGTACCTGCACACAGGTCGGGACCGTCTTCGTGTACTTGTCCGGCATCCGTGCGAGCGGGGTCGACCCGGGAGTCGGTACGGGCTCGGGGAAGAACCGGTAGTACAGGTCGGCCGGTCCGAGTGCCAGGACCGCGGCCGCCACCGCCGCGAGCACCGCGCCCCCCGCGATCGCGGCGGTCACCCACCGGGAACGGCGGCGCGGCGCGGGGCCCCGTACCGCCGCCGGCGCGGCGGGCGGTGGTACGGAACCGGCGGTGGCCGCCCGGCGGTCCGCCCACGCCCGGCGGTCGGCGACACGTGCGTACACCGTCTCCGGCCAGGGGCGTGCGGAGGGCGCGAGCGGGCCGATGAGGTCGAGGAGCTGCCCGGGCGTCGGTCGCGCGGCCGGGTCCTTGGCCAGGCACGGTTCGACGATCCGGCGCAGCCGGGGCGGCACGGAGGTCAGGTCGGGGAGGTCGTGGGCGACGGCGTGCATGAGCGCGAGCGGCGAGTCCCCGGCGAACGGGCTCCGGCCCGTGCTCGCCGTGACGAGCGTGACGCCGAGGGAGAACACGTCGCCCGCTGGGCCCGGCCGCTCGCCCCGGACCTGCTCGGGCGCCATGAACGCGGGCGAACCGATGAGCGCGCCGGTATGCGTCAGTTTCGTCCCGTGGTCGGCCGCGCGGGCGATCCCGAAATCGACGACCCGTACGCCGTCCTCCGTCAGGAGCACGTTCGACGGCTTGAGATCGCGGTGTACGAGCCCCGCCCGGTGGATGTCGTCCAGGGCCCTGGCGAGTCCGGCGGCGAGCAGGAGAACCGATTCCTCGGGCAGTGGCCCGCCCGCCTCCACCGCCTCGCCGAGCGTGGGCCCCGGCAGGAAGAGCGAGGCGAGCCACGGTACGGTCGCGTCCGGATCGGCGTCGACGACCGGTGCGGTGTAGGCCCCGGACACCCGCCGCGACGCGTCCACCTCCCGCCGGAACCGGGACCGGAACCCGGGGTCCTCCGCCAGGTCGGCGTGCACCCGCTTGACGGCCACGAGCCGCCCGTCCGGCGCCACCCCGAGCAGCACCTGGCCCATGCCACCCTGCCCGAGCACCCCGACCGTCCGGAACGGCCCCACACGCGCCGGCCCGTCCACTTCCGGCATCCGCATGCCGTGACCACCCTCCCCCGTGAAACACGTGGATCCTAGTCGGACCGCGTCGCACGGGTGGAGCCGCGGCCGCTACGGTCCGACTACGGTTCGACGGAGATCGCGTCGAGTTTCGCCCGCAGGTAGACGTGGGAGTCCACGGGCTCGTGGCGCACACGTCCCACCGGTGCGGGCAGCGACTCGACCACGGTGCCGGGATCGCACTCGTAGAAGTACACCAGCGACATCAGCTCCTCCGTCGGTGCGTCGGACGGCGGTGGCAGCACCCGGTGGCGGCCGGAGCGCCAGCGGTCGCCGGTCCAGCGGGCCATCAGGTCGCCGATGTTGACGGTCAGGGCCTCCGGGTCGTACGGCGCGTCCTCCCAGCCGCGCTCGTCGGTGAAGACCTGGAGCCCGCCCTTGCCCCGCTGCCGGTCCAGGACCGTCACCGTCCCGAAGTCGGTGTGCGGGCCGATCCGGAACTGGCCCGGCCGCGGCGCTCCCACGGTGTCCGTCCCCGGGTACCAGTTGATGTTGAAGCCCCAGGTGGGGTTGCGGGTGTGACGGGTGAAGAGGTCCGGCGCCTCCCCGAGGGCCCCGGCCAGCAGATCGAGAAGAAGGTCCGACAGCGTGCGCATGCGGGTCGCGTAGGTCTCCACCAGCGGTTTCAGGTGGGGCACCTCCGCGGGCCACACATTCGGCAGGAACCACGCGGCGTCCACGGCCGGGTCGCCGGTGGGGGTGTCGGCCGCCAGGGACCACGACTCCTTCAGGTCGGGCGGCGTCTCGGTGCCCTCCGCGTAGCCGTTCGCCTCCGCCCCCGGCCCCAGCCAGCCGCGGCCCCCGACCCGTACCGCGTACGCGGCCTTCGCCCGTTCGGGCAGCAGGAAGAAGCTCCGCGCCGCCGTACGGATGGCGGTGCGCAGGGCCGGGTCGACGCCGTGCCCGGTGACGAGGAGGAACCCGGCCTTCCGAAGGGCGCCGTCGACGGTCCGCGCGAGTGCCGCGCGCTCTCGTGGGGAGCCCTCCCGCCAGGGGCGGAGGTCGATCGTGGGGATCGCGGTGCTGTCGCTCACGTGTCGGTGTCCTCGTCTCGTCGTCACGGGTCACCTTGTGTTCTTGCCGCACACGGACACGCGGACACCACGGACACACGACCGCGCGCCGAATACCAGTACCGCTTCGGCCACGAACGGACGTTCCAGTGATCATTTTCGGTCGAAGAACGAACGCCGTACGGCTTCGGGCGGACGGTGGGTGATCCTGGTGCCCGATGTCGGCCGCTGCGGCCGTCCGGAGCCGTGAAAGGGCGGAAGTACAGGTGGCAGCGGATCCGTTGGACGCGGCGTGGAGGATCCAGTCGGCCCTGGCCGACTGGACGGGGAAGGCGGACACCAAGGCGTCGATCGCGCTCAGCCTGCAGTCCGCCCTGCTGGCGCTGGTCGGCGTGCTCACCGGAGCCGGCCACGGATTCCGCCGGGGACCGGTCCCGGCACAGGTGCTGGGGTGGGTGGGTGTCCTGACGCTCCTGGCGGGCGCCTGCCTCGCGGCGGCGGCCGTGTCCCCCAACCTGAAGACCGAGCGGCGGGGCCCGGAACCCGACGAGGACTACCTGTTCTTCGGTCACCTGCGGCACTTCGAGCCCGAACAGCTGGAGGGCGCGCTGCGCGAGAGGGACCCGCTGGGCGCGCTGTCGCGGCAGCTCGTGGTCATGAGCGAGATCGCCTGGACCAAGCACCGCCGGGTGCAGTGGTCGTTCGCGGCCGCGGTGACGGGCTCGGGCGCGCTGGGGCTGGCCGCGGTGTTCGGCTAGGGGCCGGCCGCGGCCGAGGGGCGAGTACGGACGGGGGGAGTCATGAACTTTCGGGACGTGGTGCCGGAAGAGGCGTGGTCGGACCTTGTGCGCCGAGGGCAGCGCCGCCGGTACCGACGCGGTGCGGTACTGCTGCGGCAGGGCGAGACGGCGACCGTCGTCATCGCCCTCACCGACGGCATCGTCAAGGTCGCGCAGTCCGCGCCGAGCGGCGGGGACGTCCCCCTCGCCCTGCGTCGTGCGGGCGAAGTGCTGGGGGAGATGGGAGCGTTGCTGGACCACCGCAGATCGGCCACCGTGACCGCGGTGACCGCGTGCACGGGGGTCGTCCTCCCCGCGCACGCCTTCCGCGGCTTCCTCGACCGGCACCGCCTGGAGGGGGCCGTGTACCGGCTCGCCGTCGAGCGCATGCGGGAGAACGAGGAACTGCGCGCCGCGCTGGTCCGGTTGTCGCCCCGGGCCCGGGTGGCGCGGGTGGTGGGTCGTCTCGCCGCCGAGGTCGGCGTCCGGGAGGACGACGGAACCGTCCACGTACACCTGGGCATGGACCGGGAGGAACTCGCCGTCATGGCGGGGATGGGACGTTCCTCGGTGATGGCCGTGCTGAGGGAACTCCACACCGCCGGCGTGCTGACCCTGGGACGCGGCCGCCTGGTGGTCGACGACAGCGCCGCCCTCGCGGAGCTGTCGGAGGAGTAGCGCCCGGCGGCGCTCGACGTCCCGGTGTGGTCCATGTCACCGCCGGAAGGTCCAGCGCTGGACGGTGCCGTTCGCCGTCCGCCGCCACAGTCACTGATGACCGCTTCGGCGACGACGTCGCCGGCACGCCTCACGAAGAGAAGAGACCCTCCATGACTCCGTCCTGGGAACCGCTGTGGCCCTACCGCGCGGTCCTCGCCGTCGACGCGCGCAGCTTCAGCGCGCATACCAGCACCGGAATGCAGCAGGTCAACGCGGACATCCAGCAGGTCCTCGCGCGGGCGCTGTCGGAGGTCGGCCTGAGCGCGAGGTGGGAGCAGCGCGCCTTCCCGCAGCACACCGGGGACGGATACGTCGCCGGCATGGACCCCGAGGTGCTGCCGGGGCTGGTCGGATGCTTCCCCGACGCGCTGAGCCGGGTCCTCCACGACCACCGGACCCGGCACCCCGGGCAGCCGGTCCTGCAACTGCGGGTCAGCATCCACGTAGGCCCGCTGCCGCCCACCGGGCTCGGCGTTCCGATGGTCGAGACCCACCGGCTCCTGGACCACCAGAAGCTGCGCGACCTGCTGGCCCGCGCCAATCCGGAGCTGACCAACACGGCGGTCGTCATCTCGCAGCGGGTCCATGAGGACGTGTTCCGCAGCGGGTTGGCGACGGGCGGGACGCTTTCCGCCCACTACGCGCGGAGCCTCGCCAGGGTCAAGACCTTCGAGCAGCCGGCGTGGCTGCACGTGCCGGGTCTCGACTGGGGCCTGGCGGACCCGGCGATCTTCGAGACCGCGGACGCCGGCGTGCGGCAGGCCTCCGCACAGCCGCCCCACGAGGCCCAGGAGCCGTCGCCCGCCCCCGCGACGGTGTCCTTCACCCAGAACAGCCACGGCAACGGGACCCAGTACCAGGCCCAGCAGCAGTACTTCGACGGAAGCGGAAACGGAAACGGAACCGGAGGAACGCGATGACCGACGACGCCCCCACGCCCAAGGAGTTCAAGCAGGACGTGGGCCCCGGCGCCCACGGCTACCAGGCGGAGAAGCAGTACTTCTACGGCACCGACTTCGTCCGGCCCCAGCCCGTACCCCTGGCCGACCTGCGCGCCTGCGCCGACGACCGCTTCGTCGTCCCGCGCGACGGGGAGAAATGGGCCCAGGCACAGAAGGCCCTCGCCGAGTACGGAGTCGTCGTCCTGTCCGCGCCCCCCGGAAACGGACGACGGACGGCCGGGCTTCGCCTGCTCCGTACGGTCGGTGCCGCGGACGCCGCCACCCGCCCGCGGCCCATCGACCTGGAACCCGAGTGGTCCAGGCCCGATGTGGCGAAGCTCCCGGCCGATCCGGGCCAGCGGTACCTCCTGGACCTCTCCGAGGTGCCCGAGCCGCCCGGCCCGCGCTTCGGCGAGGCGCTGCGCGGGTACGGCGAGGCCGGTAGCGGCGCGGACCGTTTCCTCGTCGTCCTCACCACGCCGCAGACCTGGCAGGGGGCGTGGGCGGAGGCGACGCGGCCGTTCACGGTCGCGCTCCCGTCCCCCGACGCGAGGCCGCTGGTCGCCCAGGAGCTGCGGCGGCGGGGCACCGGCCACAAGGCCGACTGGCTCGACGGCACGGCCTACCACGACATCTGGGAGTCCAACCCGTCGGCTCAGGACGCCCGCCGGCTGGCCCGCATCGTCCACGAGGCGGCGCGACACGACGACAGCGCCATCATCGACGAGTTCCTGGGCTGGCACCGCCACATCGGCGACCTCCTCAGCCCGACGCGGCAAGGGCCGGGGGAGCCCACGCTCATGGCCACGCGCGCCATGGTCTGGGCCGGAGCGCTGCTGAACGGCGGGACCGGACGGTCGGTCGTCCACGCGGCCGACACGCTGCTGGCCAGGCTCGGCGTCCCCCGCGCACCCCTGGACATCCTCTCGGACGCGACCTCCAGCCGCCGCGTGGACGCCGCACGCCTCACGTCCCACGGCGATCGCGTGTTCCACGACAGGAGCAAGCACGACCTGGCCTCCGCCGTGCTCCGCCACCTCTGGGAGGAGTTCCCGACGCAGCGGGACCTGCTGCGTACCTGGGCCGTCGCCGTGGCGGCCGACCAGAGCCTGCCCGAGGACGACGCGCGCCTCGTCACCCGGTCACTCCTCGACCTGGCCACCGAGGTCCACGACCACACCATCATCGACCGCATCGGGAAGGACCTCGTCGGGCGCCGCCGCCCGCTGGCCGTGGAGGCCCTCACCACCGCGGCACTCGACCCGGAGATCGGGCGGTACGTCAGGAACCGGCTGTACCAGTGGATGGTCGCCGGCAAGCCGCCCGTCGAGCTCGTCGAGCTCGTCACCGAGATCTGCGGCGGCGAACTGGGGGTCCGCCAGCCCGCGATCGCCATCACCCGCCTGGCCAGGGCCGCCGCCCATGCCCCGTACGCCGCCCCGACGATGGTGGCGGCCTTCGCGCGGCTCGTCGAGGTCAGCCCCGCCGACGTCTCGAGGGCGCTCAGGACGTGGCTGGGGGAGCGGGAGCCCAAGCGGCACGCCCTGGTCGCCTTCCTGGCCCTCGCCGCCGGCGACACGGGCGCGCGGCTCCTGCTGGAGACGACGGGAGAGCCGGAGGGGCGGGCGCGCTTCGTACGGGCCTGGCAGTGGTTGCTCGGGGACGACGACGCGCGGGAGGCCGCCGACGCGGAGCTGACCCGGTGGGGAGCCGCCGCCGAGGAGGGGAAGCTTCCGGCCGGTGTGCTGATCGACCTCCTGGCCGACGTGTACCAGCCCGAGTTGCGCGGGAACAGCTTCGGGCGTCGCTTCTTCGCGAGGGACGAGGAGTTCCTGGGCTCCTTCTGGGGGCGGATCCTCCGTGAGGCGATCGTCCGGGACAACGTCCGGGACAACAGGCGCCGTGAGGAAGCGACCGGGTGATGTTCTCCTTCGGGCCGCGGCGGAGCACGCGCCTGCGCGTCTCCGCCACCTGGCCCACCGCACTCCTCGGCGTCCACTGCACCGCCCGTGGCGTGCTGCGCTGCCGCCCCGCCCCCGAACTCCGGGAGCGGGGCCGCGGCGTCGTACGCGCCATCGCGCGGCAGGCCCTCGACGACATCGCCCGCCCCATCACCGGCGCGCACGTGCCGTCGGCGCTCGACGCGGCGCGGAACGCCCTGGCGCTCCGGCTGTCCGCGTGGGGGCCGGCGGCGGAGGGATGCCCGATGGAGATCAGGGCGGACATCACGCTCCACCTCACCGACGAGGACCGCGCGCGCTCCCAGGCGTACGAGGACGCCCGCCGCGAGCAGCAACTGCGGCATCACCTCGACGCCGACCGGCTCGACCACCTGCGCCGCCGGGTCCTCGTCAGCGCCGACGCCGCCCGCGCCTGGTGGATCGACCTGCACAAGCGGGCCGACCGCCCCATCTCGTGGGACGAGTTCGACACCCATGTGCTGCCGTACGTGGGGGACGCCGACGACCCGCAGTCCAGGGCGATGCGCGCCGCGGTCGTCTTCGCGAAGGTGATGGAGCGACTGGGGAGCGACCCGGCCCTTCACCAGCAGTTCGAGGCCACGGCGCGTGTCGTGCTGCGGGAGATGAACTGGGGGGACCTGGCCGACGAGCTGTGACGACGGGCGCTCACACGCCCGGGTGGGCGGCCGCCCAGCCCTGTTCGATCAGGGTGAAGATCTCCTCCGCGGCGCGGTGCGGGTCGGGGTGGCGGCGGGCCAGGAGGGGGACGTCCAGGGCGAACCGGGCCAGCGCCGCGCAGGTGACGTCGTCCTCGGGCGCGCCGGCCTCCTCGGCGATGGCCCGGGCCAGGGCCGTCTCGTGACGGGTCCACATCCGGTGGGCGTACTCGCGCAGGGCCGGCGTGTTCTCCACCATGCGGCTGAACTCCGCCAGCCGTGGGCCGTCGGAGTCGGCGCCGGGAGGGCCCGGGGTGAGGGTGTGCGGGCCCACCGCCGTCAGCAGGTGTTCCCGCAGGGCCCGTGGGACGGAGACGCCGGGCGCGCGGTCGCGCACCGAGGAGACGAGGGCCGTCTCGATGTCCTGGTCGAGGTCGAAGACCAGGGCCTCCTTGCACGGGAAGTGCTTGAACAGCGTGGTCACCGATACGTCGGCGGCGTCGGCCACCTCCTTCACCCCGACCTCGTCGTAGCCGCGGTCGAGGAAGAGCGTCAGGGCGGCGTCGGCCAGGGACTTGCGGGTCCGGGCCTTCTTGCGCTCACGGCGTCCGGTCGTCGTCGGTTCGATCACGGGCTCACCCTACCGCGCGGAAGCCCGAAGAGTTGATCCAGGCCAAAAGTTTAGTCATTGCATTTTTGTAGTGAGATGTGCTTCCGTGGATGGTGCGTGCCGGTCGTCCCGGCACCCACGCTCCATTCCACGCTTCCCCATCCTCGAAGGGGCCCTTCGTGAACTCCGCTTCCGCCCGCATCGCCGTCGTCGGCGCCGGACCCGGCGGGCTGCTCTGCGCCCGCGTCCTGCAACTCCACGGCCGCTCCGTCACCGTCTTCGAACGCGACGCGTCCCCCGCCGCACGCACCCAGGGCGGCACGCTCGACATCCACACCACCACCGGCCAGCCCGCCCTGGCCGAAGCGGGCCTGCTCGACCGTTTCCACGCCCTGGCCCGCCCCGAGGGCGAGGTGTGGCGGCGGCTCGACCCCTTCACCGCCGAGGTCCTGGACATCGACCGGCCCGCCGACGGCCAGGTCACCAGGCCGGAGATCGACCGCGGCCAGCTGCGCGGACTGCTGCTCGACTCCCTCGCGCCCGGAACCGTCCGCTGGGGACGCCCGGTCAGCGGCGTCGCCCCGACCGTCGACGGAACGCACCGGCTCCGCTTCGAGGACGGCACCGCCGAGGAGTTCGACCTGGTCATCGGCGCCGACGGCGCCTGGTCCCGGGTCCGCCAGGCCCTGTCCGGCGCGATGCCCCGCTACACGGGCGTCACCGCCGTCGGCACCGGCTTCGACGACTCCGACACCCGCCACCCGGCCTTCGCCCGGATGGTCGGCGAGGGCAGCATGTCGGCCCGGTCCGGCAGCAGGGTGCTGACGGCCCAGCGCAACAGCAACGGCCACATCGACGCCATGGCCCTCTTCCGTGCCCCGGAGGACTGGCATGCCACCGCCGGGCTCGACCTCGCCGACACGGACGCCATGCGCGCACACCTGCTGGGCCTGTACGACGGCTGGCACGACGACCTGCTCTACCTGCTGCGGTCGGGCGACAAGGGGTTCGTCAACCGCCCCCTGCACGCGCTGCCCGTGCCCCACACCTGGGACCACGTCCCCGGCCTGACGCTCGTGGGCGACGCCGCCCACCTGATGCCCCCGCTCGGCGTCGGCGCCAACCTCGCGCTCCTCGACGGCGCCCAGCTCGCCAAGGCGCTGGTGACGGAACCGCACATCGACGCCGCGATCCGCGCCTACGAGGCCGTCATGCTGCCCCGCGGTTCCGGCCTCGCCGCGCGCACCGCCCAGGGGCTCGACCACCTCGTCCCGCCGGAGGGGGTCAGAGCTGAAGGTGCATGAGGACCTCGTCGCGGTCGTCGCCCGCGCCGAAGCGCAGGGCCCCCGGCCAGCGGCCGACCTCGCGCCAGCCGAGGCGTTCGTAGAACGCTTCGAGGCCGGCGCCGCCCCGTGCCGCGAGACGGAGCTGCTCCAGGTCCATCTCGTCGCGGGCGACCCTGCCGGCCTCGTTCATCAGGGCGGTACCGAGACCTCGTCCCCGTACGGCCGGCCGGGTCTGGACGTGGTGGACGGTTCCCCAGTGCGCGATCAGCCCGGCGGTGTCCCGGCGCAGGCTGAGCCAGCCGACGACGTCCCCGTCGGCCGTGGTCGAGGTCGTGGCCGTGAGCAGGCGGCTGGTGGCGGGGTCGAGGGAGGCGACGATCCGGTCGACCGCCGGGGCCGCCAGCGTCTCGTCGATGGGCGGGAACGGGAAGCCCGCCGCCCCTCCCGCGTTGGTGACCTCGATCCAGCACGCGACGAGGCCTCGCCTCACCCGGGGCGTGACCTGGGCGGGCGCGGTGAACTGCTGGAAGCGCGGGATGTCGGCGGGCATCCCCGGATCCTCGCACGATGATCCCCGGAGGTCACGTGCGGTAGAAGGAGATCGCGTTGCCGTGCAGCACGGCGTCCGCGTGTTCTCCCGCCGCCTCCGCGACGAGATCGAGGTCGGAATCGGCGAAGGGACGCGGCGCTCGCGTCGAGGGGAGGTCCGTTCCCGCCATCAGGGCGGTCGGGTCGGCCTTCAGTACGGCACGGATCGCGGCGGCGGCATCGAGGTCGCCACGGCCGAAACCGGTCGCCTTCACCCGTACCCCGCGCTCGACCAGCGCCAGCAGATGCGGCAGTCCGTCGGCGCGCAGGCCCAGGTGATCGATGCTCACGGCGGGGAGCGAGGCGAGGGTTGCGGCGAGCTCGGGCAGGTCGCGGGCGTCGACGTAGAGCTCGGTGTGGAGGCCGGCCACGTCGTGGACGCGGCGGGCCAGCGTGCCGAGGCGCGCGAGGGCCGTGGGCCCGCCGCGGCGCAGGTTGAACCGCACCCCCCGCACCCCGCGCCCCGCCAGTGCGACGATCTCCTCGTCGGGAAGGCCGTGCGGCATCTGGGCGACGCCCACGAACCCCGGACCGAGCCGGGAGAGCGCGTCGAGCAGCCAGGCCTGGTCGAAGCGCTGGAACGAGCCCGCGACGACCGCCCCGCCGACGACACCCAGCGCGGCGGTGCGCTCCCGGTACCGCTCGACGGTGAACTCCTCGGGCAGGAACCCATCGTTCTCGAACAGCGGGAAACGGTGGTCGATCACATGGACGTGGGCGTCGAAGAAGTACCGGCGCGTCATGAACGACCATTGTGCCGCGGACGCCGCTCGGGTGCGCGGCGCCGTCCCGGCTCAGCAGCAGTGACCGACCGCCCGGGCCTGTCCGAAGTCGCCCTCCGCGAACGCCCCCGCCGGGATCGTGAAGTACAGCGTTCCGGCGTCACCCCAGCCCCAGCCGAGCTCGACGTCCTCCGCGAGCTGGAGCAGGTGCACCGCGGGGCCGTCGGCGTCGCGCTCGGTCACGGCGGACGTGTACGAGGTGTCGGGCCAGCCGAAGGCGCGGTGGCCCCCGGCGGTGTTCCCGTCGAGGCCGTCCATCGTGTCGAGGAGGAGCGACGTCGCACCCCAGTGCCGGTCCCTGTCGAACTCGATGTCGTCGTCCTCGACGTCCCAGCAGTCGGGGAGCATGGTCACCCCGGCCGCGTGGATCGGGCGCACCGGATAGCGCCGCGCCGGCTCGGGTGCCGCCGTCTCGACCGCTCGCGCGGGATCGGCGGGCACGACGCGCCACGCCTCGGGCGCGTACACGTCCAGCTCGCTGTACTCCTCGTACGGGATGTCCGGGTCGATGTGGAAGAAGTTGAGCAGGCCGGCCCGGACGGGCAGCTCGTCCCCGAGCCAGGTGGCCAGCGCGTCGGTGTCGAGCACGGCGTGCAGGGACAGCGGCACGCCGTCCAGTACGGGCCAGGGGGTGCCCGGCGCGAGCAGGGCGGAGCCTCCGAGCCGGGAACGGCCGGTGGCCGGCGCTTCGTCCGTCGCCGGGGCCAGCCGGAAGCCGCGCCGGGCCATCGTCGCGAACTGCCGGCCCGCCTTCTCCCCGAGCCGTTCGTCGCACACCCGGCGCAGTTCGGCGGGATCGTCGAATTCCATGCCAGGGATCTTCTCAAGGCCCACCGGCGGCAGGTCGGGGAGGTCGTACGGGCCGGCCGCCGCCATGCCTCGGCCGGGGATCGGCCGTGGCTCAGCCGGACAGCCGGGACCGCAGCAGCTTCTTGTCCGGCTTGCCCGCCGCCGTCAGCGGGAGGTCCGTCACCAGGTGCAGGGCCTCGGGAGCGTAGAGGCGGCCCTTGCGGGCGGTGACGAAGTCCCGGATCTCCTCCAGCGTGGGCCGCTGCCCGGCGGCGGGCACGACGACGGCGTGGACGTGCTCCACCGACTCCTCGTCCCGGCTGCCGAAGACCGCGCACTGGGCGACGGCGGGATGGCTCAGCAGCAGGTCCTCCAGCTCCGCCGGATAGACGTGGCCGCCGACGACCACGATCATGTCCTTGATCCGGTCCACGATGTAGAGGTAGCCGTCCTCGTCGAGGTAGCCGACGTCGCCGGTGCGCACCCAGCCGTCCCGCAGGACCTCGGCGGTCAGCTCCGGCTGCTTCCAGTAGCCGCGCATCACGAAGGGCGAGCGCACCTGCACCTCGCCCCGCTCGCCGGGCGGCAGGGTGGTGCCGTCGGCGTCCCGAATGGCGATCTCCACGTCGGGCAGGGCCCGGCCGACGGTCAGCTGTCCGCCGCTGCCGGTCACCTCCTGCTCGCCGGGGCCCGTCTCGGTGATGTTCTGGGCCTCGGCCTGCCCGTACCAGCCGTAGAGGACGGGGCCCAGGACCTCGGCCGCCCGGCGGAGCCTGGACGGTGAGGCGGCGGTGCCGCCGTAGGTGATCCGGCGCAGGGCGGACAGGTCGGTGCGGGCCAGGTCCGGGTGGTCGAGCAGCTGGTAGAGGAGGGGCGGCAGCAGCCAGGTGTGGGTGACGCGCTCGCGTTCGATGGTGGCCAGTACGTCCCCGGGGTCGAAGCCGTGCCGCAGGACGACCGAGCCGCCCTGGTGGAGCGTCATGTCGGCGAGGATGCCGGCGAGGTGGGCGAGCGCGGTGCAGGCCAGGTAGCGGGGCGGGTCGCCGGCGTCGGCGATCCCCTGGTCCAGGGTCCGCCGGTACGTGTCGTGGGTCATGCGGATGCCCTTGGGGATGCCGGTGGTTCCGCCGGTGTGCCGGACGCACCAGTCGTCGTCCGGGCCCACCAGGCCGCCCATCGGCCGGGCCGGGCGCCGGGCGGCGGTGGCGAGGACGTCCTCGGCGAAGGCGCTCGGCCCCAGGGAGAGCATGGGGGGAACGTCATCGAGCCGCCGCAGCTCCTCGGCGGTGCCGTGCCGCCGGTCGTCCACCAGCAGCAGGGTGGAGTCCACGCTCGCCATGATGCGGGCCATGGTGGGAGGGCTCATGCCCTCGTAGAGGCTGACGACCCGGGCTCCGGCGAGGTTGGCGGCGTAGCGGGCGGCGAGGGCCTCGGCGGTGTTGCCGGTGAGCAGGGTGACGGTGGTGCCGCGGCCCACCCCGCGTTCCGTCAGCTCGGCGGCGAGCCGCAGGACCTGGTCCCGGAGTTCCCCGGCGCTGATCACCCGCCCCTCGGCGGTGGTGACGGCCGCCCGCGACGGCTCGGCGGACAGCGCGTCGAGGACGGACTCCACGTAGCTGGTGAAGCCGCCTTCCGCGGCGGCGGGTCGCTGGCTCATCGGTGTGCTCCCTTGCTTGCCCGTGCCGGGCCCCGCGCGGCTCGCGTCAGCCGGCGCCGGCCGGTACGGCGGTGGTCGCCCTCGACGCTAGTGCCGCCCGCTCATGCGTTCCACGACCAGTTTCGTCATGTACTCATGACGCGTCGGGCATGAGGCGTTCGATGGCCAGTCGGCGGAAGTCCACGGCGGCGGGGGAGAGGTGGGCGCCCTCGCGCCACACCAGGGTCAGCGTCCGGTGGCAGTCCGCGGCGTCCAGGCGCAGCCAGGACACCGGGGCACGCGCGCCGAGGGTCCGCCGGGCGACGGCCGGCATCAGGCCGATGCCCAGCCCCACGCCGATCAGCTCGGGCGTGGCGGCGGCCTCGTCGCCCTCGCAGACCACCCGCGGCGTGAGCCCCTCGCGGGCGAAGAGCCGCTCCAGCAGGGCGCGCTGCCAGTGACCGGCGCGGGTGCTGACGAAGTCCTCGTCGGCCAGCTCGGCCACCGTGACGCGCTCCCGGCCGGCCAGCGGATGCCCGGGCGGCACGGCCAGCAGCACCTCCTCCCGTGCCAGCTCCACCGAGCACAGCCCAGGACCGGTGAGCGGCTGGGAGGCGAGCGCGAAGTCCACCTCGGCGGAGCGCAGATGGTGCCGCATCGCGTCCGGCGGGGCCTGGAACAGGCGCACGCTCACGCCGGGGCGGTGCGCGCGGAAGGCGGCCAGCACCCCGGCCAGCTGCAGCAGGGTCTCGGCGGCGACGGCGACCCGGCCCGGGCCCGCACCGGCGGCGTCGGCCATCTCGCGCCGGGCGTCGTCGAGTTCGGCCAGGGCCCGTTCGACCCGGCGCAGGAAGGCCGCGCCGTGCTCGTTGAGCCGTATCCGGCGACCGTGGCGGTCAAAGAGCGGAACTCCGAGTTCCGATTCAAGCCGGGCGATGGTCCGGCTCACCGACGGCTGGGCGACCCGGAGTTTTTCCGCGGCCCTGCTGATGTGCTCGTGCCGGGCCACGGCCTGGAAACAGCGCAACGACAAAAGATCCATGGCGACAGTCTCGCGGAGACGCCGGTCCGGGCCCGGACCCTCAGCCGGTCCCGGACCCTCAGCCGGACTCGGTGACCGCCGACCACACCGTGGCCTCCGCCGAGACGCCCGTGCTGAAACTGTCACTGGTCGAGGTGACGGTCAGTGCGGCCGTGCGCCCGCCCTTCGTTCGCACGCACACCACGGTGCCCTGGTGCACCTCCACACGGTTGACGCCCTGGGAGGCGACGAGGTCGGCACACTCCTTGCGGGTGGGCTTCTTCGATCCCTGCCACTCGGCGAGCGTTCTCTCGCGGTGCACGTCCTCGGGATCGAGCCGTGCCGGATTGATCAACGACAGGTGGATGTCGTGCTGATTCAGGTCCATCACCGGAGGAACCTTGTCGAGCTGGGGACCGGCCGACCCGATGCGGACGGTGCCCGTCCACCGGACCGCCTCCAGGGACGCCGACGGCGACGAACCGGCCGTCGGCCCCGACGTGCCGGGAGCTCCCTGCGTGGCGGGGGAGCCGGGGGTGTCCGCCGACGGCACCACCGGCCCGGCCCCCCGCGCGTCCTCCTGGTCCCCCTTGTCACCGCCGAGGGTGAAGACGGCCAGGACCGCCCCGGCGGCCGCCGCCGCGACCACGCCGACGACGGCCGGCCACCATCGGTTGTGCGGTGCGCCGTAATGGTTGATCTGCGTGTTGAACTGGCCGTTCTGTGCCGCGGCGGGGCCTTGGAATTCGTTCCCCGAGACCCCGCCGGAACCTTTCTCCGGCTCACTCACGCATTGCGTCCGAAGTAGTTGCGCTGCTGGTTGTGGTTTCCGGACTGGATGGCGGTCGGGCCGTGGAAGGTGTTGCCGGAGATGCCTCCGGGACCCTCGGGCGCGCCCTGCCCCCGCTCCTCCAGCAGCGCCCTCGCCTCGGTGAGGAACCGGGCGCGCTGCTCCTCGGGCAGGCCCTCCAGCAGGTCTCCGAGACGCGTCTCCCAGACCACCTGCTGGCGCTGTCGCTCGGTCTCCTCCGCCCGGCCTTCCAGCCCTTCGAGAGCGGCCGCCGTGCGGTCGAGCCGCTCCGTCTCCGTGCTCTCGCGCCGCTCGTCGTCGCGGCCGAGAAGCCGGGCCAGCCGGGCCCGGAAACCGCTCCACGCGTCCGTACCCGCGGACTGGACGATCGCGGTGGCCAGTGCCGCCGTCAAGGCGGCCGCCGACTCGGCGAGCATGGTTCTCCCCCTCCGTCATCCGGTTGTTGCGGGCATCGTACGCCCCTTGATCCCCGTGAGCCGTACGTTGGAGGACGCTCGGCGAACCGTCTCTCAGGGCACCGCACTTCCGGATGTCCTCAGGCGCCGGCCGAGGTCACCCGGCGTCGGCCAGGCGCTCGCGCCACCAGTCCACCGTCGCCTCGATCTGCTCGTCGAGGGGCGTGGCGCGCAGCGCGAACGTGGCCTCGTAGGCGCTCGAGTCGACGACGAAGGGCCGGTCGAACTGGTAGCGGATCTCCTTCAGTTCCCGGACGAGCGGGGAGAAGAGCGACGCGACGCCCAGCAGGGCGGGCGAGGTGCCGCGAACCGCGACCGGCCCGGTGCCCGCCCGGGCGGCGAGGCGGTCGGTCATCTCCCGGACGGACAGCGGGGGCAGCGTGGGAACGTGCCAGGCCCGTCCCCAGGCCCGCTCCTCGCCCGCGACCTCGACCAGCGCCTTCGCGACATCGGGGAGGTAGGTCCAGCTGTGCGGGGCGTCCGGGTCGCCGAGCGCGGAGACCGGCTTGCCGCGCAGCAGCCGGGGCACGACCCGCCCGGCCAGGTGCCCGCCGTCGGTCACGCCGGGCCCGAAGAAGTCCGAGGCCCGCACCTCGACCGCCCGTAGCCGCCCCAGCTCGTGCGGCGTCCGCGTCTCCTCCCAGACGGCGGCGCGTACGCGCCCCTTGGGCCCGGTCGCCGCGAGCGGCAGGTCCTCGGTCAGGGGACCGTCCACCGGGCCGTAGCCGTAGAGGTTGCCCAGCATGACCAGGACGGCCCCGGTCGCCTCGGCCACCGCGCGGAGCGACGAGGCGAGCGGCGGCCACTGCGCGGCCCAGCGGTGGTAGGGCGGCGCGCCGCAGCTGAAGACGGCGGCCGCGTCCCGCGCGATGTCGGCCAGCCGCTGGCTGTCCGTCGCGTCCAGCGCGATGTGCTCGATGCCGGGCTCCGGGGCACGGCCCGAGGGGCCCGACCTGGTGACGACGCGTACCGAGTGGCCCTGTGCGGCCAGCAGCCGCGTGGTGGCGGCCCCGGCGGGCCCGAATCCGACGACGATGTAAAGACTCACCCGCGCACACTAGACGATCTTCAACGTGGCGAGCGTTCAATGCACCGGGGCGGCTTCCTCCCCGGGCTGCTCCTTGCGCGGTGCCGGTACGGCGGTGGCGTACTGGGCGGCCTGGAGCTCGTACAGCTCGCGGTAGTGGCCGCCGTCGATGGCCATCAGCTCGGCGTGGGCCCCGGCCTCCACCAGCCGTCCCCGGTCGAGGACGTAGATGACGTCGGCGGTGGCGGTGGCCGCGAGCCGGTGGGTGATGAGCAGGACCGTGGTGACGCCGTCGTCGGTGAAGGACCGCAGGGACTCGAACATGTCGATCTCGGCCTTCGCGTCGAGCGCGGCCGTCGGCTCGTCCACGATCAGCAGGTCCCGCTCCCGGTAGACGGCCCGGGCGACCCCGACGCGCTGCCACTGGCCGCCCGACAGCCGCACCCCGCGCTCGAACCCCTTGAGCGCGATCGAGTCCCACCCGTGCGGGAGTTCCTCCACCACCCGCCGGATGCCGGCGCGCTCCGCCGCCGACTCCACCTTCCCGTGGTCCATGGGCCGGGAGCCGTCGCCGATGTGCACGTTGGCCCGTACGGTCATGGGCCAGCAGCCCACCTCCTGCGGGAGGAGCGCGACCTTGTCGAAGACGCTGTCGCGGTCGGCCCGGCGGACCTCGACCCCGTTGTGGCACACCGTGCCCGAGGTCGGCAGGTAGAGGCCGGCGACGACGCCGGCCAGGGTGGACTTGCCCGACCCGTTCTCGCCGACCAGGGCCACCACCTTCCCCTTGGGGATCGACAGCGACACCCCCTGGAGCGCGTCGCGCTCCGCGCCCGGATACCGGAACGTCACGTCCTCCAGCACCACTTCGACGCCCTCGCCCTCCACCCGGGCGCCGTGCTCCGGGATGGCGTACCGGGCGCCGAGCTTGATGGAGCGGTCCATGTCGGCCAGGTACAGCGACTCCTCGCACATGCGGTTGAGCTGGGTGACGATCTGGTTGAGGTACTGGGTGGCGGTACGGATGGCCAGCACGGCCGTACCGGCGCTGGCCAGCGGCATCCCCCCGGCGACCAGCAGCCACCACAGCAGGCCGTACGCGCCGATGCGCGCGGTGCCGGACATCGTGGCCGCCGCGACCTCCGTACGGGCCTCCGCGCTCGCCAGCCGCGCCTTCTCCGCCGCCGCGGTGCGCCCCATGTCCTGCTGCGCCCGGATCAGCAGCCGTCCGGCACCGTGCACCCGCAGCTCGGGCGTCGCGTCCGCGCGCGTGATCGGGTACAACAGCACCTCGACGGCGCGCCGGTGGTCGTTCCACACGTGCCGGGAGGCGTAGGCGCGGCGCATCACGACGACGGCTCCCCACCAGCGCGGGGCGGCGATCAGCACCAGCGCGCCCAGCAGCAGGGGATGGAGAGCGCCGAGGACGACGGCGGCCGCCGCGAGGCTCATCAGTCCACTGGTGACCGTGACCGCGTTGGACAGCATGCGCTGGACGGAGTCGGTGCCGTAGCGGCCCAGGGCCAGCTGGCGGTGGATGTCCTTGTCCTCCATGGCGGACATCTCCACCCGCGTCATCATCCCGTAGTACGCGGTGACGCAGGACAGCTCGATCTTCGGGTAGAGACGCCCCTCGGTCTTCACGATCAGACAGCCCAGCAACACCGAGCCCGACGAGGACAACCCGGCGAGCAGCAGCGCGGGCAGGGCCTCGCGGAGCTTGTCCGGGGTGGGCCCGTTGTCGAAGAGGTGGACCAGGACCTGGTTCGTCGCGACGAGCAGGAACGCCGACATCGCGCCGGAGGCCAGCTCGGCGACGGCGAGCACCATCAGCGCGCGCGGGTCCTCGCGCCAGGCGATGCGGCCGATCATCGCCAGCATGCCGGGGAACTGCTTGGCCATCGCCCAGAACGACATCCGCAGCAGCGGATCGGCATGGGCGACCCACGACTTGTCGTGCCGCAACGCACCGGCGAACAGCAGCTTCTCGCTCTCGGACAACGGCGCCGGACGCCGGCCCCTCGTACTCCCTGACGAATTCTCCACCTGCCTCGTCTCCCTCCCCGGGACGGCGGCGGACGCGCCGCCTCAACCACTGTTCAACCGACCGGAGATGCGGAAAGTAACGGGTTGATGGCGCAAGGTGATGGCGGTTTGGGCGGTGGTCACCGTCTCACATGCGGGTCCGTCCCACGAGTCGCTTTCGTGGTCGACGGCAGCTCCCGCAACGTACGGACGGGGGACAGGAAGACGGGCAGGAACTGGCCCGCCACGCACACCGCGCCCACCCACATCGCCGTACGCACGCCCGCGAACTCGCCGATGAGGCCGCCCAGTGCGGAGCCGACGGCGAGAGCGCCGGTCAGCAGGAAGCGGAACGTCGCGTTCATGCGGCCGAGCAGGGCATCCGGCGTCAGACGCTGACGCAGGCTGACCCCGAGCACGTTGTCGACGCCGGTCTTCGCCGTCGTGACCAGCCAGCCGGCGCCCGCCACCCACAGCCACGGCCCGTGCCCGGCCAGCGCCACGGCGAGCCCGGCCGGGGCGCACCACAGCCCCGCCAGCCCCAGCACGCGGCCGTACCCGAGACGCCCGGCCAGGCGCCGGGCACAGGCCGCGCCCAACAGAATGCCCACACCGCCCGCCGCCCAGTACAGGCCGAGCGCCCCGGCGGGCAGGCCGAGTTCGCGGGTGAACAGCACCGGCAGCATGACGTTGACCATCTGCGCGCCGAGATTGCCGAGCGCGGCGGTGAGCGCCAGGGCGCGCAGCTCGCGGCTGCCGAGGACGTGCCGGAGTCCTTCCGCCACCTCGGTCCGCAGCCGCCGCGCGGTGGCGGGGGCCGGGGAAGCGGCGGGGGCGGTGAGACGGGTGAGACCGAGGGCCGAGGCCAGGTAGGCGACGGCCCCGGCCGCGAGCGCCGCGGGGGCCGTGCACAGCTGCACAAGGAAGCCGCCGGCGCCGCGACCCGCGATGGTGGCGCCGGCCATCAGGGTCACGAGCGCGGCGTTGGCGGGTACGAGGCGCTCACGGCCGACGAGTTCCGGCAGGACACTCTGCGAGCCGACGTCGAAGAAAACGGTGGCGCACCCGTTGAGCAGCACCACCACGTACAGCTGCGGCAGCGTCAGCGCGTCCAGCCACCAGGCCACGGGCACGGAGACGATCAGCGCGGCGCGGGCGGCGTCGGCGGCCACCAGCACACGCCGTCCCGGCAACCGGTCCACCCACGCGCCGGCGGGCAGCCCGATGAGCAGGAAGGCGGCCGTCGACAACGCGGCCAGCGCACCCGCCTGCCCGGGGCTCGCGTCGAGCGCGGTGACCGCGAGCAGGGGCATGGCCACGTAGCCGATGTGGGTGCCGAGATGGCTGAAGGCGCCGGCGGCGAAGAGGGCGCGGAAGTCACGCGAACGCCATGGGGAATCGAATGCGGGAGTCATGCGGTGCACCCTGCGGGCCGCCACCCGCCCCCACCCAGTGATTTAGCCTGGCGTAAATGATCGAGATCGAGTTCGGCATGGCCGACATGGCCCGTACGCGCTTCGCGCTGTCCCCGCTCTGGGAGGCGATGGCGAGCGTGCGCGTCCTCAAGGGCGCGGACGAGCAGGGTCTGCACCGCCCCTGGGCGGACCAGGTGCGCCCACGGCTGGCCGCGGCGGGCACCGATCTGACCCCGCTCTTCGACCTCGTGCCCGTACCGACGCGCTCGCCGTGGGCGGGCAGCGTCCCGGGGTTCCTCTGCCCACCGCCCACGACGCCCCTGCCGTCCCTGTCGGTGGAACTGGCGGCGGTACGGGCCACCCCGCACGCGCTGCTGCGCACCACGTCCGCCGTCCCGCCCGCCCGCATGGCCGCGCTGCGCGCGGACCCGGAGGCGGAACTCGCCCGGCTGACGGAGGCGATCGAGGCGTACTGGGAGCTGGCGATGGCCCCGTACTGGTCACGCGTGCTCACCTTCCTGGAGAGCGACATCCGCTACCGCGCCGGCCGGCTGGTGGAGGGCGGAGCACAACACCTCTTCGCGGACCTCGACCCCCAGGTCGCCTGGGCCGAGGGCACCCTGCACCTGGAACACCGCACCGTCCGCGGCCCCCGCCGGCTCGACGGGCGCGGCCTGCTGCTGGTGCCCTCCGCGTTCGTGTGGCCGCGCGTCTTCTCGGTGCTGACCGAGCCGTGGCAGCCCGCCCTGTACTACCCGCCGCGCGGAATCGGCACCCTGTGGCACGCCCGTCCGGCGACGGTCCCCGAGGCCCTGGCGGGCGTGGTCGGCCGCTCCCGCGCCACCCTCCTGACCGAACTCGCCGCCCCCGCCTCCACCACCGACCTCGCCCGCCGCACCGGCCTCACCCCCGGCGGCGTCTCCCAACACCTGACGGCCCTCCGCACAGCAGGCCTGGTGAGCGCCCACCGCGCGGGCCGCCACGTCCTGTACGCCCGCACCCGCGCGGGAGAGACCTTGGTGGTGGCGGCGGGATCGTGAGCCCGACCTCGCTGCGATCATGGTCGGATGCCGCACGATCCCCTGCACGGTCATCTGTCCATCGCCTTCAACGGGCGCCCGCCCGGAGTGGCTGGATTTCCTCGACGTGTTCGACGCCGCGTGAACCGCTCCCGTGAGCAGACAGGGACCTCCCGGCACCTCCTCACGTACGGGACGCGCGGCGCCGGCGGTAGTACGCCACGGTGACCAGGCCCAGGAGCGGGCCCCAGACCAGCAGTGGTGCGTAGCAAGCGGTCATGAACCACGCCGACGCGCCCTTCGGCGCGTCGGCGGCGCTCATCGCACGCTGCCAGCCACCGCACGCCGCCATGACCGTGATCGTGGTCACCGTCACCGCGCCCAGCGCGGCCGGTACGACCGCGGCCGGGGTCGGGATAGGCCGCCCTCCGAGGACGGGCACCCAGTGCGGCACCCTCTCGCCCCATGGCCGTATCAGGCCCAGCGTGAGCAACCCCAGGCACTCGGCGAACGCGCTCAGGGCGACCAGGTAGAGGGAGGTCCAGCCGGGGAAGTTGCTCTGATGCAGCGGCGTGCCCTCGGCGAACCCGGAGGGCACGCCCAGAGCGACGGCACACCGCCACAGCCCCGAGGGCACCAGGCTCAGCGCGGCACCGTGCGCCGCCCAGCGCACGGTCCGGGGGACGACCGGGCGGTCCGGGGGCGCCGGGTGCGGGCGGGAAGCGAGGAAGGCTGCGGAAAGGGGCATGGCGGGATGTCTTCCTGATCGGTGGTGTCGAGAGAGAGGGGTATGGGCACGCGTGAATGTCAGTCCTTCCCGCCCGGCTGCCAGCCCGCCGGCAGCGGCGGAAGCTCCGCGTGGGTCACCGTGAAACCGCCCTTCACCACCGGGGCGAAGGGCGCCGGCGCCATGCACGTGCCGACCCTCGGCGCCACCGTCCTGCCGTCGACGACGTCCACGTTGCTCACGGCCCAGTCGAACCCGAACCGTCCCTTGCCGGGCCCGCCGGTCTTGACGCTGAAGCCCATCCGCTTCCCTATCTCCGCCGGATCCACCGACTTGGTGACGACGGCACTGAGCGTCGCGGTGTCGCCCGCCGTGACCAGACAGTCCACCGCGGCCTCCCCGCGCCGGGTGTCGTTGTCGCCGGCCTTCCAGTGGTAGACCGTCACGGTGCCGCGGGCATCGGTGGGCATGCCCTTGGGCAGCCGGTCGAGGGGCCGGCTGAAGGGCGCGGCCGTCGCCTCCACGGAGAAGCGGATGTCGTCGTCCGGCGCGTAGGCGAAGAAGAGGCGCCCCTGGCCGGACACCTTGGCCAGGGGCGCCGTCCTTCCGGTACCGGGCCGCACGGCGGAGGCGCTCGCGGCGGAGGTGAGCCCGCAGAGCACTGCCAACGCGGTCGCGGTGCCGACGGCTCTCGTGACGATCCTGCGACGGGAGAGGGAGGTCTTGCCCGACATGGAAACTCCTTCGGTCTCGTACCTGATGCGGTGTGATCGACTCTCGCTCCCACCCCCGCGCCCGGGCCATCCGCCGAACCGCGGATCTCCGGCCGCGCAGGGCCTGTTCCTCTGCCGTTCGGCAGAGGAACAGGCCCGCGGTCCGCCCGTAGGATCACGGCGTGAAGCTCGTGACGATCAAGAGCATGGGACGCCGGGACGCGGTGATCACCGCGACCGTGGCCATGGCGGGTTGCGCGATGCTCTGTGCCACCGCCTTCGGCCGGCACGGCCTGTCGCGGCCGTACGGGGCGCCGTCGGCGACCGCCGCCCTCGCGCTGCTCCTGTGGACGTTGGCCGGCTGGCCGCGCTCCCGGGAACGCCTCGCCGTCCCCCTCGCGTGCGCCGGAACGATCTCCCTGCTCACTACGGCGATCGCCGTGCCGCCCACGGTGTCCGAGGGGTCGTGGGCCCGCCTTGTGGAGATCGGCAGCCTGCTGGTGCTGCTGACCGTCGTCGTCCGGTGGGCTCCGCCGCGACGAGCCGCCGCGGCCGGTGCGGCCGGTGCCGTGACGGGCACGGCCGTGGCGGCCTGGACCCTGCCGCTGCTGCCGGACCCGTCGCTCCTGACCCTGGCCGGCGCGGCGGCGTTCTGGACCCTGCCCGTGCTGGGCGCGTGCGTCATCGGCGGCTATCCCCGGCTGATGGAGTACCGGCGGTCCCGACTGATCGCCGAGATCCGCCGCTCCCAGCGGCTGCGCATCGCCCGGGACCTCCACGACTATGTGGCGCACGACGTCAGCGGCATCGTGGCCCAGGCGCAAGCCGCCCGTTTCGTGGCCGGCACCGACCCGCTCCAGGCCCTGCCGGCCCTGGAGCGCATCGAGAGGGCCGGACTCGACGCGCTCGCCGCCATGGACCGGATGATCGGGGCACTGCACGAGCCCGAACCGGAGGGAACGGAGGCCGCCCCGTCCGAGGCCGCCACCGTCGAACCCCTGCCGGGGGTGGACCAACTGCCCGGCTTGGTCGAACGGTTCTCCTCCACCGGCACCGGCCAGGACGCCCGGCTGACCATGCCGCCCGACGTGATGGAGGGCCTTCCGCGAGCCGTCGGCGCCACGGTCTACCGCGTGGTCGTCGAGGCCCTCACCAACATCCGCCGCCACGCCCCCGACGCCTCCCGCGTCGAGGTGACCCTCGCCCGGGCCCGTACCCCCGACGGCGAACCCGCCCTGGACGTCACGGTCGTCAACTCCGAGGCCGCCACCACGGGAAACGGCCCCCGCGCCGCCCTGCGCCGCGACCGCGACGGACACGGCGGACGGGGCCTGACCGCCATGCGCGAACGCGTACGGGCGACCGGCGGCACGCTGAGCCACGGACCGCACGACGGGGGCTGGCGGCTGGCGGCACACCTGCCACTGACCCGGTCGGAGACCCCCTCATGAACACCACCCCCACCCGCATCGTCCTCGCCGACGACCAGGACGACATCCGCAGCGGCTTCCGTCTCGTCCTCGACTCGCAGCCGGACATGAGCGTCGTCGGCGAGGCCGCCGACGGCGCCGACGCCCTCGACCTCGTCCGCCGGCTGCGGCCGGACATCGTCCTGGCCGACATCCGCATGCCCGGCGTCGACGGGCTCGAACTGACCCGGCTCCTCGCGGGACCCGGCGTCGCGCACCCCACCCGCGTCATCGTCGTGACCACCTTCGACCTCGACGACTACGTCCACACCGCCCTCCGCAACGGCGCCAGCGGATTCCTCCTCAAACGCTCAGGCCCCACCCTGCTCATCGAGGGCGTGCGGGCGGCCATGGCCGGCGACGCGCTCATCAGCCCGCAGATCACGGTCCGGCTCCTGCGCCGGCTCGCCACGCCCGCGCCGCCGGCCCCCGCGAGGGACCGACCGGCTGCCGCCGCCGGCCCCCTCACCCATCGCGAGCAGGACATCGTCCGCCTCGTCGCGCGCGGCCGGACGAACGCCCGGATCGCCGACGAGCTCTTCATCTCCCCCGGAACGGTGAAGACGCACATCGCCAACATCCAGACCAAGCTCGGGACCGCCAACCGCGTCGGCATCGCGGCATGGGCCTGGCAGACGGGCCTGGCCGTTCCCGAGCCGTGAAACCGGTCCGCTCAGCGGCTCAGGGGGGTCTCCCGCAGCATGTGCGACAGCTTCTCGGGATTGCGTACGGCGTACAGGCCGGTGATGAGGCCGTCGTCCATGCGCACCGCCAGGACGGTGTCGAGCTCGCCGTCGAGCCGGCAGATCAGGGCCGGGCAGCCGTTGACCTGTGCCGGCAGCAGCGACACGGCGGCAGGGACCTTGGCCAGCCCGCCGACCAGCAGGCGGGCCACCTTGTCGGCCCCGACGACCGGCCGCAGGACGGCCTTCTTGATGCCGCCGCCGTCGCCCAGGAGAACGACGTCCGGCGCGAGGATGTCGAGCAGGCCCTGGAGATCGCCCGTCTCGGTCGCCCGCAGGAACGCGTCCAGCGCGTGGCGGCTCTCGGTCGGCGAGACGACCCCGCGCGGCCGGCGTGCCGCGACGTGTGCCCGTGCCCGGTGCGCGATCTGACGAACCGCTGCCGGGCTCTTGCCGACGGCCTCGGCGATCTCGTCGTACCCGAGGTCGAACACCTCGCGCAGCACGAACACCGCCCGCTCGGTCGGCGCGAGCGTCTCCAGCACCATCAGCATCGCCATCGAGACGCTGTCGGCCAGTTCGACGTCCTCGGCCACGTCGGGCGCGGTCAGGAGGGGTTCGGGCAGCCAGGAGCCGACGTACGACTCCTTGCGGCGGCCGAGCGTCCGCAGCCGGGTCAGCGCCTGGCGCGTGGTGATCCGGACCAGGTACGCGCGCCGGTCCCGTACCGTGCCGAGGTCGACACCCGCCCACCGCAGCCAGGTCTCCTGCAGGACGTCCTCCGCGTCGGCGGCCGAACCGAGCATCTCGTAGGCGACGGTGAACAGCAGGTTGCGATGGGCGACGAACACCTCGGTGGCGGGGTCGGTGCGTCCGCTCCCGGTCGGCTGTCCGGCCATGTCCCCCGCGCGCTCGCTCTCCACCGGTCGCTCCTGCCTGTCGTTCGCTGTCAACGGTGTCACGCGCACAAGACGCCGGTCCCCGCGATCCTGTGACAGCGACGCGCGGTGGGGTGCGTCACACGGCCGTCCCGTCACAGGGATCGGGCCGTCGGCATCTTGTGTTCGTCCGGTACGACACCACCAGTGAGGACGAGGCCATGGACGCCCGATTCAACATGTTCACCAACGACATCGCCATGAAGTTCGCCAAGCGGTTCGCCAACGCCGGCATGGTGATCCACCAGTCGCCGCTGCCGGCGTCCACGCAGGAGCTGGTGTCGCTGCGCGTCAGCCAGATCAACGGCTGCGGTTGGTGCATCGACCTGCACACCAAGGAGGCCGCGGCGGCCGGTGAGACCTCGGTCCGCCTCCACCTGGTCGCCGCCTGGCGCGAGTCCACCGTGTTCACCGAGGCCGAGCGGGCCGCGCTGGCACTGGCCGAAGAGGGCACCCGGCTCGCCGACACCCACGACGGCGTGTCCGACGAGACCTGGGCCCGGGTGCGCGAGCACTTCGACGACGACCAGATCGCCGCGCTCGTCGCCCTGGTCGCCCTCGTCAACGCGGCCAACCGGCTCGCCGTGATCGTGCACCAGCGGGGCGGCTCCTACGAGCCCGGCATGTTCGCCGACATGCTCAACTGACCGCCGCCCGTACCCCGGCCCGGCCCGAAATCATGGCGGACCGGGCCGGGGAAGGGTCATGATCCGTACCCATGACGACGTCGAAGCAGTTCCTGGTCCGGGCCGCGGCCCGCGACAACGCCGAATGGTGCGCGGCGATGAGCCGTTCGCACGGCCTGGAGGGCGGGTTCGGGCCGGAGGCCTGGGCCGTCGCGGCGCGGACGCCGCTGTACTACCCCGACGCGGTGACGCTGGTTCCCGGCGCTGACGCGGCCGCGCTGGTGGCACGGATCGACACCATCGAACCCGGCGCCACCGTCAAGGACAGCTTCGCCGACCTCGATCTCGCGGGGGCCGGCTTCCATGTGCTCTTCGAGGCGCAGTGGATCCACCGCCCGGCGAGCGCGCCGGCCACCGCGTCGGTCATCGCACCGGCCACCGCGCCGGAACTCGCCTGGGACGTGGTGGGCGATGCCGAGGCCCTGCGCGCGTGGGCCCTCGCCTGGGACGACGGGGACGGCCACGCGGACCTCTTCCGCCCCGAACTGCTCGACGACCCGGCCACGTACGTGATCGCCGGACGATCCGCCGACGGCGATGTCGTCGCCGGAGCGGTGGCGAGCCGCGGCGACCACGTGGTGGGGATCTCCAACGTCTTCGCATGGGACGGCGGCGCCGACGCGGCCTGGCCGGGCGTACTGGCGGCGGTGCGGGGGCTGTTCCCCACCCTGCCGGTGGTCGGCTACGAGCACGGCGAGGACTTGAAGGCCGCCGTCCGTCACGGCTTCGAACCGATCGGCCCGCTACGGATCTGGCTGCACGCCTGATCAAGGCACCCCCACACCTCGACCATGTAAGGTTCACATCTAGCTGCTGGCTATTACTTCGGTCGCTGAGGCGGCCACTGCTTCGGGAGGGCTTGATGGTTGGGGACATAGTCAGGACCTGGGTGGCGGGCTGGGCCGTGTCCCGGCAGACCCCTCCGCCGCTCGAGAAGCCCTGGGGGTACTACACGGAGGTGGCCGACAACCCCGCCGAAGTGGGGCGCCACGTCCTGCCGGAGCCCTACGAGCCGCTGGTCCGCCGTGCCGCCGCCTCCGTGACCGTGCCGCGGACCTGGATGAAGATGCCGGCGGCGCCGGAGGAGGTCGAGCCCTGGCTGCCGGACGGGTGGGTGGTGGCCCGGGAGGAGACCGCGCACCTGATGACCGTCGACCTGGCCGCCACGGAACCGGCCCTGCCCGAGGGCTACACCACGACCGTGGAGACCATCGGTGACGCCGTCCACCTCCGGGTGCTGGACGCGGCGGGCGAGCAGGCGGCCAAGGGCCAGATGGCGGTCCTCGGCGAGGCGGCGGTCGTGGACCGGGTGTGGACCGCGGAGAACCACCGACGGCGCGGCCTGGGCGACTTCGTGATGCGCGCGCTCACCGACCACGCCGTGGACCGGGGCGCGACGTTCGGCGTCCTCGGCGCGACCGATGCCGGTCGCGCGCTGTACGAGACGCTGGGATGGAAGACGCACGCGCCCCTGGCGGCGTGCATCTACCGCCCCTGACGGCGAGCGCGCCGAACGCGCCGACCACGGGGGAGGCCGTGCGCGCGGCCGCTCAACGGCTCAGCCCGGCCTCCTTGGCGGCGCGCTGGGCGAAGACTCGCTCACGGCGACGGCTCATCTGCCGCAGGGCGTCCTTCCTGTCCCGTGCGGAGAGCCGGTCCAGGTACAGATGTCCGTGGAGGTGGTCGGTCTCGTGCTGCAGGCACCGCGCGAAGTACCCCGTCCCCTCGATGACGACCGGGTTGCCGTCCTTGTCGAAACCGCGTGCCACGGTGCGATCGGTCCGGGGGACGTCCATGACGGCTCCCGGCACCGACAGGCAGCCTTCCCCCTCGTCGATGAGCCTCCGCCCGGCCGCCGGGTCGACGTCGTCGAGAACAGGGTTGACGATGTGCCCGACATGGCGGATGCCGTCGTCGTCCGGGCAGTCGTACACGAAGACGCGCAGGTCGACGCCGACCTGATTGGCCGCCAGTCCGGCACCGTCGGCGATGTGCATGGTGAGGAACATGTCATCGATGAGGGAGGAGAGTTCAGGAGTCCCGAACTCGGTCACCTCGCGGCACGGGCGGTGGAGGACCTCCTCGCCCACCTCCGTGATCCGGCGGATCGCGCCGCGCCCGGCCTCGGGCGGTAACGGCGGGTAGGAAGCGACGGGTTGACCCATGACCCGGACCCGGCGGTCGGCGAGACCGGGCCGGTCATCAGGCACGGACACCTCGAACACGTCAGACACTTCGGACATCATCCTTCCCGCACGCAGACGCTTGCCAAGTGCTTTGCAAAGTAGCAGACTTTGCAAAGTGACTGAAGAAAACGTCCACATGCCGCCCCCGTTCACGAGGGCCGACGACCGCCTGCCCGAGCACCAGGTGCGCAGGGACTTGCTGGACCTGCTGGCCGAGCTGGGCACCGTCACAGCCACCGAGGCGGCCGGCCGGCTCGGTTACAGCTCCGGGCTGTGCTCGTTCCACCTGCGGCAGCTCGCGCGCTACGGCCACATCGAGGAGGCCCCGCACACCGGCGGCCGGGCGCGACCGTGGCGCCTGCGGCAGGCGACGGCGTCACCGGCCGGCGACACCCCCGCCGGTTCGCCCGCTGGTTCGTCCTCCGACGGATTCGGGCAACTGGCCCGCGGGCTGGAGGACGAGAGCTACCAGCGGTGGCTCACCCGGCGCGACGAGGCCCCCGACGCATGGCGCCAGGACGAGGCTTTCAGCGCCGTGGCCTACTTGACGCCCGAGGAGATGAGCGCGGTCGCCGAAGCCGTACGACGGACACTCGCCCCGTACGCGGACCGCGAACGGCACACCTCCGCCCGACCCAGCACCGCCCAGCCGGTGGCCCTCATCGCCCGCCTCTACCCGCTCCTGCCGGACTCCGCGGCCGAGGACGCCTGAAACCGCTTCGCTCAGGGCGCCGGTTCGAGGCCCCAGGCGACGGCTCGGCCCGCGGCGGCCACGCGGTTGGGGACGTCGAGTTTGGCGAGGATGTGCTCGATGTGGGTGGCGACGGTGCGCGGGCTGACGTACAGGCGGTCGGCGATCTCGCGGTTGGTCCGCCCCTGGGTGAGTTCCGCGAGTACCTCCAGCTCGCGCGGGGAGAGTGCCGCGGGCCGGGAGACGGTACGGCACACGGCGACCGTGCGGTCCCCCCGGCGGGTCAGGTGCAGTTCGAGCATCCGCTGCCGGTACGGCACCAGTAGCGTGGCCGGCAGCGTCCGCCGCGCGGCCGTCCGCCGCATCAGGGCCACGAGCGGGGAACCGGCCTCCGTGAGGCCGGGCAGCGGCTCCCCGCTCACCGTCACCGGAGCCGCTTCTCCCGTATCACCCGGGTCCGGTAGGACCACGGCACAGGTCCGGCCCGAGCCACCGGGCCCGGAGCCGCCCGGTCCGTGCGAGCGGTGCCCGGCCAGCGGGTCGGCGACGGCCGCCAGGCACTCGCCCAGCAGCGTCATCACGGCCCGGACGGCGGGCTGGTCGCACCGTGCCCGTGTGGTGCTGACGTTGAGGATGCCCACGTACCGGCCGTCCGCGGCGAACAGGCACTGGGCCACGCCGTCCCGGACACCCAGGGGTTCGAGGACGTCCTGGAACCCGGTGGAGGCCCGCCGCACCCCGGCGGGCACGTCCTGCCACCAGCTCGTGCCGCCCGGCGCGTGCCGCATGAGCGCGAACGCCGGATCCTCGTGCAGGCGGGCCTCGATGTACCGGTGGGTGCGCGACGGGTAGCTGCCGGCCAGCGTGACGTGGCGGCGGAGCAACGGGTCCCACCGGGACAGCGACGCGTGGTCGTGGTCGATCACCGCGGACAGCGCCGTCAGCACGGCGTCGGCACCGCCCTCGCCCCGTACGGCGTGGCGCGCCGCCTCGCGCACGCCCAGGGCGGCGCTCAGCACGTCCGTCGCGCCCGGCCGGTCGGGGGTCATGGGTGTCGCCTCGCCTCTCATCCGCTCAGAATGATCAACCGGTGATCGGCCGTCAAACGGTGGGTGCAACGATGGGTCCGACGACGAGTTCGTCGTGCACGACGTCGCCGCCGACGGCGGTGAACACCACGGGCATGGCGGGGATGTCGTGCGGATCGGCCGTCAGCAGGTCGCCCGCGAGCACGCACAGGTCGGCGACCTTGCCCACCTCCAGGGTGCCCTTCCAGTCCTCGGCGAAGTCCTGCCAGGCCGCGTCGGCCGTGTACGTGCGCAGGGCCTCGGCGAGCCGGATGCGCTGGTCGGGCCCGCTGACGCGGCCGCTGGCCTTGGACTCGCGCAGCATCATCGTGGAGAGGCCCTGCCGCCAGTCGGGGAGGGTGACGGGGGCGTCGGAGCCGCTGGTGACGGTCACGCCGGCGTCGATCGCGTCCCGGTACGGCCACTCGTACGCCGCCCGCTGCGGCCCGACGAACTCCTCCTCGAGGTCGGCGACGGTCCACTTGATGGTGGGGTTCATGTTGACGCCGAAGCCCTGCCGGGCCAGCGTCCGCATGCTGCGGGCGGTGAGGAAGTCGCCGTGGATGACGTAGTGCCGGGCGTCGGACCGGGGGTGCTCGGCGGCCGCCGCGGCGAAGGCGTCGACGACGGTGTCGATGGCCCGGTCGCCCGTGACGTGGACACCGGCCTGGTAGCCGGCGGCGTGGGTGTAATGGATCATCTCCGCGATCTGGGCCACGCGCTCCTCGTCGGTCTCCCCGCCGACGCACAGCCCGCCGCGGCCGCCGCCGACGTACGGCTCGTGCATCCAGGCCGTCCTGTTGACCGGGATGCCGTCGGCGAACAGCTTGACACCGAGGACCGCGAGGCGGCGGGGGTCGGTCGACGGGGGCTCGTCCATGGCGGCCAGCGCCCGGACGAAGTCCTCGGCCGTACTGGTCATCCCGGTCGGCAGCAGGAGTATGCCGACCCGCGCGGTCAGTTCGCCGTCGGCCAGCAGGCGCCGGTAGACGTCGAGCGTGGTGTGGGCGAGGGCGCCGCGCATCAGGGCGTCGCCGCCCGGGCCGAGACCGGGCTCGGTGTAGCTGGTGATGCCGAGCCGGGCGAGGGTGCGCAGCGTCGCCCGTATCGCGTCGGCGCGCACCTCGGGGGAGAGGACGGGCAGTGCCTGGTGGACGAGATCCTGGGCGCCCTCCTGGAGGAGACCGGTGGGCTCGCCCTTGGCGTCGGTGGTGATGACGCCGCCGGGCGGGACGGGGGTGTTCCGGTCCACTCCGGCCCGCGCGAGCGCCGCGGAGTTGACCCAGGTGGTGTGGCCGGTGGCGGAGTACAGCAGGACGGGGTGGCGCGGGCTGACGGCGTCCAGGTCGTGCCGGGAGGGCAGCCGGGAGGAGTCGGCGACGCACTCGGCGAGGTATCCCGCGTCCCATCCGTGCCCGGTGATCCACTCCCCGTCGGGGGTTCTCCCGGCCGCCTTCCGTACGGCCTCGGCCACGTCGGCCAGCGACCGGACGGCGGGGTGGGAGACGTCGACGGACAGCGGGGGCATGGTGAGGCCGAAGGCGCAGCCGTGCAGGTGCGAGTCGTTGATGCCGGGCAGGAGCGTCCCGCCGTCGAGGTCGACGATCCGGGTGGCGGGTCCGGCGTGCGCCATGACGTCGGCCCGGTCACCGACCGCGCTGATGTGGCCGCCGGTGACTGCCAGCGCGGAGGCGACGGTGAAGCGGGAGTCGACGGTGAGGACCGAGCCGTTGACGAAGACGAGATCTGCCGGGGCGGCGGGCACGGTGATGTCCTATCTACGGGGTCTGCGGGGCCTATGGGGTACGGGGGACTGCTGACGGATCCCGCGGAACCGGCCGGGAAGCCGGCCGGCCGGGGAAGCCGAGAGCACTGTGCACCGGGGCGGCGTCCGCGCGCATCGGTCATCCAACCGATCTCCGACCGCGGGCCGGCCCGTCAGAACCCCGAGCCGCCGCTGTCGCCGCCCGACCCGCTGTCGCCGCCGCCCGACCAGCTGTCCCCGCCCGACCCGCTGTCGCCGCTGCCGCCCGAGTCGCCCGAGCCCGAGTCGCCGCCCGAACCGCCGAAGGCGTCGGACCACCAGGAGGAGGAATCGCCGGCGCCCGTGCCGACCCCGCAGTCCGCCAGTACGTCACAAACCGGCTGATCGCCCAGGGCGCCGATGCCGTCCAGCGCGAAGGCCAGGGCGACACCGCCGCCGCCCAGGGCAGCCGCGCCGGTCGCGTACGGGGCGGCGTACGGCGAACGGTCACGCCGGGCGCCCCGCAGGACGTCCCTGCCGAAGGCGGTGGCGGGAACCGGATCGGGCAGGACCGAGCGGCCGACCATCCGGCACGCCATGCCGGCGAGGACCATGAAGGCGGCCAGGGTCACGCCGTACCCGGCGAAGGCGGTCCCGCCATCGGCTCCCTTCCGGATGAACCCCACGAACGCCGTACCCACGACGAGGACCGCGAGGACCGGGTAGACCGTGGCGCACAGCCTGAGCAGGAGATGGGCGACGCGGAGCCGCGTGCGGTGCCGGGTCTCGTAGGCCAGGCCTCGTCGGACCAGTGACTCGCCGATGGCCTCGATCACCTGGTTGCGGATCAGCCGGGCGCGGAGATCGCGCAGGGTGACGGCGGTGTTCGTACGGCGCTCGGCCTTGGTGTACACGTCGGCGACGGCCCGTTCGGCCGGGGTCCGCGGCAGGGTGTCGCCGACGAGCAGGACATCCCCCCGACCGTCGATTCTCAGCAGCCCGTCCTGCCGCATGGTGAGCAGCACGGTGTCGGCGGTGCGCGGTGCGCCGCCCTGGAGCCAGGCGATCTCCAGGACCTCGAGCGAGGCCGGGGAGAGGGCAGTGCGGTGGGCGTCGCGGGCCCGGTCCTCCACCAGCCGACCGTAGAACGCGTACACGGCGGCCAGGGCGAAGCCCGGTATCAGCAGGAAGAATCCGAAGGGCATGAAGGTTCGTTCTCGCGTTTCTCGGTGATGGTGCGTCGGGAGACTCGGGAAAAGACCCGGAAGGCTCGGGGAGAGACAACGCTAAGCCGAAAGCCCGAGGTCCTGGGCCCGGCTGATCGCCGCCGCCATGGTCCGCCGCTATGGTCGGGCGCATGACGCTGTCGACGCGAGAACGAGAGCAGTTCCTGGCGGAACCTCACATCGGCGCCCTGTCGGTGGTCGAACACCCGGACCGCGCACCGCTGACGGTTCCCATCTGGTACCAGTACACGCCGGGCGGCGAGCTGTGGGTGCGTACCGGACCCGACTCCCGTAAGGCGCGGGCGATCCGTTCCGCGGGGCGTTTCAGCCTGATGGTGCAGCGGACCGAGCCGACGGTGCGCTACGTGTCGGTGGAGGGACCGGTGACCGGCATGGCGGCGGACAGCCCGGAGCTGTGCCGGGAGATGGCCGCGCGGTACCTCCCCGAGGACAAGGTGGACGGCTTCATCGAGTACGACCGCACCCAGCTCGGCGAGCACGTCGTCATTTCCATGCGTCCGGAACGCTGGGTGTCGGCGGATCTGGGATCCCTCTGACCTGGCGGTACGTCTCCCCGGTGCCGCCATGTGGGTGATTCGTGCCCGGCGATTCGTCCGTGTGCGCGGGTCAGTGCCACCCGGTATGGTCCGTATCGAGCATTTCGCCCAATTACCTGTCACGTTGTCCGGTCGATTGGACAGCTGCGGACGTCGGCGGAGGAGCGGGACCACATGGGAGAGCACAGCGACGGTCCGATAGACCCGTCTTCCGCCCCGAAGAGGGGCACGTCCATATCCCTGCGGACGACAGCGGCGACCGTGGCGACCGCCACCGCGGCCCTGACCCTTCTGGCGGCACTCGGCCCCTCGCCGAGCAGCGCCGCATCACCACCACCATCCGGCCAGCCCCGCCCGGCGGTTCCGTCACGGTTCGTGCCCGGCCCCTGCCCGAAGACCTCGGCGCCCATCACCGCCGTGCTGAGCACCGCGCGGTGCGGCTTCCTGGAGGTCCCGGAGAACCGGGCCCGCCACGGGGGCCGGAGCATCAAGCTGTCCGTGGCGGTGATCCGGGCCACGGCGGCGAAGCCCGGCCAGGACCCCGTGGTGTTCATGGCGGGTGGCCCGGGGGAGGACACCTTCGATGCCCTTCCCTTCCTGGTCGACTCCGGCCTGAACCGGGACCGGGAACTGATCGTCATGGCCCAGCGCGGGACCCTCCACACCCAGCCGCACCTCGCCTGCCCGGAGATCGACCGGTACACCGCGCGGGCCGTGGGCCTGCGCTACGACACGCGGGCGTCGCGACGGCCCCTGCTGGACGCGGTGAAGAAGTGCCGGGACCGCCTGGCGGCCGACGGGATCGACCTGAGCGCCTACAACACCACGGAGAACGCCGCGGACTTCGCCGACCTGCGATCGGGGCTGGGCATTCCCTCGTGGAACGTCTACGGCTACTCCTACGGCACCAACCTGGCCCTCACCTACCTGCGTGAGCACCCCCAGGGGATCCGCGCGGTGGCGCTCGACTCGCTCACACCGCCGAAGAACACCGTTCTTCCGGTGACCTGGAGCAGCGCCAAGGAAGGGCTCGACGCCATCTTCACGGCGTGTGCGGCCGAGCCCCGGTGCGGGAGTCGCTACCCCGGCATCGCCCGTACGCTGACCCAGCAGGTGCGCAAGCTGGAGGCGCGTCCGCTGACGTCGAACGCCCGGCCGCCGAGCGGGGGAGACCCCGTGAAGGTGGACATCGACGGGGGCGCGCTGCTGAACCTGCTGGTCGCCAACGCCATCAAGCCCCCCGACGTTCCGGCGGCGCTCGACGAGCTCAGCCGCGGACGTCCGGAGCGCGTCGCCACGGCCCGCGCGGCCGACTCGGCGCAGACCGTCGGTGTGTGGGGTCACGGTCTGACGGAGTCGGTGGCGTGCGGTGAGTGGGTGCCGGGTTCGTCGCCGTCCGACCTGCTGAAGGCGGGGCGCCGGGCCTTCCCCCGGTGGCCCGACTCGGTCCTCGCCCAGGCACCGCAACTTCCCTTCCAGTACGACATATGCCGCATCTGGAACGTTCCGGACCGTACTTCCGTCCAGCGGGTGGGCACCACGAGCGCGGTACCGGCTCTGCTCATCTCCGGCACGTTCGACACGAAGACCGGGGCGAGCATGGCGAAGGACGCGGCCCGTACGCTGTCCCGCTCGACCTCCGTGCTGATCCCCGGGATCGGCCACTGGGTGGTCCCGCAGTCGCCCTGCGCGCAGCACGTCCTGGCCTCGTTCCTCGCGTCTCCGACCGCGCCCCCCGACACCGGTTGCGTGGCCGGCCTCGCGCCGAAACCGTTCACGATCACCCCCAAGTGACCGGGAGGCCAGGATGGCACTCGACCACGCGCCCCGCCGTCGCCGCCGACGCACCGTGCGACAGCTCCACGGCACGACAGCCGGTGTGGCGGCCGGGCTCCTGATGACCGGCCTGCTGACGACGCCCGCTCACGCGGAGCACGGCACGGGCAAGGGCGCCCGAGCGGTGATCGGCACGGCCGCCCGCACGGTGGGCGACGCCCGCTTCGCGCCGGGCCCCTGCCCGAGGACGGCGGACCCCGTACCCGCACTCGAGGGGGCGCGCTGCGGAACGCTCACCGTGCCCGAGAACCGCGCCAGGCCCGGCAGCCGGACGATCACCCTCGGGGTCGCGATCGTGCCGGCGGCCACGAGTACACCCGAGCCCGACCCGATCGTGTGGCTCGCCGGCGGACCCGGCGACGACGCGGTGGGGGAGGCGGGCATGGCGATCGACGGCGGCCTGAACCGCGACCGGGACGTGATCTTCATGTCCCAGCGGGGGACGTACTCCGCCGAACCGGCGCTCACCTGCCCGAACATCGACGAGTTCAACGCCCGCGCGGTCGGCCTCGTCTACGACGCGCCCTCCACCGGGCTCCTCCACGTCGAGGCGACGCGCGCCTGCCGCGACCAGCTGGTGAGCCGCGGCGCCGACCTCGGCGCGTACAACGACACCGAGAGCGCCGCCGACTACGCGGACCTGCGCGTGGCGCTGGGCATCGACCAGTGGAACGTGTTCGGCATCTCGTACGGCACCCACCTGGCGCTCGTCTACATGCGCCAACACCCCCAGGGGATCCGGTCGGTCGGCATCGACGGCATCCTGCCGCCGTCCACGGCGGGATCGGCGCTGACCTGGAGCAGCGCCCGGCAGGGCTTCGACGGCCTGTTCAAGGCCTGCGCGGAGCAGCCCGCGTGCGACCTCCGCTATCCGAACCTGTCCGCCACCTTCGAGCGCCTCGTCCGTGAACTCGAAGCCCACCCCGTCACCACCACCGTCACGATCCCCGGCCACGCGCAGCCGGTGAAGGTCGTCCTGGACGGCGGGGCCCTGGTGAACTGGATGACCTCCGCCACCCACGTGGCACCGGGCGTACCGCGCTCCCTCGACGAGCTGGCCCACGGCAACCCGCGGCGGATCGCCGAGCAGTGGGCGGGCGGCAAGCTCAGCCCCCAGGCCATCGGCAGGACCGCCCATGGGCTCGCCTACGGCGTCTTCTGCAGTGAGTGGGTGCCGTACGAGAGCCGGGCCGAGGCGCTCCGGGGCGGACAGGCGGCGTTCCCGTCGTTCCCCCGCTCGGTGCTGGCGCAGGCCCCGCAGCTCACCTTCCTCCGTCCGGACTGCGACGTCTGGAACATCCCCGTGGCACCGCCCTCGATCCGGGACGTCACGCGGAGCGACATCCCCACCCTCGCCGTGTCGGGCGGCTTCGACTCCCAGACCGGGGCGGCCAGTGGGCCGTACGTCGCCCGTACGCTGAGCCACGCGACCGTCGTCACGGTCCCCTACGAGCCCCATGTCGTGTTCGCCACGTCACGGTGCGCCCAGGAGATCACGGTCTCCTTCTTCGATGATCCGACCGCGGCGAACACCGGATGCCTCGCCGGTCTGAAGCCGCCGCAGTTCGAGATCGGGTCGTGAGAGGGACCGTCGTCTAGCTGCTGAGCGGGCGGCGCGGGAGAGGGGAGGAGTAGACGACGCTGGTCGTCACCGACCCCAGGGCGCCTATCCGGCCGGACACCTCCTCCAGGTGCCGCATCGACCGCGCCGCCACCTTGATCACGAAGCAGTCGTCGCCCGTGACGTGGTGCGCCTCCAGGATCTCCGGCGTCGTCTCCAGCAGGTCGTGAAAGGGTTTGTAGTTGCCGTTCGGGTAGCGAAGCCGTACGAAGGCCAGCACGGACAGGCCGATGCCTTCGGGGTCGACCACCGCGGTGTAGCCGGAGATCACCCCGTTCTCCTCCAGGCGGCGCACCCGCTCCGTCACCGCGCTGGCGGACATGTTCACGGCGCGCGCCAGCTCCGCGTATCCGGCGCGGCCGTTGCGCTGGAGGACGTCGAGGATGCGCCAGTCGGTGGCGTCGGGAGAATAAGCGGTCATGGGGGCTTTCTAGCAGCGGAATCCCCGGCGGTTCAAGGGATTTGCCGGGGATCACAGGTTCTTCGGCCGCTCTCACCTCCCTAGAGTTCTGGGCATGACAGCACAGACGATCACCTCTCCCGCCGCCTCCGCCTCCGCCCCCGCCCGCGCCCGCGTCCTGGCGGTCCCGCCGGCCGCCCCCGCCGACGCGGCGGCCTACTTCGCCGCCCGCCTCGCCTTCCACACCGACGTCGCCGACGTCCACGCCTCGCTCGCGTCCGGCGCCGGCGGGTTCACCGTCGTGGACAGCCGCAGCACCCAGGCCTGGGACCAGGGCCACGTCCCCGGTGCCGTCCACCTGCCCACCGCGGACATCCCCCGGCTGGCCCCGGAGACGCTCGACCGCGACGTCCCCGTCGTCGTCTACTGCTGGGGCCCCGGCTGCGACGGCGCCACCCGCGCCGCCCTGGCGCTGGCCACCCTCGGCTACCGGGTCAAGGAGATGCTCGGCGGCATCGAGTACTGGATCCGTGAGGGCTACGCGGTGGAGACCTGGGAGGGCACCGCCCAGCACCCGGCCGACCCGCTGACGGCCCCCGTGGAGGCGGCGGACTGCGGGTGCTGAGAACAGCCGGAGGTTACCGCCGGAGGTTTACGGCGGTCGTTCCACGGTACCCGCGGCCACAAGGTGCCCCCGACCGACCACGAGGTGCCGATGACACGACACGAGAACGACACCATGGAAGCCCACGAAGGCGGGCGCGAGACCGGCGGCCCGCCCCTGACCCGGGTGCTGCGCACGGCCCGGGCGGAATTCGGTGAGCTGACCGGCCTGGAGACCGAGTCGGTCTCGGCCCTCGACCGTGACGGGGAGGGCTGGACACTCCAGGTCGAGGTCCTCGAACTGCCCCGCGTCCCCGACACCATGAGCCTGCTGGCCACCTACGAGGTCCGGCTCGGCGGCGAGGGGCACGTGACCGGCTACCGGCGTACGCGCCGCTACGAGCGGGGGCGCGCGGACCGCAGCTGAGAGGGAGGAGAGACGGCAGATGACCGTGGTACCCCAAGCACGGGCGTCGGGCGGAGGCGGCAGCAGCGGCCTCTACGACGTCCTCGAACTGATCCTCGACCGGGGGCTGGTGATCGACGCGTTCGTGCGGGTCTCCCTGGTCGGCATCGAGATCCTCAAGATCGACGTACGGGTGGTCGTGGCGAGCGTCGACACGTACCTGCGCTTCGCCGAGGCCTGCAACCGCCTCGACCTGGAGTCCGGTCCGCACCGCAGCCCCGGCCTCACGGACATCGTCGGCGACATGACCGAGTCCGGCGCGCACGGCAAGACCAAGGGCGCCCTGAGCGGCGCCGCGCACAGCGTGGCCGACGCCTTCCGCCAGGTCCGCGGCGACGGCCAGGAGAGCGGCGGCGGCAAGCAGCCCGCCCGGCGCGGCGGCACCCGCCGGAAGGAGGACGAGGCGGAGTGAGCACCTACGTCTACGGCATCGCCCGCGCCGGACAGCCGGCACCGCGTGAGCCGCTGCGGGGCATCGGGGACCCGCCGCACCCCGTCCGTACGGTGGAGGCGGACGGGGTCGCGGCCCTCGTCAGCGACTGCCCCGCGCGGCTGCGGGCCAAGCGCCGCGATCTGCTCGCCCACCAGGCGGTTCTCGCCGAGGCCGGCGCCGAGGGGCCCGTCCTGCCGCTGCGCTTCGGCAGCGTCTCCGAGAGCGACGACGCGGTCCGTGCCGCCCTCACCGAGCACGCCGACCACTACCGGCGACGGCTGGAGGCCCTCGACGGCAGGGCCGAGTACAACGTCAAGGCCGTCCACCGCGAGGAGATCGTGCTGCGCCAGGTCCTGGAGGAGGAGCCGGCCGTGCGGGCGCTCAACGAGGCGTGCCGGGGCGCCGACGGCGGCTCGTACCAGGAGCGCCTGCGGCTGGGCGAGATGGTGGCACAGGCCGTGCGCGCCCGCGAGGTGATCGACGCCCGGGCCGTCCGGGAGTCCCTGCGGCCGCACGCGGAGGCCGAGCAGGACGGCCCGGGCGGCGACCAGCGCCTGCTCGACGTCTCGTTCCTGGTGGCCCGTGACCGCACCGAGGCGTTCCTGACCGCCGTACGGGAGGCGGAGCGCGGGCACGCCCGGCTGGAGCTGACCGTGACCGGGCCGCTGCCCCCGTACAGCTTCGTCGAATGACGGGATCGGAGACGGGAGGAATGGACGGGGAACCGTGGGACTGATCGGTGAACTGCTCCTGCTGCCCGTCGCCCCGGTGCGCGGCGCGGGCTGGTGCGTCCGCCGGCTCCTGAAGGAGGCGGAACGCCAGTACCACGACCCCGCCGCCCTCCGGGCCGAGCTGCGCCGGCTGGAGGCCCGGCTGCTGGCCGGGGAGATCGACGAAGCCGAGTTCGACCGCCTGGAGGACGCGCTCCTGGACCGCTGGGAGGCCGGGCACCGGGCATCCCATGGCCGCGAGGACGGAACGGGAGCAGAACGGGAGAACGTGACATGACGACACCGGCACCCCTGCCCGGGGACCGCTACGGTCCGGCCGGCGGCGCCAATCTCGCCGACATCCTGGAACGCGTCCTCGACAAGGGCGTGGTGATCGCCGGGGACATCCGGGTCGACCTGCTCGACATCGAACTGCTCACCATCAGGCTGCGGCTCGTCGTGGCCTCGGTGGAGCGCGCGAAACAGATGGGCATCGACTGGTGGGAGGACGACCCGTCCCTCTCCTCCGGCGCCCGTGGCCGGGCCCTGCGCGCCGAGAACGAGGAACTCAGGAACAGGATCGCCGCGCTGGAGAGCTCGCGCGGGGACGGGAGCTCGCGCGGGGACGGGAACTCGCGCGGGAAGGGGAAGGAGTCCGGGTGAACGACCTCCTGTACGTCTACGCCCTGACGCTCCTCACGGACCCCGTGCCGCCCGCCGGGACACGCGGGGTGGGCGGCACTCCCGTGCGCGCCGTACGGCATGCCGGGGTGACCGCTGTGGTCGGCCCGGTGTCCGCCGAGGAGTTCGGCGAGGCCGCGTTGCGCGCCCGCCTGGAGGACCTGCGCTGGCTGGAGGCCACCGCCCGCGCGCACCAGGCGGTCGTCGACGCGATCGCCTCGCTCGGCTCCGTCCTGCCCCTGCGACTGGCCACCGTCCACCGCGACGAGAACGGTCTGCGGCGGGCACTCTACGCGGGGCGGGAGAGGTTCACGGCCGACCTGGAACGGCTGGACGGTTGCGTCGAATGGGGAGTGAAGATCTACGCCATCCCGGTGGAGCGGACGAAGTCGTACGAATCACCCGCGCCCCCGGACTCCGCCGGCCGGGAGTACCTGCGCCGGCTCCGACGCGAGCGGGAAGGGCGGCAGCACTCCCACCGACGCACCGCCGAGCTGTGCCGACGCGTCCACGCCGACCTCTCCCACCACGCGCGGGACGCCCGGCTGCACCGCCCGCAGGATCCACGGCTGGCGGGAACCCCCGACCGCAATGTCCTCAACGCGGCCTATCTCGTCACGCGCGAACGGGCCCGGTCCTTCGCCGATCGCGTCGCCGCTCTGGGCGCCCCGGGCGACGGGCTGCGAGTGGAGCTGACGGGCCCGTGGGCGCCGTACTCCTTCGTCACGGAAGCAGGACCGGCATGAATCCCCAACCCCTGCGGGACGTCGCGCTGGTGGACCTGCTCGACCGGCTCCTCGCCGGAGGCGCCGTCGTGGCCGGCGATCTCACCCTGCGGATCGCCGACGTCGACCTCGTCCGGATCGAACTGCGCCTGCTGATCGGCTCGGTGTCCGCACTGACGCCCCTCGCGGAGGGAGCGACCCGGTGACACGCCTCGACCTGGAACCCGGAACCGTCGAACGCGACCTCACCACCCTGGTCCTCACGGTGGTCGAGCTCCTGCGGCAGCTGATGGAACGCCAGGCCCTGCGTCGCGTCGAGAACGGCGAGCTGACCGAGGAACAGGAGGAACGCATCGGACTCACCCTGATGCTGCTGGAGAAGCGCATGGCCGAGCTGTGCGAACGGCACGGCGTCGACCCGTCGGACCTCAACCTCGACCTGGGCCCGCTCGGCACCCTGCTGCCCCGCGACTGACGTGCGCCGGCCGCTACCCGCAGTCGCCCAGGACGATCCTCGATCCACCGGATTCGTACGCGGCGTACAACTGGATCAACTCGACCGGGAGGGTCAGCACCGTGAGCCACAGGCACAGCTGCACGCCGACGTAGGTCACCAGAGGCGGCCATGTCTCCCCGAGGCGGGCGCCGTACCGCCGGCGGACCCGCCTGGTGAGCAGCAGACAGACAACGACGGCGACGACGCCGAGCCCCAGCCCGGCCCAGGCCCCGACGTACGCCGTCCCGGGGAAGGGCATGTGCCGGCACGCCTTCTGCTGCCGGTCCGCCCAGTCGCTCGTGATGTCGTCGATGCTCAGGGAAGCGACCAGACCGCCGACACTGATGAACGGCACCAGCAGTGCGGTGGTGATGACGCCGGGGGTGACGGGGGGCTGGCGCGTGGTGTTGTCGAGCGCATCGGGGACGGGGGACGAAACCATGAGTATCTACGATGCCCAGCTCTGCTCGGTTCGGAAGACGGCGACGGCTGCCCATCCTAGGTTCAGAATGTGCTCACGCTCACGACGGTGGTGACCCTGAACGGCGCAGGCGGTCGAGGTTGCCGAGGAGGCGACCGAGGGCCGTGCCGAGGGCGGTGCGTTCGGGGGCCGAGAGGCCGTCCAGGAGCGGTTCCTCCACCGCCGCCACGGTGTGCCGCATGTCCTCCAGCATCCGCCGGCCCTCCTCGGTGACGTGGAGTTCGGCGGTGCGGCCACGCCCCGTCGGCGTCGTCCGGGCGACCGCGCCGGCCTGCTCCAGGCGGAGCACGGTGGCCTGCATGCTCTGGGCCGTGACCCCGGCGCGGCGGCCCAGCTCGCTGTACGACAGCCCGGGCTCGTGCGCCAGGTGCCCCAGGGCGCCCATGAGCCGCAGCGAGTGACCACGTGCCTCGAGCCGGCGGTTCACCTCGTCCTGGACGAAGCGCCCCGCGCCGACGAGCAGCAGCGCGAAGGGCGGAGAGGGCGGGGTCGCCGCGGCCTGTCCGGTCCGCCCGGGGGATGCGTCCGCGGGGTCGTCCGCGGTGTCGTCTGCCGTCAAGGCCGTGCCACCTGCTCCTGTTCTCGTCGGTTCTGGAGGATGCTAACGTCCGAGGAGTTTAAGTTGGGCTGAAACTCGAAGGATCCAGGTCCCATGACAAAGCTCCTGCTCAGCCTCCACGTCCTGGCCGCCGTCCTGGTCATAGGCCCGGCCACCGTCGCCGCCAGCCTCTTCCCCCGCTACGCCCGGGAGCTCCTGGCCCCCCAGCCGGGACCGTCGGACGAGCCGGGCCCGCGCCCGGGCCTCTCCGCCGTCCGCCTGCTCCACCGCGTCACCCGCGTCTACGCCGTCCTCGGCGTCAGCGTCCCGGTCTTCGGGGTGGCCACGGCCAAGCAGATGGGCGTGCTGGGCGACGCCTGGCTGGTGACATCGATGGCCCTGACCGCCGTGGCCGCGGTTCTGCTGGGCATCGCCGTGTACACCCAGGAGGCGGTCATGACCGCACTGGAGGAGCCCCGGAGCGAGGAGGCGGCGCGCTCGGCCGCCGCACGGCTGCCCCGGTTGTCGATGGTCACCGGGTTGTTCGCCCTCTCCTGGGCCGTGGTCACCGTGCTGATGATCGTCCGCCCCGGATCCACCACCGGCGCCTGACGGCGACGGCGAACGCGCATCCTCCCCGTCCCGACGTCAGCTGTTCGTCAGGCACGCGTCAGAGGAACGTCAGGTGGAGCTGCCACCATATTCATGTGAGCGGGCCGGGGAACCGGCGCGGATCACGGAGAGGTGCCCGGAGCGGCTTATCGGGGACCAGAGCGACAGCTCACGGTCGGGTTATGCCCACGCAGGTTCGAATCCTGCCCTCTCCGCCAGGAAGTGTCTCCGGGCGTCCGGCCGATGCTTATGACTCCCGGTATCCCTGTTCCTCCCCCCGGCCCACCCGCTACGGGTCACCATGGCAGTGGCAGCCATCAGAGGGCCGCGGTACGGCCCACCACATCGGACCGCCGGAGGCGACCGGCCCATGACGACGAGCGGCGACACGGACCGTGTCACGGCACCGGGCGACGACGCCCTCGCACTTCCTTCACCGCTGCTCGCCGAGGCACGCGTGCTGCTGCCCGGCGTCATCGCCGTACGCCGCGCGATCCACCGTATGCCCGAGACCGGCATCCACCTTCCCCGGACTCAGCAGACCGTACTGCGCGCGCTCGCCGGCCTCGGACTGTCCGTATCCGTCGGCGAGCGCCTGAGCTCGGTGGTCGCCGTCCTGGAGGGCGCGGCCCCGGGGCGTACCGTGCTCCTGCGCGCCGACATGGACGCGCTGCCGCAGCAGGAGGACACCGGTCTCGAGTTCGCCTCGCGGCGAGAAGGCGTCATGCACGCCTGCGGTCATGACACCCACACCGCCATGCTGGTCGGCGCTGCCCGGCTGCTCGCCGCGCGCAGAGAGCGACTCGCGGGGCGGGTGGTGTTCATGTTCCAGCCCGGGGAGGAACTCGGCGGCGGGGCACAGCTCATGCTCGACGAAGGGGTGCTGGGTGCCGGGGGAGGGGATGCTCCAGCGGTGGACGGCGTGGACGGCGTGGATGGTGCCTTCGCCCTCCACATCGCGGCCCGCTACGCGGCGGGCACGGTGAACCTGCGCCCGGGCCCGCAGTTCGCCGCCGCCGACGTGCTGCGCGTCACCGTACGCGGCCGGTCCGGACACGCGGCCGCGCCCCACAAGCTCCTCGACCCCGTCCCGGTCGCCTGCGAGATCGTTCAGGCCCTGCAGACCATGATGACCAGGACCGTCAGCGTCTTCGACCCCGCCGTCCTCACGGTCACCAGCATCTCGGCGGGAAGCGCCTTCAACGTCGTACCGGAGACCGCCGAGCTGGCCGGTACGTACCGCACCTTCACCGACGCGAGCCGGCGGCTGGTGCGCGACGGCATCGTCCGGGTCGCCCACGGCGTGGCCGCGGCCCACGGTGCCGCGGTCGACGTCGAGCTCATCGACGGCTACCCGGCCGTGCACAACGATCCGCGGTTCACGGCCGGCGTACGCCGGGCGGCGGCGACGGTGGTCGGACCCGCCGGGGTCCACGAGCTGCCCCATCCGACCATGGGAGGGGAGGACTTCTCCTACGTCCTGCGGCGCGTCCCCGGAGCGATGGCCTTCCTCGGCGCCTGTCCGCCGGGACTCACGCCCGAGACGGCTCCCGACAACCACTCCAACCATGTCGTGTACGAGGAGAGCGCCATGGCGGTGGGGGTCGCCGTGCACTGCGCGGTCGCGGAGGCGTTCCTGTCCGACACACATGACATACATGACACACATGACGCACGCGACGCACCCGACGCGCCTTTTCGTGATGGGCTCCCGCCCGCGCGGGAGCCGTAAGTGCTTCAGTCGAGTCGCGCCAGTTCCAGTGCCCGGGCGCGATCGCGGGCCTCGACGGCGTCGACGAGCGCGGCGTGGCGCTCGTAACGGTCCCGGAGCCGCTCGACTGCGTCGGGACCGGCGAGCGGCAGGAGTGTCGCGTAGAGCGAGCGCAGCAGCGTGTTGGGGCTGACGGCCGCCAGTCGCGTACGGAACCGGTGGTCGGCGGCGGCGAAGGCGGCCGGGTCGGACGTCCGCGCGGCCCCGGCCAGCTCCTCCAACCCGCCTCGCAGCGCGGCGACGTCGGCGGGTGAGGCGTGCCAGAGGGCGTCCTCGACCAGGAGCGGGCCCAGGGCGTCGCGGATGCGCCGGGCCTCCTCGGCGTGCGCGCCGTCCGGCTGGAGGCTGTCCAGCGCGAGAACGGAGTTGCCCAGGCGTCGCATGGGGGACTGCTCGGCGGCGAAGAGACCGCCGCCCGGGCCCGGCCGTACCGTGACCAGCCCGCGGGACTGGAGCAGCCGCAGGGTCTCGTTGAACGTGCCGACGGACACCCCGCACGCGGCGCGGAGCTCCTCCTTGGTGCCCAGACGTTCACCCGGGGCCGCGTCGGCGACCATGGCCGCGATGCGCTCGGCGGCGACCTCGGCGCGGGAGGCCGCGGAGCGTTCCCAGTCGCCGCGCCGCAGGGCGGGCGGTTCGACGCCCCCTCTGATGTCCTCCGCGGCTCCCACAGGGCCTCCCCATCCTCGTCCGCTCGAAGTCGGCTATTGATTATGGTCAATAGCATCACACCTCTTGACGCTCTTTCAAACCCCCGTGCATGATCACAGTAATCATCATGATGAATTTGGAGGGGACGCCATGATGACCGAACAGGACTTCCGGGACGTGATGGCCGGGGTGTGTGCCCCGGTGACCGTCGTGACGACCACCCAGGACGAGACGCCCCATGGGGCGACCGTCAGCGCGTTCGCTTCGCTGTCCTTACAGCCGCCGATGGTGTCGGTGGCCCTGGACCGCCGCTCGGGACTGCTGGCCCGCACCCTGGCGACCAGGCGGTTCGGGGTGAACGTGCTCGGCGCCGAACAGGAAGCGCTGGCGCTCCGCTTCGCCGACCGCCGCACGGCCGACCGCTTCGCCGGGACCGGCTGGGATTACGACCACGGGCTGCCCCGGCTGCCGGACGCCCCGGGCTGGCTCGTGTGCGAGCTGGCCTCGGTGGTCGAGGGCGGTGACCACCTCCTGCTGTTGGGGACGGTCGTGCACGCCCGAACGGCCACGGCGCCGCCCCTGGTCTACGGCCACCGGACCTTCGGCACGCACTCCGCACTCGCCCCGGTCGCGTGACCCGTAACTCACGCGATTCCGGTAACTCGCGCGATGCCCGTAACTCGCGTAACTCCCGCCACCGCACCGGTACCACGCGTTCCACGTTTTGGAGACAGACATGAACCCCACCGGCCTCGCCACCCCCGACCTCGCCTCACCGACCACCGCCGAGCTGGTGGCGCGGGCCACCGCGCTCCACCCGCTGCTCCGCGAGCACGCCCCCAGGATCGAGGCGGAGCGCAGGCTGACCGACGAGGTGGTCGACGCCCTGACGGACGCCGGCCTGTTCAAACTGACCGTGCCGCGGCGCTTCGGCGGATACGAGACCGACATGCGCACCCTGGTGGACGTGCCGGCCGCGATCGCCGAGGGCGACGGCTCCACGGGATGGGTGGTGGCCGTGGTCAACACCTGCAACTGGCTGGCCTGCCTGTTCCCCCTCCAGGCCCAGGAGGAGGTCTTCGGCGCCGACCCCGACGCGCGGGTCACCGGTGTCTTCACCCCCGACAACGCCGTCAACCACAAGGTCGAGGGCGGATGGCGGATATCCGGCCGCTGGTACTACAACTCCGGTGCCTGGCACTCCACCTGGGCCGTGCTGGGCATACCCCTGACCGACGAGCGCGGCGAGATCGTCGACCAGGGGATGATGCTGGTGCCGCGCACCGACCTGGAGATGCAGGACGTCTGGCACGTCGCCGGGATGCGCGGCACCGGCAGCAACTGCCTGATCGCCGAGGACGTCTTCGTCCCCGAGCACCGCGTCTTCTCCCTGCCGCGTGCCATCGACGGTGAGCTGCCCACGGTCCACGGCCCCACCGGCCTGTACCGCTCGCCCCTCGCGCCGCTCCTCGGCCTGGGCCTCGCCGGTCCCCAGCTGGGCATGGCCCGCGCCGCGCTGAAGCTGGTCACGGAGAAGGCCCGGACCAAGCCGATCTCGTACACCTACTACGAGACGCAGGCCGACTCGGTGGCCGTACAGCTCCAGATCGCCGAAGCCTCCCTGCGCATCGACACCGCGCAACTGCACATGCACCGCGGCGCCGCGGACATCGACGATGCCGCCGCCCGCGGTGGCGACCTCGACGAGCTGACCCGCGCCCGCGTCCGGGCAGACGCCGCGCACGCCATCAAGAACCTCCTCGACGCCATCAACTCCCTGCTCAACGTGCACGGCGGCGGCTCCTTCGCCGACATGAACCCGCTGCAGCGGATCTGGCGGGACGCGAGCACCGCCGGCCGGCACGCGGTCGCCGCGCCCGCGGTGGGCATGGAGACCTACGGCAAGCTGCTGCTGGGCGTCGAGGAGCGGATCACGCCCTTCATCTGAGCCGGGAACTGGTCCTGTTTATCACCTGAAATAGTGATTTCATTCCGGAGCCGGCGGCAGCACACTCGGAGTGGACGGTGCGCACCTCCTCTGTCTCGTGGACCGAAGGAGTACCGTGATGTTCCTTGTGCCCAAGCGTGTGTGGGCCGCCGGTGCGGCGACCCTGCTCCTGTCGGCGGCCGTCCTGGCACCGACCGCCACCGCCGACAGCCGGGCGCTCGCCGAGACCCTCAACTGCACCGGCTCCATCCAGGTGAACGTCCACCCCGTCAACGGCGCCGTCGACGGAAGCGGAACGCTGCGCTGCGCGACCCCGAGCACGTCCTACGACGGACAGCTGAAGATCTCGGGCAGCGTCACCGGCACCTCCGGCCTGGCCTACAAGACCAAGACGGCCGATACGCTCTCGATCTTCTCGGGCTCCACTGGGGAAATCGTCGACCTCAGCGTGAACAGGACGCTGAACCGGCTCTCGGACGCGGCGTCCGGTAATGCCACCGAGAGCGGCACGGGGGTGGTCGTCGGTGGCGGCCCCTTCGGTGGCGCGACGGTGGCCGATTCCGGAAGCGGCACATTCGGCTCGGGGACGGGGGTGGTGACGTTCCTCATCACCAACAACTACACCCTCGACCTGAACGGTTGAGTGCCGCGCTGTATCGGCATCCGGATCAGAACTTCACGTTCCCCGGCTCCGAGACGGAGTTCAGCTTCGCCGCTTCCGGAAGGCCCGCGGAGGTCGCCGGAAGGACGGCCGATTGGTTCGAGGCCATTCTCGCGCGACCGCTGACCCGCTGGGAGTGGCGGTACGAGGGCAAGCGGTACGCGGTCCGCTACGAGTACGCGGATACGGGCCGAGGTCTCGGTGAAGGCTTCGAGACGCACTTGGCTCCGCCCGAGGTGCGCCGGCGCTTCGCCGTCGAGGGCATCGATCGGGGGAAGGGACGGATCAACCGCGCGGGCCTGGGTGAGCCGGACCGGATCGTGCACGTCAGAGGCGACCGGCCCGGCCGATAGGTAGGGGAACAGCGGATCAGGCGTTCCACCACTCGTCGGTACCGCGACCGACTTCGTATGCTGTCGCACCCTCCTGCCGGTTCTTACACGCCTTTGCCGTCGCTCTGCCGTGCCTGCGAAGTACGCCCGGCAACGTGGTGCCCGCACCCGAGGAACACCGGGGGATCCGGGGGAGTCCGGGGAACCCGCGGCAGAGGAGAGCGCGATGACGTACAAGAGGACGGCCCGGCGCGCGGGTCTGGCCGTGAGCGCGATGGCCGCGATGGCGGTGATGGCCTCCACGCTGCCGGTGGCGACCGCCACCGCCTCCGCGCCCAGAGGCGGCCACGCGGCCACGACGGTACCCACCTGGTGCCCGACCATCGACGGCCACCAGGTCGACTGCGGCCGCCTGGACCGCCCGCTCGTCGCGGGGAAACCGGAGCTCGGCAACGTCGCGGTGAGCTACGCGGTGGTACGCCACAGCGCACCCGGCCCCGCCAAGGGCACCGTCGCCGTCAACCCGGGCGGCCCGGGCGAGACCGCCGTCGAGAAGGCCCAGGACTTCGCCCAGCGCCTGGCAGGGCTGCTGGAGGACCACGACCTGCTGCTCGTCGACCCCCGCGGTACCGGCGCTTCGGAGCCCATCCCGTGCGGTGTCACGGACGCCGAGTACCGCCTCGGCACGCGGGCCCAGCAGCGGGCCGCGGTCGAGCGGTGCGGGAAGAACCTCGGGCCCAAGGCCGCCGCCTACACCTCGGCGGCCACCGCCGACGACATCGACGCCGTCCGCGACCGCCTCGGCGTACGGCAGCTCAGCCTGTACGGGCTGTCCTACGGCACGTACCTGATGCCGGTGTACGCCTCCCGTCACCCCGAGCGCGTACGCAACATCGTCCTGTCCGGGGCCTTCCCCCTCCGGGACGACCCCCTGGCGCGACCCAGCGCCCAGGCGGTCTCGCTCACCCTCCGCCGCGTCTGCGAGCGCAGCACCCCGGCCGCGTGCGACGGGGAGCAGGCCGTCAAGGACCTGGCCACCACGGCCGCGCGCCTGCGCGAGCGGCCCGTCACCGTGCCGATCACCACCGAACACGGCGGCGTCCACAAGCTGAAGTTTACCGAGGACAAGCTCGCCAACCTGCTCTTCGAGGCGGCCAGCAGGGGCGTCGGCCACGAGCCGGAGAAGCCCTCGCTGCTCGGGCAGTTGCCCCATGCCCTCGACCGTTTCGTCAAGGGTGACGCCGCGCCGCTGCGCACGCTGATCGAGAAGGAGTGGGAGACGGGCAGCGCCGTGGACCAGGCGCCGTACATCGCGGTCGCCTGCAACGACTACGGCAAGTCCTGGTCGAAGGAGGCGCCGCGGTCCGTGCGGTGGCGTCAGTACCGCACGGCGCTGGCGGCCGTGCGTCCCGGTGAGCACGGGGCGTTCAGCACCAAGGGCTTCACCGAGGGGCACACGGACGGCGGTGACGTGTGCATCGGCTGGCCGGGGAAGGACACCCCGGACCCGCAGCCCACGAACATCGAGCTGCCCGACGTCCCGGTCCTCGTGCTCTCCGGTGACCTCGACGCCAACACCCCCGACGCGAACGGCGAGAAGGCCGCCGCGCAGTTCCGCGACAGCCGGTTCTTCTCGGTCCGCAATACGGGGCATGTGCCCGAGCTGGAGACGAGCGGCTGCGTCACCGGCGTCTCCTCGCACTTCATCCGCACGGGCGAGCCGGGCGACACCTCCTGCCTGAGCGCCCTCCAGCCGATCACCGTCGACCCCGTCGACCCCGTCGGCGGCGCCGCCGACTTCCGCCGCTGACGGGCCGGACGATCCGGTGTCCTGACCGCGTCCGCCACCGACGAAGATGATCATATGACCGATGAAACGGGAAATCGCCGGACGGTACTGGTCGTCGAGGACGACCCGGGCGTGCGCAGCACCCTGAACCAGCTGCTGCGCTTCGAGGGCTACCGGGTACTCATGGCCTGCGACGGCCTGGAGGCCCTCGGCCTCCTGGAACAGGAGCGACCCGACCTGGCGGTGGTGGACGTGGTCATGCCGGGCCTCGACGGCCTCGGCCTGTGCCGGATGCTGCGCCGGCGCGGCGACCGGCTGCCCGTCCTGGTCCTGACGGCCCGGCAGGAGGTCGGCGACCGGGTCGCGGGACTCGACGCGGGCGCCGACGACTATCTGGCCAAGCCGTTCGCGACCGAGGAGCTCTTCGCCCGCATCCGCGCCCTGCTGCGGCGCACGGACCCGCCCGCGGAATCCGGGACCCTGACGGTCGCGGACCTCACCCTGGATCCCGCGTCCCGGCAGGCGTTCCGCGGGGAGCGGCGGCTGGACCTGACGAAGACCGAGTTCGACGTGCTGGAACTGCTGCTGGGCCACCCGGGTGTGGTCCTCGGCCGGTCGCAGATCTACGAGCGGATCTGGGGGTTCGACTTCGACACCACCTCCCGCTCCCTCGACGTCTACATCGGCTATCTGCGTCAGAAGACCGAGCAGGACGGCGAGCCCCGGCTGATCCACACCGTTCGCAGCGTCGGCTACACGATCCGGCCCGCGATCCGGCCCGCCTGATGCTCCGTACCTTTCGCATCCTTACCCTCCGTACGAAGATCACCGCTGTCGTCGCCGGGACCGCCGCGCTCGCCATCACCCTCGCCGCCTTCATGTCGTACCGGGGCGTGGGCGACCTGGTCGGCAACGAGCTCGAGCGGGGCCTCGTCGACCGTACGGACACCGTCGTCACCCTCCTCGACGCCGACCGGACCCCGCCCGCCCGGCCGGGCATGATCGAGCAGACCGTGTCCGCCGATGGGACGGTCAGGCCGCTGGCACCCGGCCGCGAGTCTCTGCCGGTCCCGCCGGACGCGCTGCGCGTGGCCCGTACGGGTAAGGGCGAGGCCCGCGTGGACGTCGACGTCGCCGGCATCGAGTACGGCACCCTGACCAGGCCCCTGCCCGGAGGCGGGGCGGTCATGGTCGGCCAGAGCTACGAGGGCGCCGCGCGCGTCGACGACCAGTTCCTGTGGCGGATCACCTGGACCACCGCGGCCGCCATCGCCCTCGCGGCACTCCTCGGCTGGCTCGTCCTGGGGCGGGTCCTGCGGCCGGTCCGCCGACTGGCCGGCGCCACCCGGCGCATCACCACCACCCAGGACCTCGCCACGCCGCTGCCGCCCGCCGGGTCCGACGAGATCGGCCAGTTGACGCACAGCTTCGAGCACATGCTCGCCGCGCTGCGCCGCTCCCGTGCCCAGCAGCAGCAACTGGTCCAGGACGCCGGCCACGAACTGCGTACGCCGCTCACCTCGGTACGGGGGAGTGCCGAACTGCTCCAGCGGGCGCGCGGCAGGCTCGCCCCCGAGGACGAGGAGCAGATCCTCGCCACCCTGGTCAACGAGACCGCCGCCCTCGACGACCTGGTGCGCGAGCTCGTCGAACTGGCCACGGACCGGCACACGGACGAGGAGCCCGAGGCCGTCGATCTGACCATCGCCGCGGAGGACGGCGCGCAGCGTTTCCGCCAGCGGACGGGGCGCGTCGTCCTGGTCGTCGAGGACGACGGCAACCCGCCGGCATTGGTGCGCGCCCGGCCGCGCGCGCTCCAGCGGTGCGTCGACAACCTCCTCAGCAACGCGGTGAAGTTCAGCCCCGAGGGCACCCCGGTCACCGTGCACATCGGCGGCGGCAGGCTGGCCGTACGGGACCAGGGCCCGGGCATCGCGCCCGACGAGCGGCACGCCGTCTTCGACCGCTTCTACCGCGGCCCCCGGACCCAGGCGACTCCCGGCTCCGGACTCGGCCTGGCCATCGTGCACGACATCGTCACGGCGGACGCCGGAACCGTCTTCGCCACCACGGCGGACGGCGGCGGGGGGGGGGGGGGGGGGGGGGGGGGGGGGGAGGGAGGAGGGGGGGGGGGGGAGGGAGGGGGGGGAGGGGGAGACGGCCGAGAACCGACCTCTCCCTCCTCTCGCCCCCCCTCCCGTCTCCCCTCCCCCCCCCCCCCCCCCCC